>NZ_JBPKAM010000039.1:0-55992 GCF_051216495.1 Pseudomonas baetica | reverse complement strand
TTTTGGGGGGGGTGTTTCCTCACCAGGGGGGGTGTGCGTGCTGTTTGGATCGTCCCCCCTCCCCCCAACGAGGCCGTCACAAACGCCGACTTATGTCGCCGGACGAATGCACTTGATCAATGACTGCAACGAATACCCCAGCCTTGGCGCCAGCGCTTCAGCTCGAGCAATCACCCCGTCCATGTCCAGCACTTGATCCAAATCGGAAGGCACGATCAGAATCACGTTGCCCTCCTTCACCGGCAACTCCCAGTAGTGTCGGTGATAGAGCCCGCGCAGCAGTGCGGCGCCCAGCGGCTTACCGTCGTCGGTGGCCCATTGGTTGATCACCAGCCAACCACCCGGATTCAGGCGTTTCTGGCAGTTTTCCAGGAAGGTCCAGGCCAGGTGCCCGGCACCCGGACCGACGTCGGTGTAGAGGTCGACAAAAATCAGGTCCGCGGACTCGGCGGTGTCGAGCAGTTCCAGCGCATCGCCCACGCGGATATACAGGCGCGGATCGTCATCCAGCCCAAGATACTCGATGGCCAGACGCGGCACATCGGGCCGCAACTCGATGGCTTCGACGTCTTCCAGCGGCAGGAACTTGAGACAGGCCTGTGTCAGCGTACCGGCACCGAGTCCTAGAAACAGTGCGCTTTCCGGCTGCTCATGGCACAGCGCACCGATCAGCATCGCTCGGGTGTAATCGTATTCGAGCCAGCTCGGGTCGGCCGTGAACACGCAACTTTGCTCGATGGCATCACCGAATTCGAGAAAACGGTAATCGGCCACTTCCAGCACGCGAATCACACCAAATTCGTCCTGCACCTCGGCGAGCAAATGCTCGACGCGCTCCTCAGTCATTTCGTCTCCCGAACGTCACTATGCCTGCATCGAATAAACAGCAGCGCAGCCACACCACAACCACACCGCTGCGGGCAGCGGCAAAGGCGCGATTGTCCGCCAAGCTTCGGGAACAGGTCACGCACTAATTGCTGATAACATGGTTGTCCGAGCGTAAAACATTAGAGACCGTGATGAGCCAACCCTGGAGTCCTGACAGCTGGCGCGCCCTGCCGATCCAGCAACAACCCCAATACCCCGATGCGGCGCATTTGCAGCACGTCGAGCAAACCCTGGCCAGCTACCCGCCGCTGGTGTTTGCCGGTGAAGCCCGGGAATTGCGTCGTCAGTTTGCAGAAGTGACCCAGGGCCGCGCCTTTCTGTTGCAGGGTGGCGACTGCGCCGAAAGCTTCGCCGAGTTCTCTGCCGCGAAAATCCGCGACACCTTCAAGGTGTTGCTGCAAATGGCGATCGTCATGACCTTTGCGGCCGGTTGCCCGGTGGTCAAGGTCGGGCGCATGGCCGGACAGTTTGCCAAGCCGCGTTCGGCCAACGACGAGACCATCGATGGCGTGACCCTGCCGGCCTACCGTGGCGATATCGTCAACGGTATCGGTTTCGACGAAAAAAGCCGCGTGCCAGATCCGGAACGCTTGCTGCAGTCCTATCACCAATCCACCGCCACCCTGAACCTGTTGCGCGCCTTCGCCCAGGGCGGGTTTGCCGACCTGCACCAAGTGCACAAGTGGAACCTGGATTTCATCGCAAACTCGGCCCTGGCGGAAAAGTACAGTCATCTCGCCGACCGCATCGATGAAACCCTGGCGTTCATGCGCGCCTGCGGCATGGACAGTTCTCCGCAGCTGCGCGAAACCAGTTTCTTCACTGCCCACGAAGCGCTGCTGTTGAACTATGAAGAAGCCTTCGTGCGTCGCGACAGCCTGACCAACGATTACTACGACTGCTCGGCCCATATGCTGTGGATCGGTGATCGCACCCGTCAGCTTGACGGTGCCCACGTCGAATTCCTGCGCGGGGTGAACAATCCGATCGGGGTCAAGGTCGGCCCGAGCATGAACACCGACGACCTGATCCGCCTGATCGACATTCTCAACCCGGACAACGACCCAGGCCGTCTGAACCTGATCGCGCGGATGGGCGCGAACAAGGTCGGCGATCACCTGCCACAACTGATCCGTGCCGTTCAACGGGAAGGCAAGCAGGTGCTGTGGAGTTCGGACCCGATGCACGGTAACACCATCAAGGCCAGCAGCGGCTACAAGACCCGCGACTTCGCGCAGATCCTCGGCGAAGTGAAGCAGTTCTTCCAGGTGCACCAGGCCGAAGGCAGCTATGCCGGCGGCATCCATATCGAAATGACCGGGCAGAACGTCACCGAGTGCATCGGCGGTGCGCGACCGATTACCGAGGATGGCTTGTCGGATCGTTATCACACTCATTGCGACCCGCGGATGAATGCCGATCAGTCGCTGGAATTGGCGTTTTTGATTGCTGAAACCTTGAAGCAGGTTCGACGGTAGTTTTCGATCGCCTGATGTACCGCTATCGCTAGCAGGCTAGCTCCCACACGGGTTTTGTGTACGACACAGATCCAGTGTGGGAGCCAGCCTGCTGGCGATTAGGCCAGATCAGTCACTCATTTATCTGTGCCAATGCTACCCGCAATCTTGCCGCACTCGCCCGCGGGCAATTCAACTGCACCCGTTCCAACCCCAGCCAATCCGCCATCCGCCGCAAATTGACGGCCAGCGCCAGCATCCCTTCGTCATCCAGCCCCTGCTCCTCCTCATGCACCGCATGCACCGCCAACTGCCCCGCCGCACGCTCGGCGCGCAGATCAACCCGCGCGGCAATCCGTTCGCTGTGCAAAAACGGCAAGACATAATAGCCAAAGATCCGCTTGTCCTGTGGCGTATAAATTTCCAGCCGGTAACGAAAATCGAACAGGCGCTCGGTGCGACTGCGCTCCCAGATCAGCGAGTCGAACGGTGAAAGCAGCGCGCTGGCCTCGACCTTGCGCGGTACTTTGGGCTCGGGCAGGCAATACGCCGGCTGCCGCCAGCCCTGGACTTCACATCTGAGCAACTCGCCCGCCTCGACCAGCTCCTCAAGTCGCGGGCGACTGTCGGCGGGGTTCAGCCGAAAGTAGTCGCGCAAGTCCTTCTCCGTGCCCACCCCCAAGGCTGTCGCAGCATGCAGCAACAGTCCGCGCTGAGCCTCGGTCTCGGTGAGTACCGATTGCGCCAGGATCGCCGGCGGAATGACCCGCTCCGGCAGGTCATAGAGCCGCTCGAACCCGCGTCGGCCGGCAACGGTCACTTCACCGGCGGCGAACAACCATTCCAATGCGTGCTTTTCCGCGCTCCAGTCCCACCACGGCCCGGCCCGCTCCTGGCGAGTCGACAGGCTGCCTGCGCCCAGCGCACCCTGCTCCTCAACACAGGCCAGCACCCGGCGAATCGTGTCCTGTTGTTCGCGACCGAAACGCGCCAGCTGTTGATAAATGTCTTCACCCCGCCTCGCACGCTGCATGCGCCAGCGCATCAATGGATACATAGACAAGGGCAACAGCGAGGCTTCATGCCCCCAGTATTCAAACAATGTACGGCGCCGGCCCCGGCTCCAGGCCGCCTGGTCGAGCAAATCGGGAGCGTAATGACCGAGACGGGAAAAAAGCGGTAGGTAGTGCGAGCGCACCACAGCGTTGACGGAGTCGATCTGCAGAAGGCCCAGCCGTTCGATCAGACGGTTGAGTTGAAGCGGTTTGACCGGCACCGGCGGCTGGCGCCCGTTGAATCCTTGGGCAGCCAGCGCCAGACGCCGAGCCTGTTTGAGGGAAAAGGATTGTGTTGCGGGCATGGGCACCTCCTTGTCTGCTCGCAACCTACCTCACCGAAAGTCGGTTTGTGTAGTGGTGTATTGCTCATTTGTGCATCGGGTCATTCCAAAAGGGTTTGACCGATTCATGCTCCACGTCTGCACGGCTCATGCCGATGTCCTTCAGTGCTTCATCACTCAGGCTCGCCAACAGCTCGCGCTCGCGGTGAAGTTCGTACCAGCGGCTGAACTTGTGCAACAGGTCCGATACCAGATGGTGAGTGTGCGGTTCTACTGCTTGATGTTCATGTTGACCTTTCATCTTGTTGCCCTCCGTTTGGATGGCTTCAGTCTCTGCCCAAGCCTAAGATCAATCCAACGAATGTTTCTGATGTCACATATCTCGGAGATTGATGAATGTCTGCCTACCCGAGTATCGATACCGAAGTGTTGCGTACCTTCGTCGCCATCGCCGACCAGGGCGGATTTACCCGGGCCGGGGAACAGGTCAACCGCACCCAGTCAGCCGTGAGCATGCAGATGAAACGGCTGGAAGAAGATGTATTGCAGCGGCAATTATTCCAGCGCGACGGCCGGCAGGTCCGACTGACGGCAGAAGGCCAGGTATTGCTGGGGTACGCCCGGCGCATCCTCAAGCTGCACAGCGAGGTGTTCAACACCCTGCGCGAGCCGCACATGGTCGGCATGGTGCGCATCGGTACGCCAGACGATTACGTGATGCGTTTCCTGCCGGGGATTTTGCGGCGCTTTGCCCAGTCGTACCCGCTGATCCAGATCGAGGTGCACTGCGAATCATCAAAACAGTTGCTGTTGCGCCAGGATCTGGACCTGACCATCGTCACCCGCGAGCCGGGCAACGAAATCGGTCAGTTGCTGCGCAAGGAGCGTTTTGTCTGGGCCGAGGCACAATGCTACAGCGCTCACGAGCAGACACCGCTGCCGTTGGCGATGTTCAACAGCGATTGCTTCTGCCGCCTGTGGGCCTGCAATGCCCTGGACGCCATGGGCCGTGAATATCGCGTGGCTTACAACAGCGACAGCCTGTCGGCCATCATGGCGGTGGTCAGTGCCGGTCTGGCCGTGACGGCGCAACTGGAAAGCCTGGTCACCGCGGACATGCGCATCCTCGGTGAAGACGAAGACCTGCCGGTGTTGCCCGAAGCCAGCATCATGCTGGTGCGCAACCTGCACAACCCATCGCCGATCACCGAGTGCCTGGCCGAACACATCATCGAGGGCTTCAAACCTTAAAGGCGAGCATCACCGCGCAGAACACCAGAAACCCGCAGAACAGTGCGCGCAGCGTTCGCTCGGGCATGGCGTGGGCAATCTTGACGCCCCAACTGATGCTCATCAGGCCGCCGACTGCCAGTGGCACGCCGATCATCCAGTCCACTTCATGGTGCACGGCATAGGTGACCAGGGTAACGCCGGTGCTCGGCAGGGCCAGCGCCAGCGACAAGCCCTGGGCAACCACCTGGGTGGTGCCGAACAGGCTGGTCAACACCGGCGTCGCCACCACGGCCCCGCCTACACCAAACAAACCACCCATGGTGCCGGATGCGGCACCGAGCACCCCGAGCCATGGCCACGAATAGTTCATCTGCGCAGAAGCCGGGGCGCTGGCGTAGAACATGCGCATCAGGTTGTATGCCGACAGTGCTATCAGGAACGCGACGAAACCCAGGCGCATGATTTGCGCATCAATGCCCACCGCCCAGATCGAACCGATCCAGGCAAAGCAAAAGCCCATGGATGCCAGCGGCAGTGCGTGGCGCAATTCGATGCGATTACGCTGGTGATAACGCCACAGCGCCAGCATCACGTTCGGTACCACCATCACCAGCGCCGTCCCTTGGGCAATCTGCTGATCGAGACCAAACAATACGCCCAGCAGCGGTATGGCGATCAGTCCGCCACCGATGCCGAAGATGCCGCCGAGGGTGCCCAAGGCAGCGCCGAAGACCAGATACATCAAAAACTCGATCACTGCGATTTTCCCCACTCCGTCAGGCCTTTCATCCTACGCAGATGGTGATGGCACGGAAACGCACAGCAACGCACAATGGCTATGCAAAACTCGCATAGGCAATAAGTAAACCATGAATCCCAACCAACTGACCGACCAACTGGGCCTGTTTCTGGACGTGCTGGAAACCGGCAGTTTTTCTGCCGCATCACGCCGCCATCCACTGACGCCTTCGGCGGTGGCTCGACGTATCGACAGTCTGGAAAGCGCCGTCGGCAGCCAGTTATTCATTCGCAGTACCCACGCGGTCCGTGCGACACCGGCTGGTCTGGCGTTTGCCGAACGGGCGCGCCGGATCGTCGCGGAATTGCGTCTGGCCAGGGCAGAAGCCGTATCGCTCAGCAGTGCGCCCGAAGGCTTGATTCGGGTCGATGCGCCAGCGGCGTTCGGTCGACGGCATCTGGCGCCGGTGATTGCCGATTTTCTCATGCTCTATCCCGGTCTCGACGTGCAGTTGCACCTGATCGACAGTTTTGTCGACATGCAGGGCTTGAACCTGGGCAAGGTTGATCTGGTGTTACGCGCCGGGCAATTGGCCGACACTCGCCTGGTGGCCACGCCGTTGGCGAGCATGGTGCGCATCGCCTGCGCCAGTCCCGATTACTTGCAACGGCGCGGCGTGCCAAGCGATCCGAGGCAGTTGAGCGAGCACGATGGCCTGGACTGGGATGGACTCGCGCCTCCGTTCGCCTGGCGATTTGAACAAAACGGTCAGTTGCAACTGCATCGACCATCGCGCATCCGCATGAGCGCCAACAATGCCGAAGCACTGGTCTGCGGTGCACTGGCTGGTTTGGGCATTGCACATTTGCCGACCTGGCTGGCCAGCGAATACCTGCTGCGTGGCGAGCTGGTGCCGCTGTTCTGCGAAAACGGCCTGCCCAAACCGGAAAGCTCCGGAATCTATGCCTTGCGTCTGGAGCAGCAGCCCAACTCCCGCAGCCGCTTGTTGCTGGAATACCTGAAAACCCGTTTCAGCCCTATTCCGCCATGGGACTTGGTACTGCAAGCCCAACTGGACCACCATTAGTCTAGAATTGTCTGGTGCATTAAAGATTTGCCCGCTAGATTCATGATGATCACTGATCAAGGTTTCGAAATGACCACCGAGCGCAACACCCCGGATACCTGCGACGACCTGCTGCTGGACAACCAGGCCTGCTTCGCCCTGCATTCCACTTCGCTGATGATGACCAAGGTCTACAAGCCCTTGCTGCAAGCGCTGGGCCTGACTTATCCACAGTACCTGGCAATGATGGTGCTGTGGGAACAGGACGGTTTGACCGTCGGCGAAATCAGCGCTCGCCTGTTGACCGATCCTGGTTCTCTGACGCCGCTGCTCAAGCGCCTGGAAGCCGAAGGCGTGCTCAGCCGCACCCGTAGCCGTGAAGACGAGCGCGTGGTGATCGTCGAGCTCACCGAACAAGGCCGCGCCTTGCGCGACAAGGCGCGGGACATTCCCCAATGCATCCTTGGTGCCAGCGGCATGACCCTGGAGCGACTGCAAAAACTGCAAGCGGAGCTGCAAGAGCTGCGTCAACATCTGCAAGACAGCCTCTGACACCACAGATCCCCTGTAGGAGCGAGCACACTCGCGATGGTGCTCAACGATGACGCGGGAAACCTGATTCACCTTGGTGTTCTCAGGTTTTTCGCGAGCATGCTCGCTCCTACAGTTTCTATCGTCGGTGAAAAAAATTTGTCGCCGACGATCTCGCCTCCATAGCTCTAACTCAGTACTTCCAGCCAACCTGTTAGATCGGCGATCAGTCAATCTCGAAATTTATATTGCGCACTAAACATTTGCGCGATACATTCATTTCGCACTTACTTGGCGCGCAAACATTTAGCGCAAAAAAATCAAACCCGAACGAGGCTTTCACCATGCAAACTCTCTACACCGCAATCGCAACTTCCACCGGTGGCCGTGACGGTCGTGCGATTTCCAGCGACAACATCCTCGACGTCAAACTTGCTACCCCGAAAGAACTCGGCGGCGCCGGCGGTGCGGCGACCAACCCTGAGCAACTGTTCGCTGCCGGCTACTCGGCCTGCTTCATCGGTGCGCTGAAGTTCGTCGCCAGCCAGACCAAGCGCAGCATCCCGAGCGACGCCTCGATCACTGCCCATGTCGGCATCGGCCAGATCCCTGGCGGTTTCGGCCTGGACATCGACCTGCACATCAGCTTGCCGGGCCTTGAACAAGCCGATGCGCAAAGCCTGGTCGACGCAGCCCACCAGGTCTGCCCGTACTCCAACGCCACCCGCGGCAACGTCGATGTGCGCCTGCACGTAACCGTCTAAACCTCACCGTCCAACCAGGCCCGAACAGGAAATGAACATGAACACTTTCAGCAAAGTCTTGACCGGTACCCTTCTCGCTCTGTCCGTCCACAGTGCATTCGCCGGCAACGTTGAACACAACACCCAGGCCTTTCTGGATGTATTGAACGCAGGCACCGGCAAACCGATGGAGCAGATGACACCCAAAGATGCCCGCGCCGTGCTGGTGGGCGCGCAGGCCGGGGTGAAGCTGACGCTGCCAAAAGCCGACGTCAGCGAGAAGACCATCCAGGTCGATGGCCAACCACTGAGCCTGACCATCGTCCGGCCGGCCGGGGTCAAGGGTGAGCTGCCGGTGTTCATGTTCTTCCACGGCGGTGGCTGGGTACTGGGAGACTTCCCGACCCACGAGCGGCTGGTTCGTGACCTGGTGGCTGGGTCGGGTGCGGCGGCGGTTTTCGTCAATTACACACCGTCGCCGGAAGCACATTACCCGGTGGCGATCAACCAGGCTTACGCCGCGACCAAATGGGTGGCCGAGCACGGTAAAGAGATCAACGTCGATGGCAAGCGCCTGGCCGTGGCCGGCAACAGTGTCGGCGGCAACATGGCGGCGGTGGTCGCGTTGATGGCAAAAGACAAAGGCACACCGGCCATCAAGTTCCAGGTGCTGCTGTGGCCGGTGACCGATGCCAACTTCGACACCGGTTCCTACAACCAATTTGCCGAAGGGCACTTCCTCACCCGCAACATGATGAAGTGGTTCTGGGACAACTACACCACCGATGCCAAACAGCGCAACGAGATCTATGCTTCGCCGCTGCGGGCAACCCCTGCGCAACTCAAGGGCCTGCCACCGGCGCTGGTACAGACCGCCGAAGCCGACGTCCTGCGCGATGAAGGTGAAGCCTACGCCCGTAAGCTCGACGAAGCCGGTGTGCCGGTGACCTCGGTCCGCTACAACGGCATGATCCACGACTACGGATTGCTCAACGTGGTGAGTCAGGTGCCGGCGGTGCGTTCGGCGATGTTGCAGGCGTCCGAAGAGCTGAAACAACACCTGAAGAAATAACGCGGTACCCCATGTGGGAGCTGATCGTAGAATCCAACAGGCACAAAAAAGCCCGACTCAATGGTCGGGCTTTTTCATTCCTCAAAAAGCAGTGCTTATTTGGCACGGCCTTTGTAGGAACCGCCTTCGCGGGTATCGATCTCGATCATGTCGCCGATATTGATGAAGTCAGCAACCGACAGCTCGGTGCCGTTCTTCAGTTTGGCAGGCTTCATCACCTTGCCGGAAGTGTCGCCGCGAGCGGAACCTTCGGTGTAGTCAACCTGACGCACGATGGTGGTCGGCAGCTCTACGGAAACCAGACGGCCTTCGAAGAACACGGCTTCGCAAACGTCGGTCATGCCTTCTTCGATGAACGGCAGAACGGCGTCGATGTCTTCGGCGTTCAGCTCGTACATGGTGTAGTCGGTGGTGTCCATGAACGTGTAGGAGTCACCGCTGATGAACGACAGGGTCGCTTCTTTGCGATCCAGGATCACGTCGTCCAGCTTGTCGTCCGCACCGTAAACGGTTTCGGTCTTGTAGCCGGTCAGCAGGTTTTTCAGCTTGGTCTTCATGATCGCGCTGTTACGACCGGACTTGGTGAATTCAGCTTTCTGAACCAGCCAAGGATCGTTGTCGATACGGATCACGGTACCGGGTTTGAGTTCTTTACCAGTTTTCATTACGAATATCCGAATTTGGATGGGATTTACAAAAATCTAGGCCGCGTATCATAGCCAATTTACATAAAACTGTACCAGCGCTGCGGCAAGATCGGCCTGGGAGGCCTGTTCCAGACACCACGTCTCGGCGTGTTTTTGCAGTTCTGGCCAATGTTTGCGGGTCGATTGCCAGTGATCGGTCATTCTCTCACCGGCGTTCCACGCCCGCCAGAGACCGCTGATCGCCTCGCGCGCAGGCGCTGAAAGGTCGTTCACATAAAGCGCGAGAAAGGCCTCGAGCTTGTCGAGATGCACATCTTCTTCCTGTTGATAAATGTGCCAGAGCAACGGCCGGCCCGCCCACTGGGCGCGGACAAAGGAGTCTTCACCGCGCACGGCGTTGAAGTCGCAGCACCACAGCAAGTGGTCGTACTGGTCCTGTCGGACGAACGGCAGCACCTGCATCGTCAAGGCGTTGCGCACATGCAGCGCACCGGCCGCCAGCCCGCTGACCCCGAACCAACGCTCGACGTCAGCGAGAATCCGCCCTTCCGGCACCAGCAGGTGCGTAGGTGTCGAATCACCTGCCAACGCGTCCAGCCAACTGGCCAGCCCTGCATTTTCGTAGGCAAACAGTGAAATCAGCTGCGCATCCGGCGCACGATCAATCCCCAGACCTTGCAGGAACGCTCGTTGTGCCTCGGGACTTTGCTGAAACTGCCTGCGGCGCTCCAGCAATCCACTTTCGCGCAACAGGCCACCCGTGTCTTTCTGGAATCCAGGAAAGAAGTAGAACTTCTGCACGTGCTTGTATTTCACCGACGGCAAACCGTGGCAGCCGACCACCCAGTCTTCCGCACTCAGGTAATCCAGGTTCATCCACAGTGGCGTTTTTTCCCGCTCGGCCATGGCTTCCATGTAGGCACCCGGCAATTGGCAGGCAAACGCGGCGATCACGACATCCGCGGCCTCGACAGGCTGCCAGTCGGCTGCCCAGTGACGCACCTCGACACCCTGCTGCCATTGCTGCGAGGTGTGGATGTCGATTTCCGGACACATCCGCTCGAAGGCACGCAGGTCATCGACCCACAAACGCACCGCCAGCCCATGCTCGGCAACCAGTTGCCGGGCCAGACGCCAGGTCACGCCGATGTCGCCGAAATTGTCGACCACGGTGCAAAAAATATCCCAGCGCCTGTTTTTTTTCATTTGAGGCAGTGCAGGCATTCCAGGCTCCCGTTGGCAAAGGCAGCGATTGTCCGCATAAATTACCTCGTGCAGAAGAGCCGACGACGATTAATCTTCATGCGACAATCGCCACTCGCCCGCGACCCACCGCCAGGAGGCAGCCATGCCCTACCGTCCCAACCCGCGCCGCCCGTTGCCCATCCAGCTCAACGCCGTGCAACTGACCGGCAGCATCGCCCTTGGATTGTGGCTGGGGTTCATCGCCATTGCGTTGAGCTGCTGGCTCGTCGCTCGCCTGTTCTTCAACGAGCAATTGGCGCCTGTTGCCACGGCCGTGGAGCAACTGACCAAACCACCCGTTGTCACGCAACCGGTGCCGGATATTCCGCCGCAGAGCCCATTGTTCGAACAATACGAAGAGAACCTGCGCAAGAGTGAGCAGGCACAACGGCTCGATCAGGCACGCAGCAGCAACCGCAACCTGTCGAACCCCAAATGCCAGTTCTGGCTGCAACAGGACCAGACGGCACCGAGCGAAAAAAGTCGCAACAATGTCCTGCAATTCTGCGATTGATCATGAACAAACAGATTGTCCACCAACTGATTCTCGACAAGTTGCGCATCGATCTCGACATCGCCGAGCGCGCTGCGTTGACCGCTTACGAAACCGCGACCCACGAAGAAAACATCGCCGAAAACAAGTACGACACGCTGGGTCTGGAAGCCTCCTACCTGGCAGCCGGGCAGGCCAGGCGCGTCGAGGAAATCCGCCAGTCACTGGCGCTCTGCCAAAACCTGATCCTGCGTCCTTATGACGAGCAGCGCGGTATTGAAGTCGGCGCGCTACTCGGCCTGGAAGACGAAAAGGGTCGCGAGCAGTGGCTGTTTCTGGCGCCGGATGCGGCCGGCTTGAAGGTCGATCTGGTGGGGCAACCCATCACCGTCATCACCCCGCGCTCACCGCTGGGCAAAGGCTTGCTGGGCAAGTTCGAAGGCGATGAGGTGGAGATCCTGGTGGCGGGCGCTCGGCAACAGTTTGCTGTCACCGAGGTGGTCTAGACCGCTGCTTGATTGATCAATGAACCGGCAGCTCGACACCGTCGAACAGCTCTTCCAGTTCCTGCTTGTTGTGACACTGAATGGCCTTGGCCATGACTTCGCGGGTCAGGTGCGGCGCGAACTTCTCGATGAAGTCACACATGAAACCCCGCAGGAATGTGCCGCGACGGAAGCCGATCTTGGTCACGCTGGACTCGAACAGCTCGCTGGCATCGAGCACCACCAGGTCATTGTCGAGTTTGGTGTCCACGGCCATTTTTGCCACGATGCCTACACCCAGGCCAAGACGGACATACGTCTTGATCACGTCGGCGTCGGCGGCGGTGAACACCACTTTCGGTGTCAGGCCACGGTGGCTGAAGGCTTCGTCAAGTTTCGAACGGCCGGTGAAACCGAACACGTAAGTCACGATCGGGTATTCGGCCAGGGCTTCGAGGGTCAGTTTCGACAGCTTGGTCAGTGGGTGCCCTTGAGGCACGACCACACAGCGGTTCCAGCGGTAGCACGGCATCATCACCAGGTCGCCGAACAGCTCCAGCGCTTCCGTGGCGATGGCGAAATCCACCGTGCCGTCAGCGGCCATCTCGGCGATCTGCATCGGTGAGCCCTGGTGCATGTGCAGGGCAACGTCCGGGTATTGCTTGATGAAATTGCTGATCACCGGTGGCAATGCATAACGTGCCTGGGTGTGGGTGGTGGCGATCGACAGGGTGCCTTTCTTCTCGTTGGAGAACTCTTGGGCGATCTGCTTGATGCTTTCAACCTTGCGCAGGATCTCGCCGGCGGTGGTGATGATGCGCTCGCCGGCCGGAGTGACGCGGGTCAGGTGCTTACCGCTGCGGGCGAAGACCTCGACGCCCAGTTCGTCTTCCAGCAGGCGGATCTGTTTACTGATACCCGGTTGCGAGGTGTAAAGGCTTTGGGCTGTAGCGGAAACGTTGAGGTCGTGGTGCGCCACTTCCCAGATGTAGCGCAATTGTTGAAGCTTCATATGAATCCCTCAAAGCAGATAGACGCCACGGGCATCAGCGACGATATATAACTATATTAATGGTTTGAAGAATAAATCTAGAACTTTTTTATCGAAATGCCAGTATTCGCGTTCTAGTGATCCCCCTGGCGACGACGTTGCACCAGCGGCACCAGGTAAACCGGCACCGAAGACAGTTGCAAAACCCGCGCTGCTGTCCGGCCCAACGGCGTTTCCGCGCCAGCACCATGGCTATGACTACCTACGATCAGTAAATCCACAGAGAGTTTCTGCGCCTGGTCGAGAATCACCTGCGACGGATCGCCTTGCAGCACCCGCACTGCTTGAATCCGCTCCAGGTCCAGCTCACCCTCGCCCCCCAGTTCTTCACGAAAGCTGTCGAGTACCCTCTGCTCGATACTGGCAATGACGGTATTCAGCCCCTGACTGTGAAACTCGTTCAGCGCCTGCTCGTCCAGGTAACTCTGCAGCACCGACTCGGCGAACAGCCCCATGGGTTCAACCGCATGCACCACGTACAGGTCGGCATTGAATGTCCGGGCCAACGCCAAGGCATGCTGCATCACCAACGGTGCGTACAGACCGAGGTCAGTGGCATAGAGCATCGAGCGAATCATATGACCTCCTCGAATGCCAACATGGCGGAGATTGATTCAGCTTAGCAGTGCCTTGAGGAGTGCGACGTCCAGCGCAACACGTTGATCGGCGGGCTTAAACCTTTTGCTCGTTGCTTATGCCATGGGGCACATGACCGGTGGCGACGACTTCCCGGGCCGACTCGCAGTGACCGGCCTGATCATCGAAAAACACATCGGCGGCAAAAGCTTCGAGAAACGCAGATTTGGTCAAGCCACCCAGGAACAGCGATTCGTCCAGCCGGATGTCCCATTCGCGCAGGGTGCGAATCACCCGCTCGTGGGCCGGTGCCGAGCGCGCCGTCACCAGCGCCGTGCGGATCGGGCAGGCGTCATCCGGGAACTCACGCTGCAGCAGATTGAGGGCCGCGAGGAAGCCTTTGAAAGGTCCGCCACGCAGAGGCTCGCGGGCCGCTTCGCGTTCCTTGGCCTGAAACGCTTCCAGACCAGCGGCCTGATACACACGCTCGGATTCGTCGGAAAACAGCACCGCATCGCCGTCGAACGCAATGCGCAATTCATCGCTGGCGGCCCGGCTGGCGCCCCCCGACAGGATGGTCGCCGCGGCGAAGCCAGCATCCAGCGCACTGCGCACGTCTTCGGCGTGGGTCGACAGGAACAGATCGCAACCGAAGGCCTTGAGATAAGGATATGGACTGCGCCCGCCGACGAATGCCGCACGGGAGATGGCCAGCCCATAGTGATCGATCGAATTGAATACCCGCAGGCCTGTGTCGGCGCTGTTGCGCGATACCAGAATCACTTCGACCCGGGCTCGACCCAGGTGAGCATTGAGGTTGAGGAGTTTCTGAACCAGAGGAAAGGCATCGCCGGGCTCGAGGATTTCGTCTTCGTGCTCGATCTGATATTGCCGGTAGGCTTCGACGCCGCTCGACAGGTAGACCTTATGGCTTTCACTCAGGTCGAACAGCGCGCGCGACGAAATCGCCAGTACCAGCTTGTCGTCGATGTTTTTTGCCATGCCCTTCCCCCCTCAGGTTGGTCGACTCAGCGATTGCGTCGATCGATAAAACCCAGACTGCGATACAAGGCCTCGATCCGCGGCAATTCACAACCCGCTGCCTTTGCCGCAGCCAGAGGCCGGGCGTAGATGGCGTCCAGCTCCAGTGGTCGCTTATGCAGGAAGTCGTGGTACATGCTTGGCCAGTAATCGGGCATTTTCTCGGTCACCATGAACAAATGCTCGGCATAGCCCGCCGGTACGTCGTGCCCACAGGCGATCGCTCCCTGGACCACTTCGGCCATCAGTGCCTTGATCAATTCACGGCTGTCGGCATCGGCCATCAACGGCGTGGTGCTCGCGCCCAGCAACACCGACAGGCCGTTGTAAGGGATATTCCAGACCAGTTTTTGCCAGCGCGCCTGGTGCAGGTTCGCCATGCCCTGGGAGTCGATGCCGGCGGTACGGAACAACCCGACGCCCTCCTCGACAATCGCGGCGCGCACCGACCCATCGGCGGCAGGACCGCTGTGGTAGCCCACATGCACCGCCCCCAGCGCTTGATGGGTCACGACGCCAGGCCCCTCGCGGTGAACACAGATGTAGCAGAGCCCGCCCAGCACATGCAGCGAATCGGGCAGCAAATCGCGCAGGCTGTCTTCGACGTCCAGGCCATTTTGCAACAGCAGCACCTTCGCATTTGGCGCCGCGGCTTGAAGGATGGCCGGGGCCAGGTCCGCGTTGCTGGTGGTTTTCGCCCCTACCAGCAACCAGTCGCAGGGCGGCATGTCTTCGGCTGCCGCATAAGCCTGTACCGGGTTCAACGTCAGCGCGCCGTGCACCGCACTGTGCAGTTGCAGCCCGTGCTCGGCCACCGCGGAAAATTCACTGCGCAACAGAAAATGTACATCGAATCCGGCACGCGCCAGCATCAACCCGTAGAACCCGCCGATCGCCCCGGTCCCGATAATACCGATCGTCGGCTTGGCAACTGCCCCCATCATGGCAACTCCTCTGCTATTCGACTCAACGCCTGACGTATCGCCCGATTCAGTTCGGTGCCGGTCAGACGCGAATGCAATGCTCCAAAGAACTCACCGTCGCGCACCACAAACAGCGCCGGCAAATGAAAGACCTGATATCGCTCGACCACCCCACCGTTGTTTCCCGCGTCGATCCAGCACAGTCGATCGACGGCCAGATCAAGCATCGGCAATTGCTCGCGGGCAAAACGACAACTGGAGCAGCCGACACTGGTGAAAATAACCAGCGATACGCCGTTCATCGTCAGTAGCCGTTGGTCGGCGTCGAAATCGGTCAGCTCCAATTCGACCACTATACTGGGGGAAACAATGTCAGATGGCCGACACATGGAGTCCGTGTTCATGGGACGATTCATTCCTCATCCTGACGATGTACCCGTCGAATTAACGTTGCTCAAGCCGGAGTGTATTTCGCGGCAACAACTGCACACTATCAGCCTCGGGGGCATGGCTTGCAATTATCACCGGGCATGGCGCTACGGCACGGCGCTGGAAGTGCGCATGCCGACCCTGAATCCCGACCTGCGTTTTCTGGGCTATGTGGCCTGGTGTCTGCGCCGAAAGCGCGGTTACCTGGTGGGCATTGCCTTCGTCGACGAGCAAACGCTGTTCAGTGCGCGCATGGGTGAGCAGGTGTGTCAGATCGAACGCTACTGTCGCCAGCACGATGTTCATGATGATTTGCAGGAAGTTCAGGCGTTGGCGCTGGAGTGGGTACAGCAGCATGCCGACGAGTTCTCCCACGACACGGTCCACAGGGCATTTGCCCATTCAATGCAGGATTAGGGGCGTTCTGCATGAGTTTCCCCGCCGCGCCCATTGTCGAGCCACGGTGTAACGCGCTAAGGTTCGGCTCCCCGACGCGCTTAATTTGCTGTGCTCCGCCGCGCGGGTTCGCTGGCGGATGGCACCCGTGACCTGACGAGTAAACGATGGCTGATTTACCGATCAACGACCTAAACGTCGCCTCCAACGAGACGCTGATCACTCCCGATCAGCTCAAGCGTGACATTCCTCTGAGCGACGCCGCCCTGCGCACCGTCACCAAGGGCCGCGAAGTCATTCGCAACATTCTTGATGGCACCGACCACCGACTGTTCGTGGTCATCGGGCCCTGCTCGATCCACGACATCAAGGCAGCCCACGAATACGCCGAGCGCCTGAAGGTCCTCGCCGCGGAAGTGTCCGATACCCTGTATCTGGTCATGCGCGTGTATTTCGAGAAGCCACGCACCACGGTCGGCTGGAAAGGCTTGATCAACGACCCGTATCTGGACGACTCGTTCAAGATTCAGGACGGCCTGCACATCGGTCGTCAGTTGCTGCTGGACCTGGCCGAAATGGGCCTGCCCACCGCCACCGAAGCCCTCGACCCGATCTCCCCGCAGTATTTGCAGGACCTGATCAGCTGGTCGGCGATCGGCGCGCGCACCACCGAATCCCAGACCCACCGTGAAATGGCTTCCGGCCTGTCTTCGGCCGTTGGCTTCAAGAACGGTACCGACGGCGGCCTGACCGTGGCAATCAACGCCCTGCAATCGGTTTCCAGCCCTCACCGCTTCCTGGGCATCAACCAGGAAGGTGGCGTGTCGATCGTGACCACCAAGGGCAATGCCTACGGTCACGTGGTGCTGCGCGGCGGCAACGGCAAACCGAACTACGACTCGGTCAGTGTCGCGCTCTGCGAACAAGCGCTGAACAAGGCGAAGATCAAGCCGAACATCATGGTCGACTGCAGCCACGCCAACTCCAACAAGGATCCGGCCCTGCAACCGCTGGTCATGGAGAACGTCGCCAACCAGATCCTCGAAGGCAACCAGTCGATCATCGGCCTGATGGTCGAAAGCCACTTGAACTGGGGTTGCCAGGCCATTCCAAAAGACCTCGCCGACCTGCAATACGGCGTGTCGATCACCGATGCCTGCATCGACTGGACCGCCACCGAGAACACCTTGCGCAGCATGCACGCCAAGCTCAAGGATGTACTGCCTAAACGCGATCGCAGCTGATCGTTCATTCAGTGCAGACAAAAAAACGCCGGGCGAGCCCGGCGTTTTTTTATGTGTTCTTTTTGCTGAAGGTCACTGGCTCAGCTTGGCCGCATGCCGCTGGTGACGCTCCATATAGCGCTCGACGTAGGAGCACGATGGGATGACGGTGTAGCCCATTTCCTCGGCGTATTCCAGCGCCTTCTCGGTCAGCGCTGCCGCAATGCCACGGCCGCGAAGTGCGTTGGGCACAAAGGTGCGATAGATATCCAGAGTCTGTTTCCCCAGATCCATATAGGTCAGGTAGGCACGATGACCGTCCACATTGGTCTCGAACTGATGACCAGCCTGGTCATGGTGGATGGACAACGCCTCGCTCATCACTACTCCTCGCGGGTCTTGAATTCCGACCCCTACCTTACCGATGTTTTTCCGGCGAAGGAACATCTACGCCACCCCGTGCCTGAATGGACACCGAGAAGAGCTACACCGACTCGCGCAATCGTGCACGTACAAATAGTAGGCACCATTGGCAAAAATGCTCAAGGTGCGCTCGTCATCGTGCGGGTGGGCGGGTGTTGCTCCGGGTGATGCAGGAACGGCTCGACCGTAGGTCCCCAAAGGTCGATAGCCTGAACATTGCCGGATGTTGAGACTTGAGACGAACGCCCGTTGTTAAAGTCACCAGAACATAGAGAAAGATATGAGAGGCGTCGCGCAAAATCCGAACAAAAGTGTAGACGAATCCATCTAGACAGACTTTAGCCAAGACGAGAAAAAGAGCTATTTGTGTAGGGAACTTTTCTTTGCCGGCTCGCTCATCTCGGGCCTCCTGGCTGGATATTTTTTAAACAACGCAGTTAAAAGTTGCTCGAAAAAGAATCAACGCCTACAATTTTTTTTGCTTCTTGCTTTACGTCAGTTTACTTACGACAAGTAATGGGTAGTATGTACGCCGGCTATTTCCTCAATCTGAGGAGACAGCCACTTAATTGAAAGTCCTTGAAGGGGAACACGATGAACAACGTTCTGAAATTCTCTGCTCTGGCTCTGGCCGCAGTTCTGGCTACCGGTTGCAGCAGCGCATCGAAAGAAACCGAAGCACGTCTGACTGCTACTGAAGACGCAGCAGCTCGCGCCCAAGCTCGTGCAGACGAAGCGTACCGTAAAGCTGATGAAGCTCTGGCTGCTGCTCAAAAAGCACAACAGACTGCTGACGAAGCTAACGAGCGTGCTCTGCGCATGCTGGAAAAAGCTAGCCGCAAGTAATAATCCTTCGGGATTGTTATCAAGCCGACCCATTTTTTGGGTCGGCTTTTTTATTGCCCGCCCTTTCGTGCAGGCACAAAAAAACCCGCCGACGCGACCAGCACCGGCGGGTTCTTTTCAAGCGTTACTGCAGCGGATCGAGCGGCGCGCTGGTCACCATCGGAGCGGCCGGGTTCGGTACTGCGATTTCTACCGGCAGACCATCTTCAGCGGCGACGACGTCACGCACCACATCCCAGTTCATACGCAGGTTGTTGGTGATGTCTTCACGCTTGAGCATCGCGTTGATCACGGCGGTGTGCTTGTCCACCACAGACGGGTTGCCCTTGTCGTCCAGCGGCGTGTGCGCTTCCAGGTAAACCTTGCCACCACTCACACCGAACTTGTACGGGTCGTTGATGATTCGCACCGACGTACCGACCGGGACCATGCCCGCCATCTCCAGCACGTTGTTGTTGAACATGCGGAAGCAACCGTGGCTGGTGCGCATGCCGATACCGAACTTCTTGTTTGAACCGTGGATCAGGTAGCCCGGGGTGCCCAAGGTGAACTTGAACGGCCCCAGCGGGTTATCCGGGCCTGCCGGCACCACGTTGGGCAGCGGATCACCGTCGGCGGCGTGCTCGGCCTTGATAGACGCTGGAGGGGTCCAGGTCGGATTCGGCGTTTTCGCGGTGATGCTGGTGTGGGCAATCGGCGAGCCCCAGCCTTCGCGACCGATGCCCAGCGGGAAGGTGTACACCACGTTCCGGCCTTTCGGGTAGTAATAGAGGCGGTACTCGGCCAGGTTGATGACGATGCCTTCACGAGGCCCTGGAGGCAGAATGAAACGGGTCGGCAACACGATTTCGGTGCCGGCGCCTGGCAACCAGGCATCGACGCCCGGGTTGGCCGCGACCATTTCCGAGTAACCCAGATCGTAGGCGGTGCCCAGGTCGGCGAAAGTATCTTCGTACTTGGCCTTGATCACCTGCACCTGGCCAATGATGTCTTCACCAGGCGGTGGCAGGGGAAACTCCAATGCAGCAACGGGACCGGCCACACACAGGGCGGCAAGAGACAGGCAGCGGGTGACGGCAGGAAAACGCGGCAACATCCGGAAAATCCTTCGCATGATCAACAGAGGTATAAGAATGGGATTGTACACCGCCATCCGTAATTTCGGGGAGCGGGCCGATAGCTAGCTACCTTTGATGCTCAAAGCTCGAAGCGCAGCTCCGGCCAGATCGGCGAGGTGCCGCGCTTTTGCGATTCGAGAATGGCCCGGCACAACGAGCAGAGGCGCTGGTCCTGGAACACCCGGCGATCGACGCTCGACCAGCGCGGCTGCGCCGGCAACAGGCTGCCACACAAGGTCCGGTCCGCAGAGCCGCCCAACTCCAGCTGACGGGTCACCAGATGCACCCGCACTTCCTGGCAGGCGAACAGATCCAGCTGTTCGTCAGGCTCGATCAGTTGATAGGCAAAAAGTGACCAGGCGGGACGCGGCATCGGGGGCTCCAAATCGGGGGCGCCACCTTAGCCGAAAGCCCGCGCCTAGAAAAGTGTCATAACAGCGGTTTTAGGGTAGGCCAGACATTTTCCAGCAACTTGTCCTGGGCACCGGCCGCCGGGTGTATGCCATCGGCCTGCATCAGGTCGGGATGACCGCCCACACCCTCGAGGAAAAAAGGCACCAGCGGGATTTTTTTCTCTTCGGCGACATTGCTGTAGGCCTCGGCGAAAGCCTTGGTATAACGCACGCCATAATTAGGCGGCAATTGCATGCCCAACAACAGGACCTTGGCACCACTGGCACGGGAGTTGTCGATCATCGACGCAAGATTTTGTTGCAATTGTGTTGGCAGCAACCCACGCAGCCCGTCATTGCCACCCAGCTCGAGGATCACCAACTCCGGTTTGTGCTCTGCAAGCAGCGCCGGCAGCCGCGCCTGGCCTCCGGCACTGGTGTCGCCACTGATGGATGCATTGACCACCCTGTCGTCAAAACCTTCGCGCTTGAGCCGTTGTTCGAGCAACGACACCCACCCTTGCCGGGTATCCAGCCCGAAACCGGCGCTGATACTATCGCCAACGATCAGGACAGTACCCGCCGCTGCGTTCTGGGCCATGCACATCAAGGCCAGGCCAGCACTCAAAAACCACACACGCATCGGATTCTCCATGGGCGCAAGCATTCTCACCGCGAAGAACCTTAGCAAAGTGGTTCCCAGCGCGGAAGGTGAACTGACCATCCTGCACGAACTCAGCCTGGAACTGAATAAAGGCGACAGCCTGGCCATCGTCGGCGCCTCCGGTTCCGGCAAATCCACGCTCCTGGGCCTGCTCGCCGGCCTCGACCTGCCGAGCAGTGGCGAGGTCACCCTCGCCGGCCAGGGCTTGAGCAATCTCGACGAAGACCAGCGAGCCCGCATCCGCGCCGAACACGTGGGTTTTGTCTTTCAATCATTCCAACTGCTCGACAGCCTCAACGCGCTGGAAAACGTCATGCTGCCCCTGGAGCTCGATGGCCGCCATGATGCCCGCGGACGCGCCACCGAACTCCTGCAACGAGTCGGCCTCGGCAAGCGCCTGAGCCACTCGCCACGCCAGCTCTCCGGCGGTGAACAGCAGCGTGTAGCGATTGCCCGGGCATTTGCCGCCGAACCCGCCGTGCTCTTCGCCGACGAGCCCACCGGCAACCTCGACAGTCACACCGGTGAGCGCATCAGCGATCTGTTGTTCGAACTCAACAAGGAGCGCGGCACGACCCTGGTGCTGGTGACTCACGATGAACGCCTGGCACATCGCTGCCGGCGCCTGATCCGCCTTGAAGCCGGCCTGCTGGTCGCCCCTCTGGAGCCTTGATGGCACGCTTGCCGCTGTTGCGCCTGTTCAGCCTCGCCATCCGCCAATTGCTGCGCGATGCCCGCGCTGGTGAGTTGCGCGTGCTGTTCTTCGCCCTGCTGGTGGCCGTGGCGGCGAGTACCGCCATCGGTTACTTCGGCGCCCGCCTGAACGGCGCGATGATGCTGCGCGCCACCGAGTTCCTTGGCGCAGATCTGCTGCTCGAAGGCAGTTCGCCGGCGCGCCCCGAACAGATTAAAAGCGGCATCGAGTTGGGCCTCGAACACGCACAGGTGGTGGAGTTTTCCAGCGTCATCGCCACCGACAACGGCATCCAGCTGTCCAGCATCAAGGCAGCCGATGACATCTACCCTCTGCGCGGCGAACTGAAAAGCGCCCCCGCCCCTTTCGCCCCGGAACAATCCGGCGGCGGACCGAAGCCCGGCGAAGCCTGGGTGGAGGCTCGACTGCTGACTGCGCTTGATCTGAAGATCGGCGACAGCATCGACGTCGGTATGAAAAACCTGACACTCACGCGAGTGCTGACCTATGAACCCGACCGAGCCGGCAATTTCTACAGCCTGACACCACGGGTACTGATCAACCTCGACGACCTCACCGCCACCGGCGTGGTGCAACCGGGCAGCCGGGTCAGTTACCGCGAGCTCTGGCGCGGCAAGGCCGATGCGCTGGAAACCTATCGGCAATTGATCAAACCCGGCCTGGCCGCCAACCAACGCATCCAGGATGCCCGGGATGGCAACCGGCAGATCGGCGGCGCATTGGGCAAGGCTGAGCGTTATTTGAACATGGCCAGCCTGGTGGCGGTATTGCTGGCGGGCGTGGCCGTGGCACTGTCGGCAACGCGCTTCGCCACGCGCCGATTCGATGCCAGCGCGCTGTTGCGTTGCCTGGGATTGTCCCGCCGAGAAACCCTGGCGCTGTTCAGTTTGCAGCTGACCGTCCTCGGATTGCTCGCCAGCGTCAGCGGTGCCGTTATCGGCTGGCTGGCGCAGCTTGGACTTTTTGCCCTACTGCATGACTTGTTGCCCAGCGACGTACCACCGGGCGGCCTGCTGCCCGCCTTCGCCGGGATCGGTACAGGTCTCGTGGCTCTGGCCGGCTTTGCCTTGCCGCCACTGGCGGCACTGGGTCGGGTTCCTCCATTGAGGGTGTTGCGTCGCGACTTGCTACCCATTCCGTCCAGCACCTGGATGGTCTATGGAGCCGCACTGGGCGCCCTCGGGCTGATCATGTGGCGCCTGAGCCTGGACCTGGTGCTGACCTTCGCCCTGCTCGGCGGTGGCGTGATCGCAGCGCTGGTTTTGGGGGGGCTATTACTGCTGCTATTGAAAAGCCTGCGGCGAATGCTTGCCGGCGCACCGTTGCCGTGGCGCCTCGGTTTGGGTCAATTGCTACGTCATCCACTGGCTGCCGCCGGACAATCCCTGGCATTCGGCCTGATCCTGCTGTCGATGGCGTTGATCGCCTTGTTGCGCGGTGAGTTGCTGGACACCTGGCAGAATCAGCTACCGAAAAACGCACCGAACTATTTCGCCCTGAACATCCTGCCAGCGGACAAGCAGGCGTTTACCGATCGCCTGATCTCACTTTCGGCACAATCGGCGCCGCTGTATCCGGTGGTACCGGGGCGCTTGATCAGCATCAACGGCGAGCCGGTACAACAAATCGTCAGCAAGGATTCGCCGGGTGATCGGGCGGTCCAGCGGGATCTGAGCCTGACCTGGGCAGCCGATCTGCCGGCGGGCAACAAGATCACCGCAGGCGACTGGTGGCCCGAGCAACCGCCAGATGAAATCCCCGGCGTGTCGGTGGAAGGAAAGGTCGCGGAAAGCTTGAAGCTCAAGCTCGGTGATCACATGGTATTCACCGTCGGCGGGGCCAATCGCGAGGCGAAAGTCACCAGCCTGCGGGACATCAACTGGGACAATTTCCAGCCGAACTTCTTCATGATCTTCCAGCCCGGCACCCTGAAGGACCTGCCGGCGACGTACCTGACCAGTTTTTATCTGGCGACCGGTCATGACCAGCAGATCGTCGATCTGTCCCGCAGTTTTCCGGCGGTCACCATCCTGCAAGTCGAAGCGTTGCTGGCACAACTGCGCAGCATCCTCGCCCAGGTCACCCTGGCGGTGGAGTATGTGCTGTTGTTTGTGTTGGCGGCGGGGATGGCGGTGTTGTTCTCCGGCCTGCAGGCGACTCTGGATGAACGTATCCGCCAGGGTGCGCTATTACGGGCGTTGGGATCGGAGCGGCAATTGCTGGTCAAGGCACGTCGAATCGAGTTCGGCTTGCTCGGTGCCGTCAGCGGTTTGCTGGCTGCGCTGGGCTCGGAAGTCGTGAGCCTGGTGTTGTACCGCTATGCACTCGATCTCCCCTGGCAACCGCATCCGTGGCTGTTGGTCTTGCCACTGATCGGCGCGGTGTTGATCGGTGGCGCCGGGGTGTTCGGCACCCGACGCGCCCTGAACGCCAGCCCCCTGACAGTCCTGCGTGAGGGTTGATAAACTCAGCCCCTCCCCCCTAAGAAATCACCATGAGCCGTTATCGCCCTCCCCGCACCGCTGGCACCGCGTTGATCACCCCCGAAGGTGAAGCGCGGATGCGCGCCGAATTTCATGAACTCTGGCACGTACGGCGACCGCAAGTGACACAAGCCGTCAGCGAGGCGGCGGCACAGGGTGATCGCTCGGAAAACGCCGAATACACTTACGGCAAAAAGATGCTGCGCGAAATCGACAGTCGCGTGCGCTTTCTCACCAAGCGCCTGGAAGCGCTCAAGGTTGTCAGTGAGAAGCCCAGTGACCCAAACAAGGTTTACTTCGGCGCCTGGGTCACCATCGAAGACGAGGACGGCAAAGAATCACGCTATCGCATCGTCGGGCCGGATGAGCTGGATTTGAAGCAGGGCCTGATCAGCATCGATTCGCCACTGGCCCGTGCCTTGATCGGCAAGGCACTGGACGCCGAAGTACGGGTCCAGACACCGACCGGTGAGCAATGCGTGTATATCGTGGCGATCGATTATTGATGAGCCGCGGCGACATGGGCCGCGGCTTTTCGCGTTTCAGCGACGGGTAATCAGCCCTTGTCGGGCGACGCGGGTCAATTGCTTGATGACTTCAGGTGCGTCTTCCGCGCTGGGCGCTTGAATCACCGCCAGATCAAAGCTGTCGCTGGCAAATCGCGCCAGGGATTCACCATCTTCGACAAACTGGATCAGGAAGGCAGCAGGCCCACCGGTGCGGCGTGGCCAGCCATCGAGGTAACGCAAGAGCGTCGGCTGATGTTTACCGCCAAGCAGGATTTTTGGATTGCGCTGGGTGAGATGTGCCGTGATCGGCGCGGGACGTACAACGGGGCTTAGTGCATTCATCGTGTCGTGTCTCTGCCTCAAAAGTCTGCATGGCAGGTGAGAGGCAACACCGAACCAGCGCTTTAGCGGTATTTCGAAGCCTTTTTCAAGCTTCTAACGGCAACTGAGTGAGTCACCTGGCGCCCCGCAAGTAGCTGTTTAAATCGGCGCATGAGCAGCATCCTAGAGAAGCTGACCGGACAGTGTCAAGAATGACGCCCAACAAAAAAGCCCCTCATAATCAGACTGTGTGAAACAAAATCCACCCGGCACGTTGAATAGCGCGCATAAAAAATGCCCGAACCTTGCGATTCGGGCATTTTTCATGGATCTCTCAGAATCAGTGACCCTTGTGACCTTTGGCCAGGTTGCTGCCAACGCCGCCGCCCAATGCACCACCCAGGCCAGCGCCGATGGTGGAGCCGGTCTTGCCACCCAGGCTGTTACCGATCACCGAACCACCCGCAGCACCTACGCCACCACCGATTGCAGCGCTGGTACGGTGGCCTTTTTTCGCGGCAACCGCACTGCCTGCAGCGCCCGCAACGCCAGCACCAATCGCTGCGCCGGTGCTGCCGCCCATGCTTTGGCCCACGACGTTACCCAGCGCGCCACCCAAACCACCACCGATGGCGGCAGTGCCGTCGCCGGCCATTGCACCTTGAGCAACCAGAAGACCCAGAACCAGAGCAGGCAGTGTGAAACGCATGACTAAAACCTCAAAAAAATAATGGCTATTACGAAAGAGGCGAGATTGAAAGCTATAGAGGAGGAAAAGTCCAGACACGCGCTCGCTCTGCCTCGATTGGCAGCAATTGGACAGTGTTTTTGGGAAAGGTTTTATAACGGGCAAAAAAAAGCCCGCTGGGGAACGGGCAGGATGTTGCTTTCTAACGGATGAGTTGAGCCTACGTAGGCGCTTGTGAAAACTTTGTGAAAATCACGCCGGTTAAATATTCGTTCACACAATCTGGTTACACAGGTCTCAAACACAAAAAACCCGCTCGATGACGGGGTTCGCTGGCGGTTTCATTACTTCTTGATCGGCACCGCTACCCTGGGGAGAAATTTCCCTTTCTGCACGCGACAAGCCCTGGTCTTGATCTTGTCGACTTCGATCTGGTCTTCGCCGAAGCTGGCAACGTACGCAGTCTGTCCGCACCGTACGAAATTGTTGATCGGAAACTCTGCGCCGTCGTCTTCGATATACGGATCAGCCATCTCTTCACCCCTCGTCAAAAGCGGGATCGACACCGGCAAGCCTATCTGCCCGAAAAAATATCGACCACCAAGGGTTTTGAGACTAGCCGGTCATTACTGGACTTGTGATTCAGACGATCGAGCGCCCGACGAATGGCCCCTGTGCTATCACCTCAGCTTGACCGCCGTTCCGGTCACAAACACCACCACCATTCCGCCCTTGCCCGCCGGCATGCTGATCTCATAATCGAGCCCCACCACTGCATCGGCCTGAAGTGCCCGCGCCCGATCCTTGATCTCGTCAGTGGCCTGGATACGCGCCTCTTTCAACGCTCGCTCCAGCGTTTGAGAACGCCCACCGAAAAAATCCCGCATCCCGGCGAACACATCGCGGATGACGTTGACACCCTGCACCGACTCGGCGCTGACAATGTCCAGGTACGCGGTGATTTGTCGGCCTTCGATAGAGTGGGTCGTGGTCGTGATCATCGGATTTCCTTGTTATTCGGAATTGGGCCAGCGCCTCGAACACTGGCAGCGTAACGGGATCATTGGCTGAGTTGTGCCCCGAAACAAGACGCGCTTCCAACCTACTTCACCGCTACTGCGCTACGACTCTCATCACGCTTTGTCTACGAGGAAGATAGGGGCACTGTGAACCGCTGGCCAATAAAGCACCACTAGCCATAGATCGAGATGTAGCGGCCTTACTGCGGGGTGGACCGCTGTACAATGGACTCCTCGGGCTGGCGCGCGGCATTCGCGCTTAGGCTTTGAATAAGGAGGACGCCCCCGATAATCATGGCCGCACCTATCAGCTTCAAGACTGTGATGGGTTTCGAGGTAAGCCCCATTAAGCCGAAGTGGTCGATCAAAAGTCCGATGAAGATCTGTCCGACGACGACCAGGATGATAAAGCCGCTGGCGCCCAGCTTTGGCGTTACAACGACTGCGCTGCCGACATAGATCGCCCCAAGGATCCCCCCGATCCATACCCACCATGCGCCTCGCAAGGCGCGGCCGATATCCGGAGCCTGCACCTTGAGGATGAGCAGCGCAGCGATCACCACGATTGCGCTGATGACAAGGGAAATGAGGGCTGCCCAAAGCGGATGTCCCAAGGCGCGTCCGACTGCCGCGTTGGTGGTCGCCTGAAACGGCAGGACCGCACCGGCGACGAACGCCATGATCATGGGTAGAACGGTGAGAAAGAGCGATTTGCTCAACATTATCTGTGTCTCTTCAGGTTCAAGTCTGGAATGACGGGTTGCGGAAACTGAGGGCAACCAGGCTATTGAATGGAGGGTGAGCGTTGTAAGCTCCAGAGATATCGCGCCTTCAGGATTGTTTATCAACGGCCCGCCAACCGAATGACCAACCGCGCCAAAAACGCCCCTGTAAGGATTACCGCGAATAACCGCAAGGTCTGCATCGCCAGCACCAACCCGACATCGGAGTGGGTGTCCACCGCAATGATCGCCATGGTATCCAGCCCGCCTGGGCTGGTGGCCAGGTAAACCGAGAGGAAGTCCTTGTCGAGCAGCGCCGCCAGCAACCAGGCCGACAAAGCACACAGCGTAATCATCAGTACCGCCCCCAGTATCATCGCCGGCAATCGTCGCCAGACGTAGGCAATGGTCGGACGGTCAAAGCGCAGGCCAACGTAGCAACCGATCGCACCAAAAGCCATTGCGAGCATCCAGTTTGGCAGGGTGATGTGCAGCAAGCCGCTCACTTGCAAGGCGCCGCCCAACAGTAACGGCATCAGCAGTGTACCGGCCGGTAGCAGATTACCCAGTGCCATCCCGGCCACAAGGGTTGCGAAGGTGAGCCCAAGGTTCAGCAGGGTAAAGCTTTGCAATGCGGCGTTCGCGGCATGCACCTCGCTCCCCCCGGTCGATGCCCCCAGCCAGCGGCTCACTAGCGCACCAATCATTACTACGCACACCACCCGCACATACTGCATGGTTGCGACCACCCGTGAATCGGCGCCGAACTCATCAGACATCGAGACCATCGCCGAGGCGGCCCCCGGTGCCGTGCCCCAAGCGGCGGTGCTAGCAGATATGCCGCCAACCCTCGCTAGCACTAGCCCGACCAGTGCGCTGAAACTGACCGTCAGCAGGGTTGCAAACAGCATTAACGGCCAGGACTGGACCAGCGCGACCAGCACCGCCAGGCTCATTGAATGAGCTGCAAGCATTCCTACGCAGCCCTGGCCCAGCTTGAAGGCATACCGGTGCAAGCGAATGCTCGCACCGCAAACGCCGAACACAATGGCCACCAGCATTGGCCCCAGAAACTGCCCGGCGGGCACCTCCAGAAACCTCAGCAACTGACCGCTGGCCCCAGCCAGCAGTAATAGCGCTATCCATTGGGCCGGAGCGGAGCAAGGATGTAGTAAAAGTCGCGATGAAGTGGACAAGTATCACGCTCCAATTCGGGTCGTCCGATTGCAGTGCCTTACAGCCAGCCTGCAAACAATTATTGGCAGCTTATTCGATCAAGTATATTTTCTAATATTGATGAATTGATAACTTTGGCTGATGGATATGGACCTGCGCGACCTCGCCTATTTTGAAACCATCGCCGAATTGGGCCACCTTGGTCAGGCGGCACAAAAGCTCAACCGCAGCCAACCGGCACTGACCAAAAGCATTCAGCGGCTTGAGGAGTCGCTCGGTACGCGACTGTTCGAGCGTGACGGCCGTCGCATCAAACTCACCCCGGTTGGGGAGCTACTGAAGGTACGCGGCAAACAGCTGCAACAAAACATCGCTGACACCCGACGTGAGGTGCGCGATTTTGCCAGCGGGGTGATGGGGAACATTCGCTTGGGCTGCAGCGCTTCCATGGCGGACCACCTGCTGCCACACCTGACCGCGACATTGCTATCCCATGCGCCAGAAATCACGCTTAACCTGGCGATCGGTCAGGACGATTTTCTGCATGAGTCCCTTTGTTCCGGGCGGTTGGACATGGTGATTTGCTCAAAGTATGAAACGGGTCCGTCACTGGAGGCTCATGCGTTGTTCGACGCTGAAGCAGTGGTAGTCGCCAGCCATAATCATCCGCTGTTCAACGCCCAATATCAGTTGCGTGACCTGTGTCAGTACCGCTGGGCGCTGCCGGCGACCACCGTTTCAGCCCGTCGCTGGATTGATAATGCGTTTCAGGAGCGCAACTTGCCCTTGCCCCATGTGCAGATCGAGACCACATCGATTTCTCTGCTGCCACGCTTGGTCGGTGCAACAAACCTGCTTAGCTTTCTACCCCGGGAAACACTTGAAGACGTCGAGGGCAGGACGAACCTTCGCGAGGTCATGCTCAAGGAAACCACGATGAAACGCACCATCGTCGTGTTCACTCGCACGAATGCCTACCTGTCACCGGCGGCGCAGATGCTGCTGGGTATTCTTAAAGTTGAAGCGCACAGTTTTTCAGCGTAAGGCAGGTTGTGTAGACGCGGCCCCTATTGCTGCCCTCGGCAGGGAGGCGAGGCAATCTGAGGATGCACCAGGGTTGAGCGTGAAAAATTATTCAATCCCGGCTGATTGGAGCACCGAGGCCGTTTCAACGGTTTGCGACACGACACTAATCCGGACAAACAGTCTCGCCGCGCTCATTGATCATGCGTCCAACCTCCCGCGTTGACGGTACCCGATGTGAGGGATTGATGGAGTTCGCTTCTGCGTTTGCGAGATTCTCTATCACCGTCAATAGAACGTGTCGTGCTGTTTCAACGTCTTGCTCCTTGAGCCCGGCCACACTCACCTCGTTGACTTCCAGCGCTAGAGGAATCAACACATCCTTCAGGCGCCGTCCTTCATCGGTGAGGAAGACGTGAACATTTTTCTTGTTATCCGGCATCTGCTGTCGGACGACATAGCCCAGTTTTTCCATCGCCTTCACCGCAGCGAAAGTCGTAGGCTCCATCAGTCCAGCCTGAGTGCTGAGTTGTTTTTGGGTCAATCCGTCTGTCTCCCAGAGGATCCGCAAAAACGCCCAATGACCAAAGGATACGTCGTGTTCGGTCAATCGCATCTGTAGCGCTCTGACCAGAGCTCGAGTTGCATCCTTGACCAGATGGGCCAGTCGGTCATCAGGTACAACATCGTGCCAATGCCTGAGTATTTCCTGGGTTTCAGGTTGTTTGTGGCCTAAAGGCTTTCGTGCAGTCATTCCAAGGTCCAATCTCATTACCTGCGTAAGCGGTACTAAGCATAACGCGTTGTCACAACACATGCGCCAGATCAAAAAATACTTAGAGATCGTAGTTTTTTATTGCGAGCGAAGAAAAACCGCCATATTCTCTTAGAGACCTAATAAAAAAGCACGCCAAGCCCTCTCTGGCTCGGTTGTGCTACACAAAGTCCGAGGCGTGCACAATGACAACAACAGCAGCAGCTACAGATGCCGTGCCCGATCTTCTCCAGCGCAGCCATGAGCGCATCGAGAAGGTCTATCGAAAAGTCACGTTACGCTTGATGACCTTCATCTTCGTGGCCTGGGTTCTCAATTATCTGGATCGCGTGAACATCAGCTTCGCGCAGGTTTACCTGAAACATGATTTAGGCATGAGCGATGCTGCCTACGGACTCGGCGTAAGTTTGTTTTTCATCGGCTACATCGCTTTGGAAATACCCAGCACGCTATACCTGCAAAAGATTGGTGCCCGGCTGACGATCACCCGGATCATGGTGCTGTGGGGCTTGATCTCAGCGTCCATGGCGTTCATGACAACACCCACTGAGTTCTACATTGCCCGCGCCCTGCTGGGTGCTGCCGAAGCTGGCTTCTGGCCTGGAATCATTCTTTATCTGACCTATTGGTATCCAGGTGCCAGGCGTGCTCGCATCACCTCGCGCTTCTTGCTGGCCATCGCTGCGGCGGGAATCATCGGCGGTCCTCTGTCCGGTTGGATACTCACGCATTTCGTCGACGTCATGGGAATGAAAAACTGGCAGTGGATGTTCATCCTGGAAGGTCTTCCTGCTGCTGTAATGGGTGTGATGGCCTACTTCTATCTGGTAGACAAACCCGAGCAGGCGAAGTGGCTCGACGACGAGGAAAAATCCATTATTCTCGACGCGCTGGCCGCTGACCGCGCAGGCAAGAAGCCCGCTACCGATAAGCGTCATGCTGTGCTGGCTGCGCTCAAGGATCCGCGCGTCTACGTCCTTGCTGCTGGTTGGGCCACCGTGCCGCTATGTGGCACGATCCTCAATTACTGGACGCCTACCATCATCCGGAACACCGGCATCCAGAATGTGCTGCAAGTCGGATTGCTTTCCACCGTGCCCTACATCGTGGGAGCGATCGCCATGATCCTCATTGCGCGCAGCTCCGACATTCGCCTGGAGCGTCGCAAGCACTTTTTTTTCAGTATCGCCTTCGGTGCCTTGGGCGCCTGCCTGCTGCCTCACGTTGTGGGCTCGGCCATTATTTCAATTACTTGCCTGGCAATGATTGCGGTGTCGTACTTTGGTGCCGCAGCGATCATCTGGTCGATTCCTCCCGCTTATCTCAATGATGAGTCCGCCGCAGGGGGCATTTCGGCGATCAGCTCTCTTGGTCAAATCGGAGCGTTCTGCGCGCCCATCGGGCTGGGCTGGATCAACACAGTCACCGGCAGCCTCGCAATCGGACTGACCGTCATCGGGGTACTGGTCCTGGCGGGTGGTCTGGCGGTTCTGATTGCGGTGCCAGCTAACGCCTTGAGCGAAAAGCCACTTACCGACGAATAGGATCGCGCCGTCTGATTGGCCGAACCACGTCCAAAAAACGTTAGATATCTACGCAACTCTCGATGCGCGGGTGTGCTCTGCCCGCGACCGGATGTAATGAGGAAACAGCGATGAGTAGTTCCGAACAGCTCGATGATGGATTCACAGGCCTCACGGTGACCGCCAAAACCGAGATTGCCCAAGGCATTTTCCGCTTCGAATTGGCCCACCCACAGGGGATGCTTCTGCCCGCGTTTACGGCTGGAGCGCACCTCAGGGTAAAGGTCCCCAACGGAAGCATCCGCAATTACTCATTGAGCAACGACCCGCAAGAGCGTGAGCGATATGTCATTGCGGTCAAGCGTGACGCCAACGGACGAGGCGGCTCGGTGAGCATGGCCGATGATATCGAGGTAGGTGACTTGTTGCCGGTGGCAACACCGTTAAATGAGTTCGAGCTGACCGAAAATGCCCGGCAATTCATCTTCGTCGCCGGAGGCATCGGTATTACCCCGATCCTGTCGATGATGCGTCACCTGAAAGCCAGCACCGACATCCCCTTCAAACTTTACTACTGCACCCGTAATCCCGAACTCACCGCCTTCAGGGCTGAGCTACTGGGCGCCGAATTTGTTAACACGGTCGTCATTCACCACGACTTCGGCAATCCAGCAGATGCTTACGATTTCTGGCCTGTTTTCGACAAACCAAGCAGCGGGACACATGTGTACTGCTGTGGTCCCCGCCCATTGATGGACAGCGTGCTGGACATGACAGGCCACTGGCCACCCGGCTCCATACATTTTGAAAGCTTCGGCGTCGACCAGAGTCGCTTCGCCGAAAACCGGCCCTTTTCGGCGACCCTCAGCCGGAGCGGAATCGACCTCGAAATCCCCGCCGACCGCTCGATTCTGGAGGTACTGCGCGATAACGGCATCCGGGCACCGAGTTCTTGTGAGAGTGGCACGTGCGGCTCTTGCCGTACCCGTCTGATTGAGGGTGACGTCGAGCATCGCGACATGGTGCTGCGTGAGGACGAACAGCACGATCAGATCATGATTTGCGTTTCCCGAGCCAGAAATGACGTGCTGGTACTCGACCTTTAGGCGAGACCTTTTTTCCAAACGATTTGTTGAACGCTGGAGATATTACATGTTGACCCCAGAAGAGAACCTGTTGCTCTGCCGCGTCGAAGGCGAAGCACCGATGGGCCAGATGATGCGCCGTCACTGGACGCCGGTGTGTTTGATCGAAGAAGTCAGCGAGCCCGACGGCACGCCTGTCAGGGCCCGTCTGTTCGGTGAGGACCTGGTCGTATTTCGCGACACTGATGGTCGCGTGGGTGTCATGGACGAGTATTGCCCCCATCGCCGCGTGTCACTGATCTACGGCCGCAATGAAAACTCAGGCTTACGCTGCCTGTATCACGGCTGGAAAATGGACGTGGACGGTAATGTGGTGGAAATGGTTTCCGAGCCTGCCGCCAGCAACATGTGCCAGAAGGTCAAGCACACGGCCTACAAAACCCGCGAATGGGGCGGTTTCGTCTGGGCCTACATGGGGCCACAGGACGCAATTCCCGAGTTTGTACCCCCGGCCTGGGCACCTCATGAGCATGTTCGGGTGAGCATCGCCAAGGCAATCATTCCCTGCAACTGGGCGCAGATCCTGGAAGGCGCCATCGACTCGGCACACAGCTCAAGCCTGCACTCATCCGACTTCGTTCCAGCCCGGGTCGGGGGGGCAGAAGCAACCTCGAAAAATTGGCTAAGACCCTCCACGGACAAAGCGCCGCGCATGCAAGTCGAGCGTACCAGCTATGGCTTCCGCTATGCCGCTCTACGCCGTCCTATCCAGAATGCCGCTACCAGCGAGTATGTACGCTCTACTGTGTTCGTAGCCCCGGCCACCGCACTGATTCCACCGAATAATTTGTACAACGTGGCGAATATCAACGTACCCATCGACGACACCCACACAGCCTTCTATTTCATGGCCTGGGGCAATCCCGATAACACTCCGGAAACAGAGACCTGGCGAAAGTTCCTCGGCCAGCAACCCGGCATCGATCTGGACGACAGTTACCGCCCGCTACGCAACGACGGGAACCGTTTTTTCCAGGACCGTGAAGCCATGAAAAACGGCAACTTTACGGGCATCAAGGGTTTCCCCAATCAGGATATCGCCATGTGGGTGACCATGGGGCCGATCGCCGATCGCTCCGATGAGCGCCTGGGTGCCAGTGACCTTGCGGTAGTGGAGTTCCGCCGGGTCATGCTGGATGCCGTGGCAGCATTTCAGGCGGGTGAAACCGCTATTGGTACAGGTGAGAAAGCGATCCCTTCCAGAATCTGCTCGTTCCAGGCGATCGTGTCCAAGGATATCGACTGGCGTGATTATCAAGCTCGTTACGTATGGGCCCTGGATGACACCAACATAGTCGCAGAGCCTGATTACGAGGTTCATACGTGATGACCAGCCATGCTGAATCCACGGCTCGGCTACGTCTGGGAGTGGTCGGTCTGGGCCGGGCATTCACCCTCATGCTGCCTACCTTCCTGGCCGATCGCCGTGTCCAGTTGGTAGGCGCCTGTGATCCTCGTGAACAAGCCCGCAGGCAATTCGAACGGGATTTCGATGCGCCCGCATACGAAGCCATCGAGGACCTGGCAGCCGACAGCAATGTCGATGCCTTATACATTGCCAGCCCGCATCAGTTTCATGCCGAACACACCCGTATAGCTGCGGCTAACAGCAAGCACGTGTTGGTCGAAAAACCCATGGCGTTGTCGTTGGACGAGTGCGACCAAATGATTGCCGATTGCGCTAATGCCGGCGTGAAACTGATCGTTGGGCATTGCCACAGCTTCGATACCCCGTACCTGCGTACCCGGGAGCTGATCGGTAGTGGCGAATTCGGCGCGGTCAAGATGATTCAAGCGCTGAACTACACCGACTACCTGCAACGCCCTCGCCGACCGGAAGAGCTCTCGACCGCTGAAGGCGGCGGAGCCGTATTCAGCCAAGCCGCCCATCAAGTAGACGTGGTCCGTTTGCTGGCGGGCAGTCGAGCTACCCGTGTCCGCGCGGCAGTGGGTAACTGGGACCCAGCACGGCCAACTGAAGGCGCCTACACAGCCACTTTATGGTTCGAGAATGGGGCATTCGCCTCCATTACCTACAACGGCTACGGACACTTCGACTCCGACGAGTGGATGGACTGGGTCGGGGAAATGGGCAAGCCCAAAAATCCCGAAGCTTACGGCGGTGCCCGTCGGTTATTGCAACAGGTGCAATCGGCAGATGAGGAGGCGCGGCTCAAAGCTGAAGGCACTTATGGCGGCGCACGTTACGTCAGCCCCTCTACTGCCGACAACGCGACGGCCTTCCAGCATTTCGGCCCGATTATTGTGTCGTGCGAAGGTGGCGACCTTAGGCCTATGGCGGATGCCGTCATGATTTACGGGCCTGATAGCCGTGATCGACTGGCGCTGGAGCGACCAGCCGTACCGCGTTCCGAAGTCATAGACGAACTGTATCTGGCGCAATTCTACGGGGTCACTCCGCTGCATGACGGCGAGTGGGCTCGTGACACGTTGGAGATCTGCCTCGCCATGCTGCGATCCAGCGAAGAACAACGCGACATCACACTGGGTGTGAATGTTGAAGCTACTCAATCCTGCGAGAACCCATCATGAACAAGTTGAACTTATCCATTGCAGTGGGTAACTACGATCGTATCCGACCATTGGTGGATGGCGAAGTACAGATCGATGGGGTCGCCCCAATTTTTATGCTGCAAGATCCCGAAGAAATCTTCTTTCGCGCATTTCGCCATGCTGACTACGACATCTGCGAGTTATCGTTGAGCAGCTACAGCGTTAAAACCGCAGCGGGCACCAGTCCCTATATTGCTGTTCCTGTCTTCCCGTCCCGTGCGTTTCGCCACACCTCGATCTACATCCGCAATGATCGCGGAATCGAGTCGGCGGCAGACCTCAAGGGCAAACGTATCGGTGTGCCGGAGTACCAGTTGACAGCGAACGTATGGGTTCGACTGTTCCTGGAAGAAGACCATGGTTTAAAAGCGTCTGATGTCACCTGGGTCCGTGGCGGGTATGAAGAGACCGGGCGTCTGGAGAAAATTGTTCTGAAGCTACCGGCGGATGTAATCGTCGAGAACGCACCGGAGACTGAAACGATTTCTGGCATGCTCGCCTCTGGTGAGCTGGATGCCGTGATCGGTCCACGGGCACCTTCCTGTTTCACCCAGGGCCATCCCAAGGTCAGCTATCTCTATCCTGATCCTCAAGGAGCGGCCTCGGACTGGTATCGCCGCACTCAGCTATTCCCGATCATGCACGTGCTGGGGATCCGGCGCACGTTGGCCGAACAGCACCCATGGTTACCCGGAGCCGTTGCCAAAGCATTCGAGAAGTCCAAGTCCGTAGCGCTGCACAAATTGAGCGACACCTCCGCCACCAAGGTAACGCTACCGTTTATCGAGGATCAGTTACGAGCAGCGCGCCAACTGCTCGGTGAAGACTTCTGGTCCTATGGTTTCGAAGCTAACCGCCACGTACTCGGTCGCTTCCTGGAACGCCATCACGCCGAAGGACTATCGTCACGCTTGCTTCAGCCTGAGGATCTGTTCCATCCAGCTTCGTTGGAGAGTTTCAAGATTTAACGGAAGTCATCGCGAAAGCTCACCCCTTGAACAAAAGTTAGAGGGTACTTAGTGCACTGAGCATGGTAATAGATTTTGTGGCTGCCCCTATTGTGCGGTTAGATGGCGGCCACATTTTTTAACGCCGATTATATTGGCGATCGCCATGTACGAAAACACACGCAAATATAAGGTCAAGTAAAAACATACATACATGCGGAACGACCAAGAGGCCTGGCTAGTTGCCAATGATAAACAGGCCTGGCGAACACCTGTGAATAATAAAAATAAGGAAGGTGACAATGAATAAAAAAACACATAAAACGCTGATGCCTTGTCTGCTTATCGCATTGCCCTTCGCCCCATCTTTTGCGGCGGCGGACATCTTGAAAGACAGCAAAGGCAATCTTGAACTAAAAAACTTCTACTTCAATCGCGACTTCAGAGACTCGACGGCCACTGATTCCAAGCGAGAAGAGTGGGCTCAGGGCTTAATCGTTAATCTCCAGTCCGGCTTTACCGACGGACCTGTTGGTTTTGGATTGGACGCGCTTGGCATGTTGGGCCTGAAACTTGACTCTAGCCCTGGCCGATCAGGTACAGGACTTCTATCTCGCGACAGTGATCGACGGGCCTATGATGAATACTCGAAGCTTGAACTGACAGCGAAGGCTAAATTTTCTGAAAGTGAGTTAAGGATCGGCGGGCTGAATCCAGTTCTTCCCTTGCTGGCTTCAAACAATACACGACTTTTGCCACAAGTATTTAACGGTGTGCAACTGTCATCAAAGGATATCAAATCGTTGACTGCGACTTTTGGTCAAGTCGACTCCGTCAAGCAGCGTGACTCAACCGACTCTGAAGATCTGTCTGCCAGCTCTCAACTAGGCGGCTACTCCTCTACCATCACCAGTGATCATTACACATATGCGGGATTCGACTATCAACTACTCCCTTCACTCAATGTGGCGTATCAGCACAGCGACCTGGAAAACTTGTTTCGACGGGACTACGTCGGTTTAAAGTTCAACACACCCTTGTCCAAAGGTCGCGTGTTTGCTGAAGTCAGATACTTTGACGGGCAAGAAAGCGGCAAAAAACTACTGGGAAAAGTGGATAACCGGACGATCAGTAGCAATGCGGGCTATTCGGCGATGGGGCACACCTTCAGTGCGGGTTATCAAGCGGTATCCGGCGCGACGGCATACCCGTATGTAAATGGTACGGACACCTATCTGTTTGGTGAAATGCTGGTGAGCAACTTCGCTCTTGCAAATGAAGACGTCTGGTATGCCGGATATTCGTATGACTTTGCCGCCCTCGGCTGGCCTGGTCTGACATGGAATCTGCGTTATGCGAAAGGAGAAAACGTCGATCCCGCGAATATTAAAACGGTGAAGGCAACGTCGCTCAGGGCGGCAGGTTCCGACGGTGAGGAGTGGGAAAGAAGTTCTGATATCACTTACGTAGTCCAAAGCGGCGCGTTGAAAAATGTTTCATTCCGATGGAGGAACGCAATCAATCGATCCACTTACTCAGATGGGGCCGATGAGAACCGACTCATCATTGGATATGTCCATAACTTTTGATTGATAGCCATGCTCAGGTGCAATGCTCGTCTGGACTCTGCACTTGGGCGTGGCGGGATGATATTTCGTTATTTATTGATTCAGGTGGGCTGGAATGAAAAATATAGAACTGAGGGGCTTGGGTTCCGAGATTGATGAAAACGTACGCAGAGCATTATTGGAGGATATCGGAAGTGGTGACATCTCCGCGCAGCTTGTGCCGTCCGCTCGCTTGGCCAGCGCAAAAATCATTACCAGGGAACCTTGCATCATCAGTGGTGTGTCGTGGGTGGAGGCCGTCTTTCGCCAACTGGATCCGCTTGTCATCCTGAAGTGGAACGTCAAGGATGGAGAGCGCACGGAACCCAATCAAACCGTATTACATTTAGAGGGCCCTGCCCGCTCTTTATTGACCGGTGAGCGAACCGCGTTGAACTACTTGCAATTTCTCTCGGGCGTCGCGACACAATCCCGACGGTTAGCGGATAAAGTTGCGCATACTCAAGTCAAGTTGCTCGACACTCGAAAAACTATCCCTGGCCTTCGGCTCGCGCAAAAATACGCCGTCACTTGCGGTGGTTGCCATAATCATCGCATTGGTCTCTACGATGCCTTCCTCATCAAAGAAAATCATATTGCAGCTTGTGGTGGTATTCTCGAAGCTATCAACGCTGCCCGTCTCATTGCGCCAGGTAGACCCGTAGAGGTTGAAGTGGAAAGCCTGCGCGAAATGCGAGAAGCACTGAAAGGTGGAGCGGATTTAATCATGTTCGACGAGCTGAGTCTGGATGACATGCGTGAAGGCGTTCGACTCAACAACGGACAGGCCCGGCTTGAAGCCAGCGGCGGAATCAACGAAAGTACACTGGTAGCTGTCGCAGAAACCGGGGTTGACTATATATCGATTGGTGCTCTAACTAAAAATATAAAGGCAATTGACTTGTCTATGCGCTTGAGTATTTAAAGTATCAGATTGTACTCTGCCGAGCCGTGCGTTCCATTAGTTTAGTCAACAATGGAATTTCTACTGGGGGAAACATCTGGCCAGCACTGTTTGTGCTGGCGATTGATAGTCAGTTTTCCCTGCCATGCCCATCAGATTCTTTGCGCCTTCGAATATGCCGGTAAGCGCAAGCAGGACCACCGTGAACGATTCCTGGCCGAGATGGATCAGGTCATGCCCTGACGTACCTGGACGGTGACAAACAAAACCCTCGGCATTACAATTTGATTATCATTGATCAAATCAGGGTCCCGGCAACTCCATGGAAAACAAGACTGCACGACTGACTGTGCTCATTGATCCCGTCAAGAAAAAAGCCCTTGAGGAGCTCTGTGCAGCTCAGGATCTGACGCCTTCACAGGTCGTCCGTCAGCTTATTCGAGACTACCTGGAGACGCATGGCGTGTCCTACTCGACCAAAAACAAAAAAGTGGCGGTTAAATAATGCGTTCGCGAATGGGCTGGCGTGAAAAAGGGCCAGCTCATCGCTCTACCTGCAGCATTCCAGTTCAGCTATCGCCTGGCGGCTTCTCACTCGCGACATAGCTGTTCAGTGCCCCCTTGAAGTCCGCATGATAATGCTCTGAACCGAGCGCCTGAAGTATCCCTGCCCTGTCCAGCTTGCCAAGAACTTTCTCATTGGCTTCGCACAGTTTTACGACGATGCTGCGCTGACGTAAGTGCTCAATGACTTCAAGCAGTGTTTGCAAGCCCGTTATATCCATGAACGGCACTCGCTTCAGACGAAGAATCAAAGTCCCGGGATCCGTATGCGTTTGAGCCAGAACACGTTCAAAGGTTTCTGCTGCGCCAAAAAAGAGCGGCCCTTCAACGGTATAAACCAAAACGCCAGGCGGAAGATGAGCATGCCCATTGAACCGCAACTCAACTTCCAGCTCTTTTTCGACCATTTGCTGCACCTCGACTGAAGATGCCATCCGACGCATGAATTGGAGCATGGCAAGAATGACACCGATGTTCACGGCGATCGTTAAATCACTCAAAACGGTCAGACTGAAGGTTATGAGAAGTATCGCGACATCGGCTTTTGGGGCTCGCTCGACCATGCGTTTGAAGTGTTTCATCTCACTCATGTTGTAAGCAACGACAAACAGGATCGCAGCCAGAGTACACAGCGGAATATCCGAGGCCAAAGGCGCCAGCAAAGAAATCAGTAAAATCAATGTGAACGCATGGACAACCCCGGCAATCGGACCGGTTCCGCCATTGCGGATGTTGGTGGCCGTTCGAGCAATCGCACCGGTTGCAGCAAAACCACCGAACAAAGGAGTGACCAGGTTGGCGATGCCTTGGCCGATCAGTTCCTGATTGGAGTCGTGCCTGGTGCCCGCCATCCCGTCAGCGACAACAGCAGACAGTAATGACTCGATAGCCCCCAACATTGCAATGGCGAACGCCGGGCCGATCAACTCGATCACCTGCGGTATGGTTATTTCAGGCAGACCCATGGTTGGCAGCCCTTGAGGAATCCCCCCAAACGCACTGCCAATCGTCGCAACGCCGGCAAACTGAAAACAAGACTGAGCAACCGTCACAATGACCATGGCAACCAAAGGCCCCGGCACACGCTTTAAGCCAGGAACTCTGGGAGACATGAGGACCAACAGCAAACTCAAAAGCGCCAACAGTGTTGTGGGCATATGCAGGTGGGGAAGCGCCTGAAGCAGATGCCAAAGCCGCTGATGGAAATGTTCACCGCTGATTTTCGGCAAACCGAAAAAGTCTTTCCATTGCCCTACCCAAATGATCACGCCAATGCCAGCGGTGAATCCGACAATCACAGGGTCGGGGATGAACTTGATGATGGCCCCAAGCCTGCTGATACCGAGCAGCAACAGGATCACCCCGGCCATCATCGTTGCTATCTGCAAGCCGTCAACACCGTACTTAGCGGTCACTCCAGCCAAAATAACGATGAAAGCCCCTGTCGGACCAGCAATCTGAAGACGACTCCCACCAAAGAGAGAAACCAAGAGGCCGCCAATAATGGCCGTGTAAATCCCTTGCTCAGGCTTGACACCTGAGGCGATGGCAAACGCCATGGCCAAGGGCAACGCCACGACACCGACGATAACCCCGGAGACGACATTTCGAAGCCAGTGCTCTGGCCTTAACAGGCCTGCTTTCCACGCTTCTCGTATCGCAATCATGACTAGCCTCTCTCCGCGCTCATGTGCATAATATTCACATGCCATGATAATAGTAAAGCCATCGGATTACCCTACCCATCACCCCTTGAGCGCGCTGAAAATCCAGCGTGCCCCCCCCTATCACACCCATGGACAGAATGTGTCCACACTCGGAGAACCGCATGAAACGCGAAGAGGTTAAAGCCAAACACGGTGAAGGCATGCGCTTCGACACGCACGTGATCGCTAACCCGGCCAACACGAACGAGTGGATCATCCTGTTCAAAAAAGAGGCAGGAAGAAGTTACTTCCTGGTCAATGACAACGAAGAAATCGAGTCATTTCGGCACCTGGATGACGTGATTCATGAGCTTCGGGACATTGGCATCAAGTCTGCCGAAGTTCACTTCTAATGACCCCGCTTCTGGAGTTTGAGCATGTCAGTCAAGGTTGAGCGGTTGTCTAACCAGCGCGAAGAGCAATGGTCAGTTTGCTTCGGTGGCCGTAACATTCAGTTTCGTGATGAGCAGAGTGCTAGGGATTATGCGGCCACACTCAAAGAAAGAATCGAAGCACCACATGCTTTGCCTGAAGAAGTAGTAGCTGAGTCGGCAATCAAACTCGACTAATCAATTGAAGTGACCGAAGGCGCCTCTCCCTTACTTCCACGCCTACATCGATCCCCGAATAAAACGCCGTCATATTGTTTGCTTTCTCGAGGTCGCGCGCCAGGGCAGCCTGGCACGTGCTTGCGACAACCTGGCAATCAACCAGCCAACGCTATCCAAAACGCTTAAGGAACTGGAAACCCTGCTGGCTCTGCCACAAGTCGAGAGTTCTGACCCATTTAAGAGAGCCATTGGTGAGCTACAAAACGATGCCCGTCAGAAAACGTGTTGGGAACGCATTGCAGAGATACTCCACGAAGGCGGTAATTTTGGAGCTGACCAGTCGCCGGGAAGTATGGAGGACCCAAAGTTCAATGGGGCGATCGAGCATGCGGCCCCATACGACGAGCTCATGCTTGCTCACGGTACTTTCTACCAATGATCTGGGAAGCAATGCCGCGCCCGCGCCAGCTATCACAGCATCACGCATCGAAAGCATCGACGTCATTCGAATTCGCACGTCGGGCATGACGCTATTCAGTGTGTCGCCATCCTGATAGCGCCACAGACCGCCGTCATATCTGCTGGCGTATACGATCGCGGGCACGGTGGGTATCTCCCCTGCGGGCGCTGCAGTCGGGCACTTGAGTGAAGGCGACGCGACCAGCAACATTTCGTCTCGTGCGAAACAGCGCCCCACCAGTGTCGCATCGGGGCTCGGATTGATGCGTATCACCACGTCGTAGCCATCCTCCACCAAATCCGTGACGCGGTCTTCGGCCGTGATGTCCAGGCGCACTTCGGGATAGGCCTTTGCAAAACCGGCCGCCAGGCGACCGAGCAGAGTGGATGAGAACAGCATGGGTGCGCTGATGCGCAATCGGCCGCGCGGCGTTGACAGACCTGCGGCCGCCATTTCGCCGGCCTCTACGATTTCCCCCAACGGACCCTGGATGCGCTCCAGTAATGCCTGCCCTTCCTCCGTTAAGCGAAGTGAGCGCGAACCGCGCTCAAGCAGCCTTATCCCAAGACTATGTTCCAAGTCCATGACTCGTCTGGACAAGGTGGCCTTGGGCCGTCCGCTGGCGCGGCTGGCTTTTCCAAAACCGCCTTGAGAAGCAACTAGAAGGAAATCAGCCAACGCGGACAAGTCCATAGATCGATCCAAATTTGAGACAAATAGTCCAAACAATACAGTCTTTACCATATAAATTGGAACAATCTATTGTGTGGTCCATGCGCTTCACGCGCTATCTCCCGGCCTCTTACAGCGGAATACACGATGACCACTCTTTGGGATCAAATTCGAATCGGACGAATGAACCTTCCGCATCGCCTGGCGATGTCCCCGCTAACCCGCAGCCGCGCAATGCCCGGCGGCACGCCGAGCGAATTTGCTGCCGAGTACTACTCGCAGCGTGCCTCGTTTGGCCTGCTCATATCCGAAGGCACTCAGCCGTCCGAGGATGGCCAAGGCTTCGTTAACTCCCCAGGGATTCATTCCGACTCCCATGTAGTTGGCTGGCGCGAAATCACCGACGCGGTACATGCGAAAGGCGGCCATCTATTTATCCAGATCATGCACGCGGGGCGTATGTCCCATCCGGACAACACGCCGCATGGGCGCCAGGCGGTAGCGCCGTCGGCCATAGAACCCGATGCACAAATCTACACGCCCACCGGCCTGAAGCAGGTACCTGAACCGCGGGCGCTGTCCCTTGAAGAAATCCACACCACTGTTGCTGACTTCCGCCAAGCCGCCGCCCGCGCTATCGAGGCGGGAGCAGACGGCGTAGAAATCCATGCGGCCAATGGCTATCTCATCCAGCAATTCCTTTCGCCCAATGCCAATACCCGCGAGGATATCTATGGCGGGTCAATTCCTAACCGCATACGCTTTGCGTTGGAGGTCGCGACAGCGGTGATTGAAGAGATTGGCGCCGACCGCACGGGCATCCGCTTGTCACCGGGCTCACGCCTGGGTGGCATCGATGAAGGTTCGAACTATGGCGAGCTGTACCGCACGCTCGTGGCTGCGCTTGCGAAATTAGATCCAGCTTACCTGCACATCGCACATAACGGGGACGAGCCGCTCCTGAAGGATATCCGGGCCCTTTGGCCCAATGCCTTGCTGGTCAACCGCATAAATCGGCCTCTGGAACTCATTGGGCAGGACGTCGAGGCCGGCTTGGCGGATGTGTCTCCGGTCGGCAGATGGGCGCTTGCCAACCCGGATTTCGTACAGCGCCTGCGCACCGGCCACCCCCTGAACGAAGCTGATCCGCAGACCTTCTACGGGGGTGGATCACACGGTTATACGGACTATCCACGACTGCAGGAACAGATGCAGGCCGTTGACTGATCTTTTGCGTACATAGCTGTCACGTCAATCCCCAAGGGCTTGACCTCTATGCCAAGTGCTTCGCAGATGCCCTCCAGCGCAAACTGCAACAGGCGTATTAAGGGCAGCACAACATACGGCAATCGGTACATCTTGACCAATCAGCCATTGTCAGCCGAACTTAATAGGTGACATTCATTACGCTTGAAAAACATATAATAAGCCTGCGTCGAATCACTGCGAAAGAATCAGCTAAGGCCATAAAAAGAAAGCCGGAAGTAAGGGATACTTACTTCCGGCTTCCTGAGCTATAAAATCAACTGGAAACTAAAAGAAATTCTTATTTCTTCTTACCTTCCTGGGCATGGAACATGGATTTGGCGTAGAAGATACCGAGGCCATGTGCACCACCGTGCTTCTGAGCGATGTTGGTAACTGCTTCGTAAGTGCTCTGGCGAGACCAGTCACGCTGGTATTCGTAGAGAACTTGCATCCACGTCACAGGTTGAGCACCGGCCTGCACCATGCGCTGAACAGCGGCGTCGTGCGCTTGCTTGCTCGAACCACCCGAAGCGTCCACAACGATGTAAACCTCGTAGCCTTCTTCCAGTGCGCTCAGCACCGGTAGGGTCAGGCAAACCTCAGTCCACAAACCAGCCATTACCAGTTTTTTACGACCAGTTTCCTTAACCGCGCTGACCACGTTCTGATCTTCCCAGGCATTCATGATTGTCCGATCAATAATCGGAGCATTCGGGAAGACCGAGGTAATGTTTGGATCCAGGGGACCTGCAAAGGTAGTAGACGAGATCGAGGTCAGTACCGTCGGAACTTTGAAAGCCTTAGCAGTTTCAGCCAAGGCTGCAACGCTGTTCATCACTTCATTGCGGCTTTCATTTTCCACACCGAAATACATTTGCGGCTGATGGTCGATCAAAATGACAGTCGAGTTTTCGGGAGTCAGCAGCTTGGAACTAGGGCCAGAGGCCATAGCCGATACAGAAGTAACGCCTATTACGAGGGCAGCCAATATATGCCTTAACTTCATTTTAATCACCGATAACTTATATTAAACGCATCGCGCGTATTTTGAACCCGCCGAAAGACGGACTATCAAAAGTCCACGAAGCCGTGAGGAGAGGCAATGAACTTTGATGCGCAAAGAGTAAGACCAGGCGATCAGATTAAAAATAGAAATTATAGAATTCCATCATTTCCATTTTTGACATCTCAGATTCGCCTTCATTAGAAGCATTCGCAGTCGCAGGACATCTGAATGCTCTAACGACCTAAAAGCCTGGCTCGATCTCTCCAGCTATCAAGCATCGGGAGCAAGTGGGCTAAGACTTACAGGGGTGCGCACCCAAGACTCATTTGCCATGCATGTCGCTAGATAGTTGATTAACGCCTGCACTCGCGCCGGACGCCTGCGCCCCGGTGGCGTCAAAATATGCAGCTCGATCGGATCGACAACCCAATCTTGCATTGCTACCTCCAGTTGGCCTGTCTGGAGTTGATTCCAAACCAGGAACTCTGCATGCAGTGCCAGCCCCTGACCTGCCAACAACGCTGGAGTCAAGGCCTCTGCGTTGTTGGCATGGACCTGTGCGCGTACGATTTGGGAGTATTCCCCGTGTTGGGGATGGCGAAAACGCCAGCTTTCGCCGGTTCCCGAATTGCTGTACTGCAAAGCCCGATGGTTGACTAGGTCGTGGGGATGCTGAGGGCGACCGTATCGTTCAAAGTATGCAGGCGCTCCAACAAGCAGGACGCGAACTTGGCATATTCGCCTTACCAATAAGCTGGAGTTTTCCATATTGGAGATCCGAACTGCCAAGTCGTATCTGCCATCTATCAAATTTACCTTTTCATCGTTGAACTGCACATCAAGGGTGATATCAGGATGTGCAGCCATGAATTCCGGCAGCATGGGGGCCAGGCGCATAATCCCAAACGACATTGGAGCTGCCACACGGATTCGTCCTTGTAAGGTCGTGGATTTCTCCCTCACGGCCGCTTCCAAGGCCTTCCCTTCCTCCAGGATACGAGCAGCAGTTTCTAAAGCGGCTAACCCGCTCTCAGTTAAAGATATGCGCCTTGATGTGCGATGAAAAAGCGTCGTGTTAGTACGCTTCTCAAGGCGGGTTACCGCTTTGGACACCGTCGCCTGCGATAACGAAAGATCATTGGCGGCGCGAGCAAATGAACCAGTCTCCGCGACCTTTGCGAATATTGCCCAAGCTTCTAGATCGGGAAGTTTATTCATGATGACTGTAGGCCAACCTATAACTTTTCAAGTAATTTTCCATCAGCATACTATCTAAGCAAGCGGCAGTGGGTAGTCTTGGCATCCACGTCAACATGAGCTCGCTCCGGCGTGTCGACACGTCCAGTCAATAAGCTACACATTCCAAACTACTGAATAACGGTATGAATTGCTCCCGCTTGATCAGGCGCCTATCAAGGGTCGCTTATGACCGATCTCTGCGCCCTTTCGCCAATTTGAAACGTCCAGACACCTCTCTTGAGACACCACAATCAACAGTCAAAATTGTCCTTCAGCCCCATATCGGCCCCATGGGGGAATTTTTCAGACGGCAAAAACCACAAACCCCCGATTTCCTCTAGGAAAATCAGGGGTTTGCGTTTTGGGAATATGGCGGTGAAGGAGAGATTCGAACTCTCGATACAGTTTCCTGTATACACACTTTCCAGGCGTGCTCCTTAAGCCACTCGGACACTTCACCGTATCTCTTCAAACATGTTCTGTCTGTCGAGGCGCGCTAATGTAGTCGAAAGCTTTTCTGATGGCAAACATTTTTTTCAGAATTTTCATGCGCTTAACGCAGTTAGTCGTTTCGAGCCATCCGGGTAATGGCAAACCGGCCAATCTCAGGTTCATCGTGCGCGCCTATATAGAGGGCAATGCGCCGCTGGCGTGGCGCAGTACACGTGGTGGATAGGTAAAGGGTGACTGGCGGGTCAGTCACAGCGCTTTACCTGGCCCTTGGCCGTGGGTAACGTCTGCCCAACTTTATTGAAAGGAATAGCGTCATGAGTGAGTTGATTTCTTACCATCTCGAAGACGGTATCGCGACCCTGACCCTGAGCAATGGCAAGGTCAATGCCATTTCTCCAGACGTGATTGCTGCGTTCAACGCTGCGCTGGATCGCGCGGTGTCTGATCGTGCGGTGGTGATCATTACAGGTCAGCCTGGGATTCTCTCGGGCGGTTACGATTTGAAAGTCATGACATCCGGGCCAAAAGAAGCCGTCGCGCTGGTGACGTCCGGTTCGACACTGGCCCGTCGCCTGTTGTCGCATCCGTTCCCGGTGATTGTGGCTTGCCCTGGTCATGCGGTGGCCAAGGGCGCGTTCCTGTTGCTGTCCGCCGATTACCGCATCGGTGTCGACGGCCCGTTCAGCATTGGTCTGAACGAAGTACAGATCGGCATGACCATGCACCACGCCGGCATCGAGTTGGCTCGTGATCGCCTGCGCAAATCGGCGTTCCACCGCTCGGTGATCAATGGTGAGATGTTCAATCCGCAGAGCGCCGTGGATGCCGGTTTCCTCGACGTGGTGGTATCGACTGAGGAACTGCAAGGTGCCGCTCTGGCGGCTGCGCGCCAGTTGAAAAAGATCAACATGACCGCCCACAAGAACACCAAACTGAAGGTGCGCAAGGCGCTGCTGGAAACCCTGGACAACGCGATCATCCAGGATCAGGAACACTTGGGCTGAGCCCAAACCTGCTGCTACGAAAAGCCCGACCGTCGTGTCGGGCTTTTTCTTACGTACGCTGTAGAAAATCCTGCAACCGCTCTAGCTCGCGTCTGACCCATAAGTCGGAAACATGTACTTAAACATCGGCTATCTCCCGCTTCTTTAGCGGCAATTGCCGAAAACAGTGCACATCCGTACACTGCGCCACCTTTTGTCCCGGTGGGGCCTGAAAATGCTGTTTGCTTTACGTATGTCATTGATGGGCCTGCACTTTATGGTCGCGGGTGTGCTGGGTGTGATTCTCGGGCTGTGCCGCCCGTTCAACCCGGACAACAGTCGCCTGTGTGCACGCCTCTATGCGTGGCCGGCGATGTGCATTCTGCGCTTGCGGGTCAAGGCCGACGTCGGACCGTTGATGGATAAACCCGACAGCTGCGTGATCATTGCCAACCACCAGTCCAACTACGATCTGTTTGTCTTCGGCAACGTGGTGCCTCGTCGCACCGTGTGCATCGGCAAGAAGAGCCTGAAATGGGTCCCTTTGTTCGGTCAGTTATTCTGGCTGGCCGGCAATGTGCTGATCGACCGTGGCAATGCACAGAAAGCCCGCCAGTCGATGTTGACCACCACCCATACCCTGCAAAACGAAGACACCTCGATCTGGGTCTTCCCGGAAGGCACGCGCAACCTGGGCGAAGAGCTGTTGCCGTTCAAGAAAGGTGCCTTTCAGATGGCCATCGCGGCCGGCGTGCCCATTGTGCCGGTGTGTGTGAGCAGTTACATCAAGCACATACGCTTGAACCGCTGGCGCAGTGGGAAAATTCTCATCCGTTCATTGCCGGCCATTCCTACGGCGGGACTGACGCTAGATGACATGCCGATGCTGATTGCCCAGTGCCGCGAGCAGATGCGCGATTGCATCGACTCAATGGACCGGCAACTGCAAGCCGCTTGAATGAAACCCGCCCTGTGCGGGTTTTCTTTTGCCCATAAACGTACAGATTTCACTGACGCCCCAGCAGCAGACAAGGCTAAGCTGAGTATCGCCCGCTACTTTTTGCTAATGAACGCCTGCTAATAAGAAGTGAATCACCATCATGGGTAGAGTTGTTGCTGCTGCGGTATACAGCGCTGGCAAGAGAGTCACCAATATCACCCTCGACGAAGGCGCGGCCTGGGCTGCAAAGCCCGGTCACTTTGTCTGGATCGGCCTTGAAGAGCCGAGTGCCGAGGAACTGTACAACCTGCAACGCCAGTTCAATCTCCACGAGCTGGCCATCGAAGACGCCCTGGAAAAACACAGTCGACCGAAGCTGGAAACCTTCGGCGATGCACTGTTCATCGTCACCTACTCCCCCATTCGGGAAGAGGGCAAGCTCAAGTTCATCGAGACGCATATCTTTGCCGGCAACGGCTACATCATTACTGCGCGCAACGGTCACTCGGCGTCCTACGCCTATGTCCGACAACGCTGTGAGGCGCGTCCATTGTTGCTGGAGCACGGGGAAGATTTCGTACTCTACGCCATCCTCGACTTCGTCATTGAGAACTATCAGCCGATGGGCGAAGCCATCCATGCCGAGATCGATGAGCTGGAACGCAACGTCATGTGCGGCACGCTGAACGAACGCGATATCCAGGACCTTCACGGCCTTCGACGCGATGTGTTGCGTCTGCGTCGTTACGCGGCGCCGATGGTAGAGATCGGCGAAGAACTGCAAAGGCTGAGCTTTCCCTTCATCGACAAGACCATGCGCCCCTACTTCCGCGACGTGCAGATTCATGTCACCCGTCAAATGGAAGACCTGGCCACGCTGGCGGACATTGCCAGCCAGACCATTGAGGTCGGGGTGTTGCTCGAGGCGTCACGCCAGAGCGTGGTGCAACGCAAGTTCGCGGCATGGGCGGCGATCCTGGCGTTCCCGACGGCGGTGGCCGGGATTTACGGGATGAATTTCCAGAACATGCCCGAACTGGCCTGGCATTACGGGTATTTCGGGGTGCTGGGACTCATTACGGTGGGGTGTGTGAGCTTGTGGGCGAGTTTCAAGAAGTCGGGGTGGTTGTAGAAAAGAATGCAGTGCCTGCAAAATTCGCGAGCAGGCTCGCTCCCACATTCGACCGGGTTTCAATGTGGGAGCGAGCCTGCTCGCGAATAACTGCGTTAAACAGTTTCTGGCTTGTGCGCCACAAACCGCATCATCCATTCGGCCACCGTGGTGCCGTGGTGTTCGCTTTCCAGGCTGGCGATGCCTTTGGAATAAACCTGCTCGCCCAGCGCTTGCTGACGGATCTCCAGCAAGGCTCGGGAATAGTCGTGAATGAACTCAGGATGCCCCTGGAAGCACAGCACTTGGTCGTTGATGTGGTACGCGGCATACGGGCAGAAATCGCTGGAGGCGATCACCGTGGCGTTTTCCGGCAGTGAGGTCACCTGATCCTGATGGCTGATCAACAGGGTCAGCTCTTCGCGCACCGGGCTCATCCACGGCGCCTTGGCGGCGAGTTTGTAGTTGTGGGTGCCGACACCCCAGCCCTGGGTCGCACGCTCGCTCTTGCCGCCGAGCAGTAACGCCAGCAGTTGGTGGCCGAAGCACACGCCCAACAGCTTGTCGCCCCGTTCATAGCGGGTCAGCAGGTATTGCTTGAGAGTCTGGATCCATGGGTCGGTGCCGAAGGAATCGGCCTTGCTGCCGGTGACCAGGTAGGCGTCGAAGGTCAGGTCATCGCTGGGATAATCACCCTGTACCACGTTGTAGATCGTGAATTCAGCAGCAATGGGTTGCTGCGAAAACAGGCGCTTGAACATCTGCCCGTAGCCCTGATATTGGTCGACCAATTCCGGACGCAGGTTGTCGGTTTCCAGAATGCAGATGCGTAACGACATAAAAAATACCTGACACGTGATGGGAATAATGCACACCCCAGAGCCTGCCTCGAAACACCGCGTCAAGGCAAGCCCCGCAAGGTGTCACCGATCCCTAAAACGCCTCCCCTTTGGCCGCTTTCTCCAACAGCAATGCCGGCGGCGCGAAGCGCGAGCCGTATTGTCCGGCCAGGTACTGGGCGCGGGCGACGAAGTCCTTGATCCCGTACTGGTTGATGAACTGCAGCGCACCACCGGTCCAGGCGGCGAAACCGATGCCGAAAATCGAACCGACGTTGGCGTCCGCCGTCGAGGTTAAAACGCCCTCCTCCACACAGCGCACGGTTTCAATCGCTTGCACGAACAGCAGGCGGTCACGCACGTCCTGGGGCGAAATCTGCCCGTCAGCCTTTTCAAAGCGTTTTTTCAGTTCCGGCCATAGATGCTTTTGACCACCGGCCGGGTACTCGTAGAAACCACCGCCCGCAGCCTTGCCTGGACGTTTGTATTCATTGAGCAGCAAGTCGATCACCGCAAAGGCCGGATGCTCGGTCAGCGGCTTGCCTTCCGCTTGCAGATCCTTTGCGGTTTGCTGGCGAATATGGCTCATGAGGCTGAGAGACACTTCGTCAGAGATCGCCAGCGGCCCAATGGGCATGCCGGCCTTACGCGCTTCGGTCTCGATCATCGGCGCACTCACGCCCTCGCCCAGCATCGCAATGCCTTCATTGGTAAAGGTGCCGAACACCCGGGAAGTGAAGAACCCTCGACTGTCGTTGACCACAATCGGCGTTTTCTTGATCTGCAGGACGAAATCGAAGCCACGAGCCAGGGTTTCGTCGCTGGTGTCGGCACCCCTGATGATTTCCACCAACGGCATTTTGTCCACGGGACTGAAGAAATGCAGGCCGATGAACTTGCTCGGGTCCGGCACCGCCGTCGCCAGGCCGCTGATCGGCAAGGTCGAGGTATTGGAGGCGATCACCGCGTCGGTGCCGACAATTTTTTGCGCTGCCAATGAGACCTTGGCTTTCAGCTCGCGGTCTTCGAATACGGCTTCGATGATCAAATCACAACCGGCCAGATCTACGTCGCTTTCCGAGGTATGGATGCGTGCCAGAACGGCTTCGCGTTGCTCGGCACTCATCTGCCCCCGCGCCACTTTCTTGTCCAGCAATGCCGCCGAATGCGCCTTGCCCTTTTCGGCTGCCGCGAGATTGATGTCCTTGAGCACCACGTCGATGCCGGCCGACGCGCTGACAAAAGCGATGCCCGCGCCCATCATCCCGGCGCCGAGTACACCGACTTTACGTGTGACATAAGGGGCAAAGCCCTGTGGTCGCGAGCCGCCAGCATTGATCTCGTTGAGCTGGAACCAGAACGTGCCGATCATGTTTTTCGAGACCTGGCCGGTGGTCAACTCGGTGAAATAGCGGGTTTCGATCAAATGCGCGGTGTCGAAATCCACTTGGGCGCCCTCGACGGCGGCACAGAGGATTTTCTCCGGGGCCGGCAGGCAACCCTGGGTTTTGCTTCGCAGGATCGACGGCGCAATGGCCAGCATCTGTGCGACTTTCGGGTTCGATGGCGTGCCACCGGGAATCTGGTAACCCTTCACGTCCCAACGCTGCACAGCCGTCGGGTTGGCAACAATCCACGCCCGCGCCTTGGCCAGCAGCTCATCGCGATCCGCCGCCAATTCATCAATCAACCCCGCTTGCAACGCCTGTTGCGGCCGTACCTTCTTGCCTTCGAGCAAATACGGCAGGGCTTTTTCCAGACCGAGCATACGCACCATGCGCACCACCCCGCCGCCGCCCGGCAACAGCCCGAGGGTCACTTCCGGCAAGCCGAGTTGCACCGACGGGTTGTCCAGCGCCACGCGGTGATGGCAGGCCAGGCAGATCTCCCAGCCACCACCCAGCGCCGCGCCATTGATCGCCGCGACCACCGGTTTGCCAATGGTTTCCAGGGTACGCAGTTGCCCTTTTAGGCTGAGCACCATGTCGTAAAAGGCTTTGGCGTCGGGTTTGCCGACCTTGATCAATTCATTGAGGTCGCCGCCGGCGAAGAAGGTTTTCTTCCCCGATGTGATGATGACGCCGGCGATGTCGTCCTTTTCGGCCACCAGGCGGGACACGCAGTCAGCCATGGCTTCGCGGTACACTGCGTTCATGGTGTTGGCGCTCTGGCCGGGCATGTCGATGGTCAGGGTGACGATACGGTCCTGGCCCTTTTCGTAACGAATGGCGTGTGTCATGGAAGGTTTCCTTGAAGTCCGGGCTCAGAGGCGTTCGATGATGGTGGCAATGCCCATGCCGCCGCCGACACACAGGGTCGCGAGGCCATAGCGCAGGTGCCGGTTTTCCAGCTCATCGAGCAAGGTGCCGAGAATCGCGCAACCGGTGGCGCCCAGTGGGTGGCCCATGGCGATCGAGCCACCGTTGACGTTGACCTTGTCCGGGTCGATGGCCATGTCCTTGATGAACTTCAACACCACCGAGGCAAATGCCTCATTGACCTCGAACAGGTCGATGTCCTCGACCCGCAACCCGGCCTTGGCCAACGCCTTGCGGGTGGCCGGCGCGGGGCCGGTGAGCATGATGGTCGGGTCGGTGCTGGTCACCGCCGTGGCGACGATCCGCGCCCGTGGCTGCAACCCCAGCTGCCGCCCCTTGGCTTCGGAGCCGATGAGCATCAACGCCGCACCATCGACGATCCCGGAGCTGTTACCAGGCGTGTGGACGTGGTTGATCCGCTCCACATGGCTGTAGACCCGCAGTGCAGTGGCATCGAACCCCATCTGCCCGATCATTTCGAAACTCGGCTTGAGCTTGCCCAGCCCCTCCATGGTCGATTCGGCACGAATGAACTCATCGTGATCGAGCAGGATGATGCCGTTCTGGTCCTGCACCGGTACCAGCGACTTGTTGAACGAGCCATCAGCCCGCGCCCGCGCGGCTTTCTGTTGCGAATGCAGCGCGTAGGCATCGACGTCCTGACGGCTGAAGCCTTCGAGCGTGGCGATCAGGTCGGCGCCCACGCCCTGGGGGGTGAAATGGCTGTGCAGGTTGGTTTCCGGGTCCAGCGCCCAGGCCCCGCCGTCGCTGCCCATGGGAACGCGCGACATGGATTCGACGCCACCAACCACCACCAGGTCTTCGAAGCCGGAACGCACTTTCATCGCCCCGAGATTCACTGCTTCCAGGCCCGATGCACAGAAGCGATTGATTTGCACCCCGGCCACACTGACGTCCCAATCTGCCACTTGGGCGGCGGTTTTTGCGATGTCGGAGCCTTGATCGCCGATGGGCGTCACGCAACCGAGCACCACGTCATCGACCTGACGGGTGTCCAGGGCGGTCCGCTCCTGCAATGCCCTGAGCAACCCGGCCACCAAATTCACCGGCTTGACGCTGTGCAAGGCGCCATCGGCCTTGCCTTTGCCACGGGGCGTGCGTAATGCATCGAAAATCAAAGCTTCGTTCATGACGTCCTCGATCTTGTTGTTGTGAAGCAAAAGATCGCAGCCTGCGGCAGCTCCTGCAGGAAACCGCGCTCTTCGTAGGAGCTGCCGCAGGCTGCGATCTTTTGATCTTTAAGGAACTGTCACCTTGATTCCGAGCCGCCGGGGATTCAATGACCGCAACGCTCACCGACATTGACGCTCACGCTCAGACGGACGGTCGTCAACAAACGGGTAAACCCTTTCTTGACGCGCAGGTGTCTAGCCAAAGGCCGCCCAAGAAGATGGCAAAAGGCCTCATTCCGTTTTAATAGCAATTGATGAGAACTCCATACTAAATGGATCTAAAGCACGGGTGACGCGGGCTCTAAGGTGAACATGTACGAAGTTGTCGTCGGGTTTTGCCGAGGCGCTCGTCCTACAGGAAGTGCAACGTTTGCCGTCATGGAGTCGGGCAGGCAGGCATCAGGAAATAACAAAAAAAAAGGCGGTCAGCCATGTTCAAACAATCGAAAGTTCGTCAAGCGGGTCTCATTCTCTTTGCCACCACACTGTTGTTGATCGTGCCAAACCTGACCAAGGTCATCGGCTAGTCGGTTTACGAAAATAAGGCATCAGAACTTTTTATCGCCACGTTAAAAATGTGACTGGCTCGCTACCCGGGCCAGCGTGGCTGTGCCAACCTTTGCGGCACTTCCACGACATGGACGGCGATCATTTGAAAACGCTCATTATGTTCGGGGCCTTGCTGCTCAGCACGCCTCTGTCTGCCGCACAGCTGAACCTGGAGCTGGGCGAGAACAGTCGCACCTGGCAGACCGAGGAATTGCTCAAGCATCCTCAGGTCCGGACCATCACCATCCCCAATGATGTTTCCTACAAGCGCGACATGAGCTATCGCGCTGTTCCTTTGTCGGCGCTGTTGACCGACGTCAAACCCGAAGAACATTTGCAAGCCGTTGCGCTCGATGGTTTTGCCGCGGAGTTGTCGGCGGCACCACTGCTCAACACCCAGGGCGCCCGCGCCTGGCTGGCCATTGAAGACCCGGCAAAGCCGTGGCCGCCGCTATCAGAAGGCAAACACAGCGCCGGACCGTTTTACCTGGTCTGGACCGATCCGCGGGCCGGCAACATCAGCCCCGAACAATGGCCGTTCGAAGTCGCCAGCATCAAGCGCATGGCACCGGTGGCCGAGCGCTTCCCTGCCCTGCTGCCCGATCCGGCGCTGAAGGCAGACGACCCGGTGAACAAGGGCTTTGCCCTGTTTCAGAAAAACTGCCTGGCGTGCCACCGATTGAACGGTGCCGGGGATTCGCAGTTCGGACCGGACCTGAATATTCCGTACAACCCGACCGAATACTTCGGAGCGGACTTCCTCAAGCACTATATCCGTGACCCGCAGAGTTTGCGCCAATGGCCGCAAGCGAAGATGCCCGGGTTCTCGGCCGAGGTGCTGCCGGATGAGGACCTGGGGATGCTGGTGGGGTATTTGAAACATATGGTGGGGCGCAAAATCAGGCCCTGACAAATTGCCCCTGTGGGAGCGAGCCTGCTCGCGAAGGCAGTGTGTCAGTCACGAATGTGCTGACTGATCGGCCGCTTTCGCGAGCAGGCTCGCTCCCAC
>NZ_JBPKAM010000038.1:0-56116 GCF_051216495.1 Pseudomonas baetica | reverse complement strand
CCCACTAACTGAGCAGCAAAGGTCAACGAAGAGCCGAAAAACCACTCGATGTGGTGAGTAGATTCTTCGGTGGTGATCGTGCGTGAGTTCAGGCGAGCCGAAAATCCGACTTTTTCAACAGAATCGGCCAAGAGCGGACGTTGATCCGGGTTACATGTCCAAGGTCTGTTGTCTATGCGAGCTTGCTGGCATGCTGCTTTACGAGTCACGCCGGCAGGTCGCAGCGGTCATTCGTCTACTCTTCGGCGTTGGCGAAAAGTGAAATCTTGCCCTGACGCTCTCGTAACTGAACGTCTACTGTCGGCACTCGCGGCGAGTGGATGACGTAGTAAAGTAGACCTGCCAATGTCAATCCTGCTATCCAGCTGATATCAGCTCCAATCAACCTGGCAAAAAAACCTTCAAAAAAAGAAAGCTTCATGAACGGTATAGTCCCCAGCACCGACACCGCATAGACGATCATGGTTTTCCTGTTCCAACGCCCATACCTGCCATGAGCTTCATACAGGTCATCAATGTGATATTCGCCCCGTCGGACCACGTAGTAATCCACGAGGTTTATCGCACTCCACGGAATCAGCAAATAGAGTTGGCCGATCAGGATATCCGCAAAGAAAGTATCGAAGTGATATTGGGTCTGCGTAGCAATGAGGCACGCTAGTATGGAAAGAATCGCCATCACCAAAGCCTTCGTGCCGGGCCGAACACGTTGGAGTTTCGCGAAACCACTGAAAATGGTGGTGGAAGACATATAAGCGCTGTAAAGGCACAGCACGTTGTATTGGATAACACCGAGTACTACCACCATCAACGCAGCTTTAGCCCAAGGGCCGAATAGATCCGCAATAGCTGCCCCAGGATCGAGATTGAGCGCCGAGGGCACTACAGTCGCGAGCAACGCGCCAAGGGCCATCATCCCTAACGAACCCAATGCACAACCGAAATACGTGGTCCAAAACGTGTCACGGGTACGAACATCAGCGGGTAGATAACGGGAGTAATCAGCCACATAGGGTCCGTAACCCAAAGTCCAGGACGCGGCCTGAGCAATCACCAGATTGAACACCGGCATGGAAAATGTCCCCGCCTCTATGTGAAGGGGACCCTGCGAGCTGGCACGAACCAGGATCAATACCAGCGCGGTACCAAACACCAGCGTCGACAACAACGTCATCCACGCTCCCAGGCGATGGATGAGCTCGTAGCCCACCACCCCGATCATGAATGTTGCGGCCCCGATGATCAGTATCGCCTGGTTGTCCGTTACTGGAAGCAACGTCTTGAGCGTGTCACGCATCAATACGCCGCTGGCGGCCATGAACAGTACAGCCGCTGTGACCATCACCGTCAGTGGAATCGCAGCACCGAACACACCAAACTGCGCACGGCTTTGGATCATTTGAGGCACGCCGAGATGGGGCCCTTGAGCAGAGTGTGCAGCCATGAAAACAGTGCCGATCATACTGCCAATGATCAACCCAAGTAGTGTCCACATCAGGCTGAGCCCAGAGGCGATTCCTAATGTGCCAATGATTAAAGCGGTCACTTGCAAGTTAGAACTGAACCAGACAGTGAACAGCCGCCGAGGCCTTCCGTAACGCTCGTTGTGCGGTACGAATTCAATACTGCGTTTCTCGACTTTCATTTTATTTTTACCTTGTCGTCAGGCAGGCTTCGCCACGGGCAAGCGAATTTCGCCTACTCAGAACCACCCGTTTAATAGGCCTAAAGCTGGGCCAATTCAGTTCTTGAGTGAACGCTGAAAAGCGTCGAATCCCGGTTTCCCGTCTGTTGTTACGACGCCATTGAACGCGAATCGGCTAGAAATTTAAGGACTGTATTTTTCATGGCGCCAACTCCGCCCTGACCTTCGCCAGCCCCGGTTGACCGTCCCATGTCGTCACGCCTGTCAGCCAGCCATTTAGCACCTCAGGGTTTTGCTTCAGCCATGCTTTGGCCGCAACTTCGGGGTCCATCTTCTCATCCAGGATGGAGCCCATGATGTGGTTCTCCATATCCAGGGTGAAGTTGAGATTCTTCAACAACTGACCGACGTTGGGACACTCGTCAACATAGCCTTTGCGGGTACTGGTATAGACCGTCGCGTCACCGAAGTCAGGACCGAAATAGGAATCCCCGCCCGTGAGAAACTTCATCTTGAAGCGCGTGTTCATGGGATGAGGTTCCCACCCCAGATAGACGATCGCTTCATTACGGCGTTGGGCTCGGTCCACCTGTGACAGCATTCCAGATTCACTCGATGCAACTACTCTGAAACCCGCGTCCTTCAAGCCGAAAGCGTTCTCATCGATTGCCTTCAGGACAGCATTGTTGCCACCATCCCCTGGCTCCAGGCCATAAACTTTGCCACCCAGAGCATCCTTGAACTTGGCGATATCGGAAAAATCCTTCAACCCTTGGTCCCACAGTGCCTGCGGGACTGCAAGCGTGTACTTGGCGTGCTGAAGGTTGACACGCACGATGTCGATCGTGCCGGCGTCACGATACGGTTTGAGATCCGGGTCCATGGTGGGGAGCCATGTGCCAAGGAACACATCCATGGTCTTGCCTTCTGACAAAGCCTTGAAGGTCAGCGGAACACCGACCAAAGTTGACTTGGTTTGATAACCGAGTCCTTTCAGAAGCGTGGTGGCGATCGCAGTGGTGGTCTGGATATCGGTCCAGCCAGGATCGGACATCCGTACCAGTCGACACTGCGGTGGTTCAGCCGCGTAGGTGTTTACGGACAGTGCCAGGGCGGAGCACAGCATGACACAACGTGCATTTTTCATGACGCAAATTCCTCTCTGTAGCGGCTATGGAAAGCGGCAGTTTCTTGTTATTCAGAGGTAAAGCTGTCTTCTTGTTTTATGCAGCAAAAGCGTGATTTCTAACGGCGTATTCCGATGACGCGCCCGCAGTAGCCTGGGCGTGGCAGCGACTGGTGAGAGTCGAATATCTGGCTGATTTTTTCTTCGACGGGACCAGCGAATTTAACAGCGCGGCCTGCCTCGCTACTGATGTTCATGAGCATCTGTTCGCTGGCTGCCAACAGTGTTGCGTCTGTAGGCCGATACAAGTGATGGACGATGTGCAGTCGCTTACTGTCATGGTCCACAAGTTGAGTGAACACCTGAACTTGTTCTCCCAGCTTGGTTTCGCTCAGGTAGTTGATGTGCGCTTCCAGCGTGTACAAGGTATGCCCGTACTTTGCCCGCCCGTGGGCGTCCAGGCCGATGTGATCCATCAACGCATCGGTCGCATGACTGAACAGTAGAAAGTAAAAGGCATCGCGCAGGTGGCCGTTGTAGTCGATCCAATCCTCGACAATCGTCGCCTGGTGGACGAGCAGCAGGTTTTTCATGAGTAATTCCTTCCAGAATTCATGGGCACACTTCAGAGATCGAGAACGAGGCTTTCTGATAGCGAGCGGGAAACGCAGATCATCATCACGTCGTTCTTCTTGCGCTCGGATGCTGTCAGCACGCTGTCGCGATGGTCTGGAATACCGTCCAGGACGCAGATTTCGCATGAGGCGCATGTCCCCTCACGGCACGAACTTTCCACTCGAAGACCGTTCGCTTCGAGCACCTGAAGAATGCTTTGGTCCGCTGGCACCTCGAAAGTTTTTCCGCTTCGGGCAAGCTGGACAGTGAAGGCTTTATCGGTAGCGGAACTTTTAGGTTCCTTGGGGGTAAACCACTCGAAATGTACTTGTTCCTCAGGAAAGCCAGCTGCCGCAGCTTCAACGGCGAGCATCAAAGGCGTTGGCCCACAGGTGTAAAAATGAGCATTCGACGATTGCTGATTGATTGCTGTAGAGATATCGAACAATCCACCCGCCTCATCATCGGCATGCAAGGTGACCTGATCGCCAAAGGCACGAAGTTCTTCCAGGAAGGCTGCCCGTTGGCGGCTACGAACCAGGTAGTAGAGGTGCCATGGGCGCTTGTTGGCTTCACACCACTGGATCATTGACCAGACTGGTGTGATCCCGATGCCGCCGGCAAAGAACACAAAACCTGGCGCATCCTCTTCCAGTGGAAAGTGATTACGCGGTGGGCTGATTTTCAGGGTATCGCCAACGCGCAAGGACTGATGAACGTGCTGCGAGCCACCTCGGCTGACGGGCGACAGGCCAACGCCCACGCAGTAGCGGTGATTTTCTTTTGCATCGTTGCACAGCGAATACTGGCGCACGATATTCCCCGGCAAATGCAATTCGATGTGGGCGCCGGGTTTAAACGGTGGTAGCGCTTCTCCCGTGGGCGAGCGCAGCTCGACGACCATGACACCTTTGGCTTCAGCAATCAGGTCAGTTATTTGTAGGTTCAATACTTCATCAGGCATGGCAAACCTCACGCAACGGCAAACTGGCCCGAGACGATTTACGCCTCCGGCCGCAACTCAACGGCGCCGAAGCGGCGCAGTCGCCTTCAACATGTGAGTGATCAGCTCATCCCGATGTGTCGCGAGCGTTGCCCAACTGTCGTTCCCTGCTTCATCGTGCACGCCCTCGACCAACATCGAGGCGGTATCGGCATCCAGTCGCGGATCACCAAGATCGTCCCACCAGCCGTGGAAGCTCTCGGTGTACTTCTGGCAGAAGGAGCTCAGGCCTTCCGACCCACCACCGAGGTGGAATAGCATGGTTGGACCCATCGCCGCCCAACGCAGGCCTGGACCTGCCCAGACGGCTTTGTCGACGTCTTCGACACTCGCTACACCGCTTTTCACCAGGTGAATGGCCTCGCGCCAGAGCGCAGCTTGCAGGCGGTTAGCCACATGACCCCGGACTTCGCGGTTGACACGGATCGTGACCTTGCCCACCAGCTCGTAGAAGCGCTCCGCCTGCTCGACAACACCGGCAGCGGTTTTTTCATTTCCCATCACCTCGACCAGTGGAATGAGGTGCGGTGGGTTGAATGGGTGTCCCAAAATGAAATGCGAAGGGTTTTTCCAACCAGCCTGCATTTCACCCAGGCGCAAACCGGAAGCGGAAGACGCCACGATCGCGCCAGGCTTGAGAGCAGCTTCAAGTTTTGCGAACAGATCGTGCTTGATTGCAATCCGCTCAGGCACGCTTTCCTGAACGAAGTCGGCCTGCTGTACGGCACCGGCAACATCGTTGTGGAAACTCAACTGGCCCGGTTCGGATTGGGCCAAACCCAGCTCGCACAGGGTTGGCCACGCATTGTCGATGTAGGCGCGTACATCGGCCTCCATCGTCGGCGACGGGTCGTACACAGCAACATTTCGTCCGGATGCCAGGAACAGTGCGGCCCAACTGGCACCGATCACTCCCGCGCCGATCACCGCAACATTTTGGAATTCACTCATCAGAAGAACCTCGGTTGTAATGGAGATGCACTGGTCAGGCCGCCATCGATGACAAAGCACTGTCCGGTGATGAAGCGCGCCGCGTCCGAAGCCAGCCACACCACCGTTTCGGCAATGTCGTCTGGGTGTCCAAAGCGACCTATGGGGTGGCGAGCCAGAGCGTCAGCTTTGGCTCTTTCCGGGTTGTCAGCCATGGCGAAAGCGTCTTCGGCCATCGCGGTCATGATCCAACCTGGGCATACCGCATTGCAGCGAACTCGAGGACCATGGTCCACGGCAATGGAACGGGTCAGGCCATGCACGAATGCTTTGGAGGCGTTGTAAAGCGCCATGCCCGGGTCGGCTGTTTGCCCTGATATCGAGCCCAGATTGATGATCGTGCCGCCGTGCTGAACCATGCCTGGCAGCACAGCGCGGCACAGGTTGAACGTACCTCGGGCGTTGATGCCGATGACCTCGTCCCAATCGGCATCGCTACTTTCAAGCACGGTTTTCTCAAGCTGTACGCCAGCGTTGTTCACCAGCACGCTCACCTTGCCGAAGCGCTGTTCCGTCCGCTCGACAATATGCCGGGCGTCTTCGGACCTGGAGACATCCGCCTGCACCCACTCAACTCCAGTATCAAGATCCCGGGGCCTGGTTCCCCTTCCACAGGCGACGACCTGGCCGCCTTGGGCAACGAACATATCTACGATCGCGCGTCCGATACCACGACCACCGCCAGTCACGATAACTACAGGTCTGTTCATGGTTGTCACCCGTGCGCCAGCATGACGTGGCGCACACTGGTGTAAGCATCAAGCGCAAACACCGACATGTCACAGCCGTGGCCCGAGCCTTTCATGGCAGCCCAGGGCATCTCTGGTGTGGCTACGCCATGTGTATTGACCCATGTGAAGCCGTATCGCAGCCGGCTGCTGGCCTCCATAGCGCGACCACTGTCACGAGTCCACACCGACGAGGCCAGACCGTAGCGGGTAGCGTTGGCAATGGAGATCGGATCCTGATCTTCGGTGAATCGCGACACTGTGATCACAGGACCGAACATTTCCTGGGTTGCGATTTCGGCGTGGTGATCGACATCGGCAACGACTGTTGGGCTGTAGAAGTAACCACCGCCAGGCTGGACAGCTCCACCGGTTACGACTTCGGCGTAGGCCCGCGCCCGATCGACAAAACCGGCCACTCGTTGGCGATGAAGCTCGGTTACCAATGGCCCCATTTCCGTACCAGCCGCTTTTGGCGCTCCGACCTTGATTGACGACGCGGCCTCCGCCAGGGCGCTGACGACGCGGTCATAGATCTTGCTGGCCACCAGAAGTCTGCAGGGCTGTGCGCAATCCTGGCCGGCATTGAAAAATGCCGTGGCCCGCAAGGTGGCCACCAATTTATCGATGTCCGCGTCTTCGTAGACGATAACGGGAGCCTTGCCTCCAAGTTCCACATGGACCTGGCGCATATCACGTGCTGCGGCACGCATGGCAGCGCTGCCTGTAGCAGGCGAACCGGTGATGCTCACCGCTTCAATGCCTTCGGCGTTTATCAGGTGGTCACCTGTCGAACTCCCTACGCCATGGATGATGTTGATGACCCCTTTGGGCACCACATCAGCCAGCAGGTGAGCAAGATGAAGCGTTGACAGCGGCGTAACTTCCGAAGGTTTGAGTACCACACTGCAACCAGCGGCCAGAGGGGCGGCCAACTTCCAGGCGGCCATCATCAGGGGGTAATTCCAGGGAGCAATAGCTGCCACCGGGCCAATCGGATCACGTCGGATCAGGCTGGTATGCCCCGGCACATATTCCCCTGCCGCCACACCTGCCATGGTCCGGGCTGCCCCGGCGAAGAAGCGAAAGGTGTCGAGGGTCAGCGGCATTTCATCATCAAGTGCCGATGGCCAAGGCTTGCCAACGTTGTCGCTTTCGAGCGAAGCCAATGCTTCGGCATGCTTCTCGACGACATCCGCAATGTCCATCAGGAGCCCGGCACGCTGTGCCGGGGTTGTTCTTGAGTACGCTTCAAAAGCTTCATGCGCGCCACGCACAGCAGAGGCCAATTGCGCATCATCAGCTTGGCGAACACTGACGATCTCCTCACCTGACGACGGATTGATGACCGGCAGGTAGTCAGCTGCGCCCTCAACGAGTTCGCCGTTGATTAACAATTTCGTATGCATGATTTATCCCCAATCGCGAGTCACAGGATGATCTTGTCTCGCCCCTTCAGGCCGAGGCGCACACGCGTTTCTTCTGGCGTAGCTACCTTCAAGCCCAGGCCCTCAACGATTGAGCGAATCTTCAGTACCTGCTCGGCATTACTCTTCGCCTTCTCGCCCGCTCCGATGAACAGGCTGTCCTCCAGACCGACGCGTACGTTGCCGCCCAGCATTGCGGCCTGGGTTGCGAAGGTCATCTGATTCTTGCCGGCAGCCAGAACGGACCATTCGTAATCCTTGCCGAACAACTTCTGCGCCACGGTATGCATGTGCATGAGGTTGTCCAGGTCAGCACCGACGCCACCGAGCACACCGAAGACGATCTGGATAAGGAACGGAGGCTTGACCCAACCCTGGTCAATCACCCATGCCAGGTTGTAGAGGTGACCCAAGTCGTAGCACTCGAACTCGAAGCGAGTGCCGTGACCTTCGCCCAGCTCCTTGACGATGTATTCGATGTCGGCAAAGGTGTTGCGGAAGATGAAATCGCGAGTGCTATCGAGGAACGCCGGCTCCCAGTCGTGCTTCCAGTTCGAGTACTTGGCCTTCATCGGGAAGATACCGAAGTTCATCGAACCGACATTCAGCGAGGCCATCTCGGGGCTGACGGCCAGGGCTGCGCGCAGACGCTCCTCGCGAGTCATCCCCAGGCCTCCGCCGGTAGACACGTTCAGTACCGCATTGCTCTGACGGTGGATCTGCCCCATGAAATCCTGGAACAGTTCAGGGCGTGGGTCGGGCTTGCCGGTTTCAGGATTGCGCGCATGCAGGTGGATAATCGACGCGCCGGCATTTGCCGCTTCAATGGAGGAGTCGGCGATCTCCTGCGGTGTGATTGGCAGGTATTCCGACATGGTCGGGGTGTGCACGCCACCAGTGGTGGCGCAGGTGATAATGACGGACTTAGGCATGGCGAGACTCACAGTTTCATTTGTTGGACTTGGGCGGTAAGGCCACCGTCGAGAATCCACAACTGGCCACTGGCATAGCGCGCTTCATCGCTGGCCAGCCAATAGACGAGGTTGGCGACGTCGTCTGGTGTTCCGTAACGCCGGGTGGGGTGAACATCTCGTACAGCGTTTTCAAGGCTGGCGATGTCACCGTGGCCTTGGAAAAAACTTCGCAACATGGGCGTGTCGATGTAGCCGGGGCATACCGCGTTGACACGAATACCTTCCGGACCGTGATCGCAGGCCATCGCACGGGTCAATGCGTGTACCGCTCCCTTGCTGGCGCAATACGCCGCCAGACCTGGGTCAGCAATGAAGCCGTCGTAGGAACCGAAGTTGATCACGCTGGCTCCGGCGCTTTTGCGCAACAGCGGCAAGGCGTGTTTGCTGACCAGGAAGGTCCCGGTGACATTCACCGCGAACACGCGGTTCCAGACCTCCAAGCTGGTGTGCTCGATGGTGTGCTCCACTTCAATGCCAGCCGCGTTCACAAGAACATCCAGCCGGCCGTGGTTTTGCTCCACTCGCTGCATGACGGCTCGTACCTGTTCCTCGTTACCAACATCAAGGTGTACGGATTGCGCACCTTGCACCCCCGCTCCTTGAGAGAGATCCGCGGCGTAAACAACTGCCCCTTCCTTCAGCAGTCGCTCGCACACAGCCTTCCCGATGCCGCCGGTGCCCCCAGTGACCAGTGCAACCTTCCCCGCGAGTCCGCTGCTCATGGCTTCACACTGCGTGCGTATGCGTCGAGTACAAGACCATGGAAGTGATGCAGTGCATGTTCGGATTTGCCCGAACCGTTCGGGTCGGTGACGATTCGTCCCTGTTCAAAAGCCGGGGTCTGCATTCCGCGCTGGACGTTTTCCACCAGCGAGATGTCCTCGACTTGCAGCACTTCATCCAGGTAGCGGATCGCCTCTTTTTCCATGTCGTCCGGTTCGGGCGTTTCCAGGAAAAAGTCGTAGGTCTCGAAGGTGCGATCAGGCCCCATTGGCACGATGTTCAACACGATCATCGAGCTGCGACCTGGGTAGCGCATCAGGCAGGTGTTAGGCCACAGCCACCACACAGCGTGAGTGCGAACGCTGGCTTTGGACACGTCATAGGCGGAGTTTTGCCCCTTGCCAGCTTCGGCCATGTGGCTCGAATAAATGCCATGGGTCTTCACCTTGTAGGTGTCCATGTCGACAAGCGTGCAGAAGTCCTTATGTGCGGTCGGGCAGTGGTAGCACTCGAGGAAGTTGTCGACGACGTTTTTCCAGTTCGACTTGATCTCGTAGGTCAGCCGATGCGCGAAGGTGAGCTTCTCGATGTCCGGCGCCCATTGCTGGATTTCCTTGGCCAGATCGCCGGACTGCTCGCGCAGAGGTGCGGCCTCGGGATCGAGGTTGACGTAGATGAACCCGCAGAACTCCTCCACTTGAACCGGGCTCAGGTGAATCTCGTCTTTATTGAACTCCTTGAGGCCGCCAACATGTGGCGCGGCAACCAGATTGCCGTTCAGGCCGTAGCACCAGGAGTGGTAAGGGCAAACAATCCGCTTAGTCTTGCCTTCTCCTTGCAGCACTGGGTGAGCGCGATGCTTGCAGACGTTGTAGAAGGCGCGCAGTACACCTTCCTGATCCCGCACCACGGCGATCGGGCGGCCGGCGATATCAACGGTGGTATAGCTGCCCGGCTCACGCACTTTCTCGACGTGGCATACCCACTGCCAGCTTTTAGCAATGATTTCCTGTTGATCGAGGCGGAACCATTCGGGTTCGACATAAGCGTCGGCGCGCAGGGATTGGGAGATCAACGGATCGGGATCGTAACCCTGCTTGATCGTTTCGAATTGGCGAGGATGCAGTAATTCAGACATATCGACGGCCCTTTTATTGTGACGAGCATTGGGGATCTGCTCGTTCTGTGGGGTCGATATTGGTCTGACTGCAGAGAATGAAATGTGCAAAAAACGCCTAGTTTTTTGCTTTTTTAGCCATTGTCGTTTTTAGATATGCGCAAACAGTTAACGACAGCGATTAACGTTCCTTGCCAATCTGATGCATTGGCCAAGCGCGATAATCGAATGGCACGCGACCTTCGTGGCGGTCCTTGCGAGGCGACAATCCGAAGCGCTCCCGGTAGATCTTGCAAAAATGAGACTGGTTGGGAAATCCGGAGGCGACACCGACTTTAGTCAGGGCCAAATCAGTCTGCGTTACTAATCCACGAGCGCGGTCCAGGCGGATATCGCGGTAGTACAGGGCCGGACTTTTGTGGACCACCTGACGAAACAATCGGTCAAGCTGACGCTGTGATATACCCACCTGCTCACAGATCTCCGGAATGCTGATGACTTCCTCCAGATGAGTCTCCATCAGCTTGATTGCCTGCTTCACCACTAGTGGAATGGTGTGCCCCAGAGGCTGGTGGTTTTCGGGATTCTGTTGGGTGCTGGCTGGCCGAAATTCCTGATGAAACACATAACGCGCAGCTTCATTGGCCAGTGTCTCACCGTGCATATTGCGGATCAGTTGCAAGGCTGTATCCGTGGCGGCAGCGCCGCCGCAGCAGGTGATTCGGTTCTGGTCGAAAACATATAAGTCCTCAACGATGGTGACGTCAGGATAGAGCTCGATGAGCGCATCGATATGTTCGTAATGCCCAGTCGCCCTTCGTCCTGACAGCAAGCCAGCCTCGGCCAACAGAAACGTACCCGTGTCGATCGCTCCCAACATGCAGCCTTTGCTTGCCCAAGTTCTGAGCATGCCTTGCAGGTATGAGCTGTAGTGCTGTTCAGGTGACCAGCTACAGGAGACAACAATCAAATCCCAAGGCTCGTCTCGCAGGTTCGCCAAGGACTGGGTAAACAAGTCCATACCGTTCGAGGCTCGAATGCCTCCTCCCTCCACTGAAGCGAACTCCCAATGGAAGCGACTCTCCCCACTCAAGTAATTGGCGGCCCGAAACGGGTCGACAAAGGCTGTGGTGGCGGCAGCATTGAAGTAGGGAAACACGATGACCAGAAACTTGAACAAGCGAATCTCCAATCTGGTGGCATGACTGATAATACGTCATCGCAGCCAAATCTTGCGTCCTGGGATACAGCGCGTGACTCATGCGTTCTGCTCGAAGGCCTGTATCCTAAGTTTGGTGTCATGTCTGCACTGAATTTTTAAGCGCTTATGTCCTAGCTTTCAAACGTCTTCTGCAGGTCGATTGCAGCCCCATGCGAAAGGCAGCAATCGGCTGTGGATTGCGGCCTGTCGACACAGGCTTCCATCGAAACCAACAAAGCGAAGCGCACACCTTATCGACACGTACAGGCATGACAAAGTCTCAGCCATACCGGGCAGAGGTGTCGTTCCACCGTCGCTCAGTACCGGACCAGTCCCCCAAAAACGAAGGGGAGCGTAATAGATCGAATGCAGGCTAACCGGTCATAACCCTGGAGGACATTTCGGCTGCATTCGACAGAGCACCTCGCGCTCTTGAAATCCTGGAACCACGTCTATGACTGTTTCGATTGTTCGCGCGGCTTGGTCGCATGACTATCCCGACACCTGCGCGATGCTGGCGACCATGCAAGACGAAGTCGCCTGGGGCAGTTGGAGAAGTGTGAGGTGTGAATATGCGCGGGCGCCCTTCCCATTGAGTCAGGCCCCGCTGTCATCCCCTACGGTGGGCGTCGTGGCCGTGCCTGCCAACAGGCCGCCGTCGATGTTGAACTCACTGCCGGTCATGTACGTTGCGTCATCCGAGGCGAGCAGCAGTGCCACAGCCGCAACTTCTTCGGGCATCCCGAACCGCCTCAGAGGCGTACCTTGAACCAGTGCGGCCATTCGCTCTTGACGATCCGCGCCGGTGCCCAACATAGGTTCCCACATGGGTGTGAGGATGGCCGCAGGATGGATCGAGTTGCAGCGGACTTTAAGACCTTGCTCGGCGCAGTAGAGCGCCACCGTCTTGGTGTGATTGCGTACTGCGCCTTTGGACGACGCATAAGCCGCAGCGCCGGGAATGCCGACCAGGCCGGATCGAGACGAGATGTTGATGATCGAGCCTGTTCCGTGACGCCGCATGGCGCGAATGGCGTATTTGCAACCGAGGAACACACCGTCAAGATTGGTTTGATGCACGGCGTGCCAGTCCTCCAAACGCGCATGCTCCGGGTCGTGCCGCACGAAGCCTTGCTCGAATCCGGTGATACCGGCGTTGTTCACCAAGACGTCCAGCCTGCCACACTCCTTCAGGATTTGCGCCGTCACTTGCTGCCAATCTTCTTCGCTCCGCACATCAAGGCGCAGATAGTTGGCGCAATCACCGAGTGAATCTGCAACGGTTCTGCCAAGCTCGTCGTTGATATCCGTGACGTAGACAAAGCAATCTTCCTGCGCGAAGAGTCGCGCAATCGATTCGCCAATCCCTTGGGCCGCCCCGGTAACGATCGCAACCCTGGAAGTCAGTTTGTTGGCCATAAGTAATGTGGCGACTCCCTTGGTTTGATACGGATGAGGTATGAGCCAATAAGTCTCGCAAAGCAGTAGCTGCCCCCTCCAACGGGGTTGGCAACCAAAAACGATCCCGAGTATAGACTGGCCCGCGAAACGCCAGCGGGTGAGGTGGACGGAGTGTCCACGCAATGCTCCCCTCCCTCACTGCGCTGGTGTTTCGCGCTTGTACCCCAGCAGCACTGAGCACTGTGTGGGTGCTTCCACTACATGGGTGTTCCGCACTCACTCAATCAACCCATTCTTACGCGCCCACGACACCGCATCATAACGACTGGAAACCCCCAGCTTGGCGTAGATGTTCTTCAGGTTCCACTTCACCGTTTCCAGCGAGATGTTCAGCGTCAGGGCCACGCGTTTGTTGGCCATCGCCTGGCTGATCAACTGCAGGATGGCCAGCTCCCGAGGGGTGAGCATCGAAGTGGCGCCATCGGCCGACGATTCGCTGGGACGGCCAACACTTCCAGCACTGAAGCGCTCCAGCAACTGCCCCAGGTATGCTTCCTCCTCACTAGCCAGTGGCTTGCTTGCCAGCATCGCGAGTCTCTTTCGCAACCCCTCGCCTTCGTCGAGGAAGGTACGCACCAGACCCAGTCGACGGCCCAGGGCCAAGGCTTCAAGCAAATGCGCTTGCGCCTGTTCCGGCAGCAGCAGGTCGGCCTTGGCACACGCCTCGAGCAACTGGCCGGTGACCCGCAATTGTCCGCGGCTGAACTTGATGGCGTATGTCTGCACGAGGGCCAGATCTTCCAGAGCCTTGTCCGGGTAGTTGGTGGCCAGCCGCAGGCGCGCTTGTGCCAACGCGGCGATTGCCGGGATTTCTGCCTGGTAGCCCGAAGCGTCCCGGTGTTTTTCAGCGAACGCTTGCAGTTTGGCCACCCGTTCGGCGGCATGGCACTTGTCATTTTCCAGCAAGGCAATGCGCGCCTGTTCGGCCAGACAATGAACCAGGGCGCGATCCTGGCCGATGGTGCGAAAGTGCCGTTCCTGTCGCTCCAGAAAGGCCATGGCTACCGACGCGCTGTCCTGAAGCAGGTCCAGACGTGCTCGACAGAGGGTGGCGCGCAGCATGGTGTCGGGCATGGCCCATTGCAGCAGGCCGTTGCGATTGGCGAGGATTTCCCGTGCTTCGTCGGTACGGTCAAGCTCCCGATAGACCTCCGCCAGCGTCGCAGCCCCTATATACGCACTGGCGGCGCGGTGTCCGTGAACCGCCACGGCGCGGGCCAGTTGCGCTGAACCGACCCGTTCAGCCTCACGCATCTGGCCGGCCTGCAAGCAACACAGGGTCCGGGCGCCTTCGGCCACCAGCGCCATCTCGCTGTTGCGCTCGGCCTCGGGGATGGGGTTATCGTCCAGGCACTGTAGCGCCTCCTCGATCCGTCCTGCGGCCAGATAGGCAATCGTCAGCAGTGCCGGTGCGCCGAAACGTGTCACGGTGTAGTCGTCCGGCAACGCCTGGAAGTCCTCGAGCAAGCCGATGATTGGCTCGGTGCGATCACGCTGCAGTTCAATGGCCGCTTGCACCAGCGGCAATCGATAAGCAACGTCGGCGTGTTGCGCCGCACCGCTGCGGTGAAATTGCTCCAGCCAGACCTCGGCCTTGGCCGGCCGTGCAGTGAGTGCGTAGGCCAGGCAACCGAGAAAGAACAACCGGGGCCGGGAGAACAGGATGTCCTGTGGCAAACGGTCGAGCAGGCGCAACAGCGGGCTCAGTTGACTCAGGCTCCAGGTTGCCGGTGCCGCCCGCTCGATCAGTTGTGCGGCGAAGTCGAGGTCGCCCGCCAGGGTGGCGTGGCGTACCGCCTCGGCCAGCAGTTTGCGTTCGGCGAACCAGCGGGCGGCGCGGTTGTGCAGTTCGGTTTGCGCGGCGCTGTCACGACGGGCGAGCCGCGTGGACAGGAAATCGCCGAACAGTGCATGAAAGCGATACCAGGGTTGGCGGTCATCGGCCTCAACGCGAAAGATCAACAGGTTCTCTTCATCCAGACGCTTGAGCATCGCCTGCGCCGAACTGACGCCGGTGATCGCCTGCGCAAGGGAAGCGTTGAAGCGCCGGCAAATACTCACACTCTCCATGAACTGCGCCAGTTCGGGCGGCAGATGGGCCATGACGTCCTCGGCCAGGTAGCTCTGCAGATCGTCGGAGCGCCAGCCCATTTCGCGCAGGGCGCCACGGGAATCCGGATCGCTGCGCAGCAGGATGATCACCAGTTGCAAGGTGGCCGGCCAGCCGCTGGTGAGTTCGTGAATCTGATGCAGCTCCTCCGGACTGAGTTTCAAGGCCGCCAGGCCCTGTTCCAGAAAGGCACGGGATTCAGCCAGGTCGAAGGGCAAGGAGGCGCAATCGAGCTCCAGCAACTGACCACTCAGGCGCAGTCGACTGAAACTCAGCGGCGGACCGACACGGGACGAGATGACGAAGTGCAGGTTCTCGGGGCTGTGATCCAGCAGCTTTTGCATCAACTGGTGGGAACGGGGGTCGGTGACGTGCTGGTAGTCATCGATAACCAGGAACAGCTCTTTGTTGATACTGGCGGCACCTTCGACAACGGCCGCCACCACCTCATCGAGGAACTCCGGGCGCGAACCTTCCAGCGGCACGCCGCTGTCCAGGGCAATGCCAAGGCGCTGCAAGGCGCCGCGCAGATAGGCGAAGAAGATGGGCACATGCTGGTCATCACCGCTCAGCGACAGCCACGCCACCTCGGCCCCCGCGCGCATCATCACCTGCCGCCACTGGGCCAGCAGTGTGGTCTTGCCAAAACCGGGACTGCCGGTGATCAACCCAACGCGGCAGTGCGTCATGCCCTGCAGGTCCTGCAACAAACGTTCGCGCAGGATGGTCTGGGTGCCGATACGCGGCGGTGCGAATTTCGTCGATACGAGCAGCTTGTCGGTATGCATGTTGTGCCTGGTCTCCGATCCTGCCGAACCCGATGAAACAGCGAATCGGGCGCTGCACGATACGGATCGGCGAGGTGTGGCCATGTTCTGGCGTTTTTGTAGGATTATTTTCCCGAACGAAGCTAATAGCCGTGACTCGGGATCCGCCTTGGCACAGATGGTGACGGGGAACGGTGACCGTTCACCCCCCTATATTAGAGGGGGGTAACCAGGACACCGGTCAGTCAGCTAGACACTCATACCCGTGGGAGCGAGCCTGCTCGCGAAGAGGCCAGCCCATCCAACATCCATGCTGACTGACCCACCGCTTTCGCGAGCAGGCTCGCTCCCACAGTTAATCCGGGTGCATATTCAAAGGGTTCGTGCCACCAATTCGCGCATGATGTCGTTGGCGCCGCCGTAGATCCGGTTGACGCGGCTGTCCAGGTAGTGACGGGCCACCGCGTACTCCAGCATGTAGCCGTTGCCGCCATGGAGCTGCACACACTGATCGACCACTTTCGAATACAGCTCGGTGCACCAGAGCTTCGCGGCAGCCGCGGCCTCCGGACTCAGCTCGTGTTGCAGGATGAGCTCCATGCAGCGATCGGTGTAGGTCTGCCCCAGGACGATCTCGGTCTTGAGATCCGCCAGCTTGAACCGCGAATTCTGGAACTCGATGATCGGGGTGCCGAATGCCTTGCGGTCGCGGGTATAGGCAATGGTCTGTTCCAGCACGGCCTGGCTGGCGGCGATGGCGAGAATGCCGATACTCAGTCGCTCCCAGGCCAGTTCCTTCATCAATTGATAGAAACCCTGGCCAGGCTCGCCCCCCAGAATATTTGCCTTCGGCACCCGCACGTCCTCGAAGAACAGCATGGTGGTGTCCTGGGCATGCAGGCCGACCTTGCGCAATGGTTTGGACTTGGTGACACCGGCGCGGTCAGCCTCCACCAGGATCAGCGATATGTCCCGTGAGCCTTTGCCGGTGTTGCCGGTCTTGGCGATCACCACGATGATGTCGCTGTTGGTGCCATTGGAGATGAACGTCTTGGCGCCGTTGATCACGTACTCATCGCCGTCGAGCACGGCACGGGTCTTCACCGCCTGCAGGTCGGACCCCGTGTCCGGTTCTGTCATGGCCACGGCGGAGATAATGTCGCCGCTGGCCATTTCGGGCAGCCATTGCCGTTTCTGTTCCTCGGTACCGAAGTTGATCAGGTAACCGGCACAGATGTCGTGCACATTGAAGCCACTCAAGCCCGACAGCCCCGCACGCGCGACTTCCTCGACCGCGACCATCGAAAAGCGCCGGTCCAGACCCAGGCCGCCATAGGCTTCGGGTGTCGTGGCGTTGAGCATGCCCAGTTCACCGGCGCGCTTCCAGATCTGCCGCGGAACCCGATGATCCTGCTCCCACTGTTCGTGAAACGGCATGCATTCCTCTGCAAGAAAACGCCTTACGGTGTGGCGGAATGCTTCAAGTTCATGATCGAAGAGCGTGCGCGGAATCATGGAGTTACCTCTGGCTGCAATGGGTTCGGTCGGCGATGTCTTCATCCGACGCCTTTGCGCACCATAAGGCGACCCTCGCCCACACCGCCCCCTCGAATCGGGTAAATCCGATAACGCCACCGTTGGCCTGCATTGCGCAAAAGCGGCAAAGCGCGCGCAATGGCCACCTTGAGTACCTTATACTCGCGCCATTTCGACTAACCTCTCAATGCGCCCTGCCGCCATCTGCCGGCGCCCGGTGCATCGACCTTATTGCGCAAACGAAACGGAGAACTTCCATGCTCAAGCGTACCCTGGCATTGGCCGTTGGTTTGACCCTGTCTGTTTGCAGTGTGCTCGCGCAGGCCGCGGACACACTGAAAGTCAGCGCGATTCCTGATGAAGCGCCGACTGAACTGCTACGCAAATTCAAGCCGCTGGGCGCGTACCTGGAGCAGCAATTGGGCATGAAGGTCGAGTTCGTGCCGGTGAGCGACTACCCCGCCGTGGTCGAAGCGCTGGCCACCGACCGCATCGACCTGGCCTGGCTTGGCGGTTTCACCTTCGTGCAGGCCCGCCTGAAAACCGGCAATGCCATTCCGTTGGTGCAGCGTGAACAGGACGCGAAGTTCACCAGCAAATTCATCAGCGCCGACCCGGCCGTCAAATCCCTCGCCGACCTGAAAGGCAAGTCCTTCGCCTTTGGCTCGGTGTCTTCGACATCGGGCAGCTTGATGCCACGTTATTTCATGCTCAAGGACGGCATCAGGCCGGAAACCTATTTCAGCCGCGTGGGTTACTCCGGCGCCCATGACGCCACCGTCGCCTGGGTACAGGCCGGCAAGGTGGATGCCGGGGTATTGAACGCCAGTGTCTGGGAAAAACTGGTCGCCGCCGGCAAGGTCGACACCGACAAAGTCAAAGTGTTTGCCACCACGCCGGCCTACTTCGACTACAACTGGACCGTACGCGGAACCCTCGATCCGGCACTCGCCAACAAGATCAAGGCCGCCTTCCTGGCACTCGATCCGGCGAAGCCTGCGGACAAGGAAATTCTCGACCTGCAAGCCGCCAGCCGCTTCATCGAAACCAACCCCGATAACTACAAGGGTATCGAAGAAGCCGCCCGCGCCGCCGATCTGCTCAAATGACCTTGCAGTTGACCGGGATCAGCCTCACCCACGCCAATGGCGTCCAGGCGCTGCGGGGTGTGGATCTGCACATCGGTGCCAGCGAACAGGTCGCCATCATCGGCCCGTCCGGTGCGGGCAAATCGAGCCTGCTCAATCTGCTGGCCACCGCCCTGCCTCCCGGCAACGGCGAATTGCAGGTGCTGGGCGAGCGCGCCTGGCAGCTGTCGGCTCGCCAACGCCAGCGCCTGCGCGCCCGTATCGGCCTGGTGCATCAGTCGCCTCCCCTGCCCCCACGCCAGCGTGTCGTCACGGCAGTACTGGCTGGCAAGCTGGGCCAGTGGGGGCTGGGCAAGAGCCTGCTGAACCTGCTGCATCCACAGGACATTCCGGGCGCGCGTGCGGCGTTGGCCCGATTGGACCTGAGCGACAAATTGTTCGCGCAGTGCCAGCAACTCTCCGGTGGCCAGTTACAGCGCGTCGGCATTGCCCGCGTGTTGTATCAGGCGCCCGAGGTGTTGCTGGCCGATGAGCCGGTGTCGGCCATGGACCCGGTGCTGGCCGGGCACACGCTGTCGGTGCTCTGCCGGCATGCGCGGGAACACAACGTCACCCTGGTCGCCAGCCTGCATGCGGTTGAACTGGCCCTGGCACATTTTTCGCGGATCATCGGCCTGCGCGACGGACAGGTCCTGTTCGACCTTCCCTCCAGCGACGTCGACCGCGAACTGCTCGACAAGCTCTACGCCAATGAGCAACTGCAATCCCCACCGGCGCCTCAGCCGCCCTTGAGCGTGCAGATTCCCCGATGCTGACCCGCGATTCCCGAGATCCCGCTACCCGCCCTCGCCTGCTGCTCAGCCTGCTGGCGCTTGCCTTGCTATGGCCGGGCATCCGCTTCAGCGAACTGAACCTGGGCGTGCTGCTGGCATCTGACAGCCAGAGCGAAATGGGGCGCTTCGTGTCGACCTTCTGGCCACCGGCCTATGGCGAGGAATTTCTCCAGCTATTGTGGCAAGCCACCCTGCAAACCCTGGCCATCGCCACGGCCGGCATGACCCTGGCGTTGCTGCTAGCAGTGCCCGCCAGCCTGCTGGCCAGTCGTGCGCTATCGCTGTCGGCGGCCTCCCGCGGCGGTCGCCCCAGCGTGTGGGGGCGGCTGCTGCGCTGGCCGGTGCGCGCCTTGCTGATCTTCCTGCGCAGCGTGCCGGAAATCGTCTGGGCCCTGCTGTTCGTGCGCGCCGTCGGACTCGGCCCAACGGCTGGCGTGCTGGCCATCGCCATCACTTACAGCGGCATGCTGGGCAAGGTGTATGCGGAGATTTTCGAGTCGGTCGACCAGCGTCCGGCCCACGCGCTGCTGCAGTCCGGTAGCGGTCGGCTCGCAGCCTTTGGATATGGAGTCCTGCCCAATGTCGCGGCCGAGCTGCTGTCGTACACGGTGTACCGCTGGGAATGCGCCATCCGTGCCTCGGTGGTGATGGGCTTCGTCGGCGCCGGGGGGCTGGGTCAGCAAATGGATCTGTCGCTGCGCATGTTTGCCGGCGGCGAAGTGGCCAGCCTGCTGCTGACCTTTCTGGTGTTGGTGCTGCTGGCCGATCAGCTCAGCCGCCTGCTGCGCTGGAGGCTGGAATGAATCGCCTGATCAATCTGGCCCTGCTGTTGTGCATCGGTGTCGCGGTGATCGCATCGTTCGGCTACCTGGGCATCGACCTCGGCGCGCTGGGCGACAGTGACAACCTCAAGCAGATGGGTGCCTACGCGCAGCGCTTTCTCAACCCGGACCTGAGTGCGGCTCACCTGCAAGCCATCGGTCAAGGTGCGCTGGAAACCCTCGCCATGTCCGCCTTGGGCACCTTGCTCGCGGCGGTGTTCGGACTGGTATTGGCACTGCCGGCGGCCGGGCGTTTCGGTTGGCCGTTCAAGAGTGCGTCGCGCCTGGTGCTCAACGCGCTGCGGGCGATTCCGGAACTGGTCTGGGCCGCGCTGATGGTGCTGGCCGCCGGACTCGGGCCAAATGCCGGCACCCTGGCGCTGGCCCTGCACACCACCGGCGTGCTTGGCCGGCTATTTGCCGAAGCCCTGGAAAATACCCCGCCACAACCGGCCGAAGCGATCCGCCTGCAAGGCGCCAATGCCGTGTCGGCATTCTGCTACGGCACCCTGCCCAACCTGTTGCCCCAGTTGCTGGCCTACATCCTGTACCGCTGGGAAAACAATATTCGCATGGCCAGCGTTCTCGGTTTCGTCGGTGCTGGCGGCCTGGGCCAGATGTTATATGTCAGCCTTAGCCTGTTTCAGGAGGCCCAAGCCAGTACGGTGATTCTGGCGATGCTGTTGCTGGTGTTCGCCGTCGACTCGCTGAGCAGCTGGAGCCGTCAGCGTTGGGTCAAGGCTTGACTTCAGAACACCTCGATCAGTGGCGCAGGCCATATTTCGTCCTCATGAAAAATCAGAGCGAATACCAACCGAATCTTAGGCTGCAGGATTTACCTGCAACATAGAACCTCCCACAGGGTCGATGTACAGCCTTCGCGAACAAGCTCGCTCCTACTCAGACACTACCACCTGATTGCGCCCCCTCGCCTTGGCCCGATACAGCGCCTTGTCGGCATTGCTCATCAAACTGTGCAGATCCTTGTCACTGGAAGCCATGGACGCCACCCCGACACTGGCCGTGATGCAGTGCACCGGCCCGGTCATCAGGCCGGCAATGGAATGCACGAGTTGCTCGGCAATGTTTTGCGCGTCTTCAAGGGACGTGTCCGGCAGCAAAACCGCAAACTCTTCCCCGCCCAGTCGCCCATAAACATCGGTTTCGCGAAATGACCGGCAGATGACCACGCCCATTTGCCTCAGCACCTGGTCGCCGACCTGATGGCCGTAGGTGTCATTGATATGCTTGAAGTGATCCATGTCCAGCATCACCGCGCACAGCGGCAACTGGTAGTTCTGGCAATGGTTATAGAGCCGCTGGGCATGCTCGAAAAACGCCCGGCGGTTCTTCAGGCCAGTCAGTTCATCAGTCTGTGCGGCGCGGGTGGAAATGCTGTGCGCCAGTTCCATTTCACGGGTCAGGCGAAAGGCCATTTCCAACGCATCGGAGAGTTTGCGTGTCGCGCTGCACACGAAAGAGGCGAAGACCAGAACGGCCAGGGCCATGCCGACTTGCAGGGTTGACGGCTGGAACAACAGCCAAAAGGTACAGGGCAACAACACCAGGGCGATGGAGACCACCGTCATGTAGCGATAGGCCGAATAACAGGACACCGCGCTGACGGACATGCCGACGGTAAACAGCATGACCAGCGCCTGGGCCAACAGGTCGTCGGCCGGCATGACCGCCAGTGCGCCGCCGCCCCAGATACCGGCGGACAATACCAGGGTGACCAGGTAGATGCGCTCCCAACGTTCAGGGGTGCGCGCCGTTTCCGCACTGCGAAAATACACCGCGAACATGGTGATGCGCACCAACGTCGAAGCCGTCAACAGGACGACCCACCAGCCCACCACGCCATGATCGAAACGCTCCCAGCACAGCCAGCACAGCATGACCAATGCCAGAAAACTGCCAAAAACCGCGGTAACCGATTGCCGAAACAGCTGATGCAATCGGTCCGTGCGCACCTGCTGGGCGATAAAGCGTTCCTGCTCGTGCCGAAATCCAAGGCCATCCATTGTGTTCGCCTGATAATGCTGCGGTGACATCAATCATTGTGGCACATCGCCTATGGGCCCCTGCAACTCTCTACGTGGACTTGAAAGATTTCGCCTATCGATCACCAATACTCGCGCTATTAGCTGACTTGCCAATCGGGGTCTACTTTTAACTAGCGTCGGCTTTGTCTGGCCGACACAGACCTGATGTGAAGATAAGAATGAGCCGGAAACTGACCAGGCGTGTATGGGTCGTCGTGATGGCAGATTGATTCCCACTGCCAACCCTGCCCACGTGACCACAACGATCGGTTGATCGACATGCGGATCCGGCAGCCTGAGTCATTGATTTCGCTCGCTTCCATTCCAGGCCCGAACCGGGCCGGGTAGCGCAAGGAACTCGACCGAGGGTAGCTCACACATGGCAACTGAATCGAAATGCCCGTTCAATCACGCCGCCGGCGGAGGCACAACCAACCGCGACTGGTGGCCGAACCAACTGAATCTGAAGATCCTGCACCAGCACTCGTCCCTGTCCGACCCGGCGGACGAGGGCTTCAAGTATGCCGAAGCCTATAAAAAGCTGGACTTTGCGGCAGTCAAAAGAGACCTGACTGCGCTGATGACCGACTCGCAAGACTGGTGGCCGGCCGACTTCGGTCACTATGGCCCACTGTTTATCCGCATGGCCTGGCACGCCGCCGGCACCTACCGTACCGGTGACGGTCGCGGAGGCGCCGGTTCCGGCCAGCAACGCTTCGCGCCGCTCAACAGTTGGCCGGACAACGTCAGCCTCGACAAGGCCCGTCGGCTGTTGTGGCCGATCAAGCAGAAATACGGCCGCAACATTTCCTGGGCCGACCTGATCGTGCTCACCGGCAACGTCGCGCTGGAGTCCATGGGCTTCAAGACCTTCGGTTTCTCTGGCGGCCGTCCGGACGTCTGGGAACCGGATGAAGACGTGTACTGGGGCTCGGAAAACAAATGGCTCGGTGGTGACGTCCGTTACGACAAGGGACAAAAACCTGTGCAAGCGCCCGGCGACGTGCCACTGGTGGCCGAACCCGGGAAAAATGAGGAGAGCCGCAAGGAAGGCGATCGCAATCTGGAAAACCCGCTGGCCGCCGTGCAGATGGGCCTGATCTACGTGAACCCGGAAGGTCCGGAAGGCAATCCGGACCCGGTCGCCGCCGGCCGGGACATTCGCGAAACCTTCGCCCGCATGGCGATGAATGACGAAGAAACCGTGGCGCTGATCGCCGGTGGCCACGCCTTCGGCAAGACCCACGGTGCCGGCCCCGCCGACAACGTCGGCCCGGAACCGGAAGCCGCGGGCCTGGAACAACAGGGCCTTGGCTGGAAAAGCAGTTTCGGCACTGGCAAGGGTGCCGACGCCATCACCAGCGGCCTGGAAGTGACCTGGACCGACACGCCGACGAAGTGGAGCAATCGATACCTGGAAATCCTGTTCGGCTTTGAGTGGGAGTTGACCAAAAGCCCGGCAGGCGCAAACCAGTGGAAACCCAAGAACGGCGCAGGTGCCGGCACAATTCCGGACGCTTTCGATCCGAACAAGCGCCGTGATCCAACCATGCTGACCACCGACCTCTCCCTGCGTTTCGACCCGATCTACGAGCCGATTTCCCGGCGTTTCCTGCAAAACCCGGATCAACTGGCCGACGCCTTCGCCCGCGCCTGGTACAAGCTGATCCACCGTGACATGGGTCCGCTCTCGCGCTACCTCGGCCCGGAAATGCCCAACGAAGAACTGCTGTGGCAAGACCCGATCCCAAAGGTCGACCATCCTTTGGTCAACGACAGTGACGTTGCCGCGCTCAAGAGCAAGGTGCTGGCTTCGGGCTTGAGCGTCTCGCAACTTGTCTCAACCGCTTGGGCGGCGGCCTCCACCTTCCGTGGCTCCGACAAGCGCGGCGGCGCCAACGGTGGACGTCTGCGCCTGGAGCCCCAGAAATCCTGGGCTGCCAACCAGCCTGCACAACTGGCCGAGGTGCTGTCGAAACTCGAAGGCATCCAGCAGGCGTTCAATGCCGGCGGCAAGAAAATCTCGCTGGCGGACCTGATCGTGCTGGCCGGGTGTGCCGGCGTTGAACAGGCAGCGAAAAATGCCGGGCAAAACGTCACGGTGCCTTTCACACCGGGACGGATGGACGCGAGCCAGGCGCAAACGGACGTCGAGTCGTTCGGCTTCCTCGAACCCATCGCCGATGGCTTCCGCAACTACCTGAAAACCCGGTACCGCGTATCGGCCGAGCACCTGTTGATCGACAAGGCGCAGTTGTTGACCCTCACCGCACCGGAAATGACCGCGCTGATTGGCGGTCTGCGTGTGCTCGACACCAACGTCGGACAAACCGCCCACGGTGTCTTCACCACTCGCAAAGGCGAATTGACCAACGACTTTTTCGTTAACCTGCTGGACATGGGGACGGAATGGAAACCCAAGTCAGCGGACAACGAAGAATTCGAAGGTCGGGATCGCAAGACCGGCCAGCCGAAATGGACCGCTACCCGCGTGGACCTGGTGTTCGGCTCCAACTCTCAGTTGCGGGCCCTGGCGGAGTTCTATGCCAGCTCGGACAACAAGGAGAAGTTCGTCAAGGACTTCGTGGCGGCCTGGACCAAGGTGATGAACCTTGATCGCTTCGACCTGAAGTAAGGTGATCGGTGGCCGCTTCGACGCTATTACGGTCGAGGCGGCCATTCTTTTTTTCAGCTGTGTGTGATCGGCTCTTGTTCGGGCGCTTTGTAAAACCTGATCGCATTCTTGCCGGCACTCTTGGCTTCGTACATCGCCTCGTCAGCCAATTTCACCAGCACCTTCGGCGTGTTGCCGTGATCCGGGTAGACACTCACCCCGATACTCGGCGTGACAAATACCCGATGTCCATCCACCACGATGGGCTCGCCTACCGATGCCAGCAACTTGCGGGCAATCGGCTCGATCTGTCCGATCTCATGAATGTCTTCCAGCACAATGGCGAACTCATCGCCACCAAGCCGCGCCACGGTATCGACTTCCCTCAGGCAGCTTTTCAAACGCGTGGCGACCGTGGTCAGGGTGTCGTCCCCTACCCCATGGCCCAGGCGATCATTGATTTCCTTAAAGTGATCCAGATCCAGAAAGAGGATGGCGACCTTGGAGCCCGCCCGGTGCCCGCGAGCGAGGGCTTGGGTCATTCGCTCAACGAACAGCAGGCGGTTCGGCAAAGCGGTCAATGGATCGTGGGTGGCCAGGTAGCCCTGGAATTCCTGTTCCGCATGCTGTTGGGTGATATCGCTGCACACCGCCGCGAAGTTGAGCTCGGACTGATCCAGACCCGGGATGGCGGTAATGGAGAGTGATTCCAGGTAGATATCGCCACTCTTCTTGCGGTTCCACACCCGGCCTTCCCAGTGACCCATATCCAGAAGGCAGCGCCACATATCGGCGTAAAACTCGGTGCTCTGCCGGCCTGAACTCCACAGGCTCGGATTTTTCCCCAGCACATCCGCCTCGGTGTAACCGGTCATTTTGGTGAACGCCGGGTTGATCTTGGTGATCTGACCGGACCGGTCAGTGATGATCACGCCATCCTTGGTGCTGTTGAACACCTGATCCACCAGCCAGAGGTGTTCGCGGGACTTGAGCTCGGCGTTATCGCGCTCTCGCCGCCAGCGCAAGGACACAACGACACTGCCGATGCCGCCAACGCCGCCCAGCGCCAACAGCGCAACGGCAATCCAGAGAATCCTGTCGAAAATCACATTGCTCATGGCGGCAAACTCTGCCGCCTGGGTGATGTTGGTCTCGATATCTTCTGAGAGCAGGTGATCGATTTGAACGAGTAACGGGATCTGCTGCTCATACCAATGCATCACATCATCGTAACCATCCGTTTTGAGTCGTCGCTTGCTTTCCTCAAAAATCATCGAAGCCTGAGGCAAGTCCACCCTGAGTTGTTCCGCGATGTGCTTTTCGCTGGAGCTACTGATGCCTGCGGGATAGTAGAGCTGCCATTCCCTGCTAATCGCACTCAGCGATGCATTGATTTCCCTGTTGTATTGATCGGCTTTGGCGGGATCGCGCGTCGCAAAAATCCGCCATTGCAAGCGACGAACATTGGCATGCTCCGCCCGAATGTTAGCCAGATATCCGATCGGTGCAGAATTACCGAAATACATAACCCGAATGTAGCTATCGAGCTTCCTGACCGTTAACAGCCCCCCGATGATCAGCGCCGATGCCAAAACAGTGCACAGAGCGATAACGACATACACTCTTGCGTTTGTTTTCCGGGTTAAATACGTTCGCACTGCAATTACCCCAAACCTGGCTCAACTTTATATTTATTTTCGCTGAGGGATATGATCGTTACTGACTATCAACTTCAACATTCGGGCGGCTGGTCGAAAAAAAATTTTTGGTCGAAAATTTTTATCCAACCATGCATTCAGCTCAAAGAGCCGTACGGGTGACATACCCGGATAGTCCTTGAGCGCTGCCACTACTTCATATTCGGCCTGAGCGCGCTCGGTCAGACTTCTGCTTTCAACATATTGCTTGATGAACCAGTTGACATCACAGGTCTCATATTTCGAGATAAATATGGTATCCAGGCAATCCGGATACTGGCTTTTCAATTCGGGCGTCATTCTCGACTCCTACCGATTCGGGGGTGTAAAACTGTCAACCATAAACGCGTTAAACGGTGAAGCGACCGACCAACTTATTCAAATCAGAGGCCAACGTGGAAAGCTCGTTGCTGGCAATGAATATCTGATCCGCGGCGGCTGTACTTTGTGCTGAAAGGTTATTGATACTGACCAGGTTCACGTCGACGGATTTTGCAACTTGTGCTTGCTCTTCCGAAGCCGTGGCGATCAAACAGTTACGCTCATTGATGTCCGACACTGCCTTGGTAATTTCCGAGATGGCCACCCCCGCCTCCCGGGCAATTTTCAATGTCGCGATGGCTTCCATGTCCGTTTGCTTCATGGAAGAGACGGCCGACTCAGAGCCCGACTGGACACTTTTGATCATTTGCTCGATTTCTTGAGTCGACACCTGCGTACGATGCGCCAAGGCACGGACTTCGTCGGCGACCACCGCAAAACCTCGCCCCTGTTCGCCAGCGCGCGCGGCTTCGATGGCAGCGTTCAACGCCAGCAGGTTGGTTTGCTCGGCAATCGCCCTGATCACATCGAGCACCTTGGCGATGTTTTCGGTTTGGGCTGCCAACTGTTCGATCTCGACACTCGTGCCCTGAACCGCATGGCTCAGGTTCTCGATCGAAGCAATGGTCTCGGTCACCCGGTCCATGCCAATGCGAGCCGAACTTTCCGATTGTTGCGTCGACATGGACGCCGCCACGGCATTGCGCGCCACCTCTTCGACGGCAGCGGTCATCTGATTGACGGCCGTCGCTGCCAGCTCGGTTTCCATGCTTTGTTGCTGAACGCCCGCATTCGACTCGTGAGTTATGGCGCTCATTTCCTCTGCCGAAGCGGCCAGCAATGAGGACGAGTCAGAAATATGGTGAATGGTGCTCTTCAGGCTGGCGAGCATCTCAGCCGTTGATTCTTGCAGCTCGGTGAGTTCGTCTTTGCCCGAGATTTCAACTGTTCCAACGAGATCGCCCGCAGCAATTTTCTTTGTCGCTGCCAGGAGCTGGCGCAGTGGAACGATGATGCTTCGAGTGAAGAACAGGGTGAGCAATAATGTCACTGCCAGCGCGAGCACGATAACCACGATCGTGGCGAGGGTACTGTCATGTGCCTCATCACGAGCCTTGTCACCGGAAGCCTTGGCCCGATCGGTCATTAATTTCTGTAAATCCCCGGTGGATTTAATCAAGGCCTCTGCAGCGGGAGCTGTCGTCGACTTGATGAAACCAATCAGCTCTTTTTGCGAAGCGCTGCGTCCCAGCGTTAATAACTGATCCACGCGCTTGACGAATGTTTCAACATTGGCATTGACAATATCAAAAGACGCTTGCTCTTCAGGCCCGTAAATTAAAGGAACGTAAGCCAGTGCCTCTTTCTTCAATTGCTCTTTCAGCTTCGTTACTGCCTCGGACCGCTCACTGACCGCTACGTCGTCATCCATGGCAAAATACAAGTTAGCCACGCGAAGCTTATAAGCCGCTATTTCAATTCGCCCTGCCTGTCGAACACTCGGCAAACAGTTTTCCTGCAAATCGTTAATTGCCCACTGCACATTATCCATGCGCCACAGCGATTGCCATCCCAGGGCAAGAAGCAATAAACAGGTGATACCAAAGCTTATTAAGGTTCGTGGAACCAACCGCATACTTCTGATAAACATCTACGCCACCGTCATGATCGAATGTTTCGATAGACCACACATCAAACGACATCTGACACCCAGCAGCTCGTCATCAGATTGACCACGACAGAATAAAGGTGCTGCACAATAAAATCAGATGAACGCCACTCTCGCGAACATTAACCCCGCGACGACAGGACGCACCATCAGGCAATCCTGAAAACCGAGAGAGAGGGGGAAAAATGCAATGCCATTAAACGAGGAAATTCCGGACATATAACTCGAGGAAATAAAAAATCAAAAAATAATTGTTATTGAAACAGATTCGCAGCCAGGCAATAAGCAACCAATTCCTGATCGCTATTGACCTCCAGCTTGCGCATGGCCGCCACCTTTTGCGTGCTGATGGTTTTGGCGCTTCGGTTCTGATCGACGGCGATATCACGCAAACTCATTCCAGAAACAAACAGCCGCAAGATTTCCAGTTCGCGTACGGAAAGCAGGGCCAGTCGCTCATCAACCTGACGGGCGCCCTCAACGACTGACGCTTTTTTCAACCCCGGACATTTATATTGCCGTTTCAAACTCAAGGCATCCAGGGCCTTTTGAATCTCGGCATGCAACTGACTCTTTTGTACCACCCCTGCCACACCAAGATCATAAAGACGAGAAAGAATCAGACTATTGGACACCATGGTCAGAACAAGTATTTGCAGGGAAGGATAATGGCGTACCAGATATTTTATGAGTTTCAACCCATCGCCATAAACTGAACTTTCGGGCATGTTGTAATCGGTAATCAAGATATCCGGTGCGCGGTCATTCAGTAACTTAATCAGCTCGCTTGAGCTGACGGCCTCCCCGACCACCTGGAACCGGTCATCACGTTCGATCAGTTCGCGTACGCCAAGCAGGACGATCGGATGATCATCAGCGATGACGACAGTGATCTTCTGGGGGGTCATTACGGTTTCCATAAGAATCGGTTAACGCCTTTTAAATTGATTTGAGCAAGTCGGACAGTCTATCGAGCGCCCGGTCTATTTCAGCGATCAGCAAAGAATCGAATGGTTGGTCACGAACCTTGTACTCCAGCCGCCCAAACTCCGCTGACAGTTCATCAGCGCGCACGACTGAAAGCGCGCCACTCACCGAATGCAGGATGTGCACGGCATCGGCTTGTGCTCGAGTGGTCACCGCCTGGCGAATCGCCTCGATATCCTTTTCCATCGTGCTATGAAACAAACGACGCATTGCATCCGACAACGCAAGGGTGGTCGGACGGATGCTGCCAGGCTCGGTGACGGCAGGGACAGTGGTCGATACCACAGGGTCTTGTTTGTTCAGTTTCAGACTGACAAAGGCGTCGAGCAGGTCCGTCAGGCTCAACGGTTTGACCATACAGGCGTTCATTCCCGCAGACTGACAGCGCTCCCCTTCATCACGCATCGCATTGGCCGTAATGCCGATGATGGGTATTTCGCCGTTTTTTGCGCGTATGGCCCGGGCGAGTTCATAGCCGTTGAGCACTGGCATGTTTACATCACTCAACACCACATCAAACTTGTCCTGTTCCCAGATTTGCAGCGCTTGATGGCCATTACCCGCTACCACGGCACTGCAACCCAGGGCCTCGAGTTGCTCCTTGAGAATAGCCTGATTAATCAGATTGTCCTCGGCCACCAGGACGCGCAGGTCCAGGCTCGGCAACGAGGAGTTGGTCGTCGGACGGGTACTGGCGCAAGCGACATTGGTCGCCATCAATACACCCGCGGCAATAGCCCGGACATGGTGTGCACTGACCCTATAGGCCGTTTCACTGAACTCGGGGGCCTGCGGTCCGTTGTGATCACATATCAGCTGCTTGCCCTTCCAGGTAAAAGGCCGCTCTCCCCCGCCCAGCACATCGACAAGCAAGGCATCGGCCAGCATTCCATTGGACCTGTCCGAAACCACCGCCGCGCAGCCCCCCCATCGGTTCAGCCAGGCGCAGACATTGTCTGCCAGCTCCCGTACGGGCGCGCGGACATAGACCTGCCGGCCATTGAGTTCGATATCAGCGGTTTTTGGCAGACAGGCAGCCAATCTCCTAAAGGGCAGGCTGACCGTAAAACTGCTGCCCAATCCCTGCTCACTGATGACGGCAATGTCCCCGCCCATCATTTCAACAAACCGGCTGCAAATCGAAAGACCCAACCCTGTGCCACTCACCAGATTGCTGGTATGCGCCTGGTAAAACGGCTGAAAGATATGGGTTTGTTGTTCGGGAGTGATTCCGATGCCCGTATCGGCAACCTGAAACTCCAGGGTCAAATCCTGCCCCTCTTCCTTCGATACCCGGCAGCGAACGACGACACGGCCAATGGCGGTGAATTTGATCGCGTTGCCTAGCAGGTTATTTAAAATCTGACCGATTTTGACTTCATCACCCTGAAGCTCCACCGGAATGGCAGGATCAATACAGGCGTAGATTTGCAGGTCCTTGGAACGCGCACCGGCAATGTGCGAGGACACCACGTTTTCAATGAGGTCCAGAGGGCAGAACGGCACAGACTCCAAGGCCAGTTGTCCGGACTCAATCTTCGATACATCCAATACATCACTGATGATTTGCAGCACCGTGGCCGAGGACGTCTGCATGGTCTGCAAATACTCATGCTGTCGTTTATCCAGCCGGGTCAAGCCCAAGAGTTCCAGCGTCCCCAATACGCCGTAAAGCGGCGTGCGTATCTCATGGCTCATGGTGGCCAGAAAGATGGTTTTGGCTTCGTTGGCCTTTTCTGCCTCACGCTTGGCTTGATGCAGGGCGACCGAGCGTTGCTGGTGCTCGGTGACATCTGAAAAGGCACACAGCAGCACGTCCTGCTCTTGATAGCGAGTCGAAGCATAGTTCACAAGATAGTAGCGGTCCTGAAGGGCCATGCAGGCCTCCCCGCTCAGCGTCACGCCAGGTTTACGCAGCATTTTCACGATCGCTTGAGACACGGCCAGACGCGTCTGCGCGCGCTGGTTCTCGATCACGACCTTGCCGTCGGAACGCCGGATGACCACCAGGCCAGCAGGCGCGCTTTCGATGATGGCCTGGTTGAAGGCCTGGCTTTCAACCAATTGTGCTTGCGCATGCCTGGCGGGCATGACGATTTGCGTGCGGTAGTAGTGATACAGCCATCGAAAACAGAAAAACAGCAACAGCGACAACCCCAACAGGCGAAGCAAGGGAAACGCCGCCCATCGCGCAAGCACTCCGTAATCAACAAAGTACTGGCCTGCCCACCGCTCGTTTTTGATGGACACGTTCACGGTCGAAATCAGCAAGCCGTTTTTCGACAGGGAGATTCCCGGACGTTGCACGGGCATTTCGAGACGGCCGGTCAACACCTCATCTTTGGGGGAAATCAAGGTGAATTGGCCATGAAACGGCAAATCGGAATCCAGTGCACTTGCGCTTAAATGGCGTAGATCAAACAACGAAGCCACCACCACATGATCCATGCCGCTATCCACGCGAACAGGATGGATCGGAAGTTCACCCATCATGTAAGCCACAACCTCCATCTTGTCCTCAGACGGCTGCGACGGTGGCCCGGGTTGCGTCCAATGCACCTTGCGGTCCTGCAAGGGCGCAGACTGTTTCATTGTTTGCCCAGCGACGCTTCGGGAGATCAGGCTGTAGTTTTGGCGTGTCAGCAGATTTTCATTGCGAAACTTGCCGATAGCCGGCATGGCAACGCTGGCCGTACTTTCCGGGCTAAACAAAAACACTTGCGGGGATAAGTAATTGGACTGGGCCCAAAACCAGCTGTAATAGTTCGTCAAATGCCAGCCCAGTGTCAGTATCGCGTTCAGCCCCTGCTCTGATTCGCCATCCGGCACCGTCACGGTAAAGGGCAGAGAAAATGCGCTCTCGGAAATATCGAACGTGCTGTTGCCCAAGTCACTGAACTGCATTTTTCGCTTGAGGCTGGCGGGCGCCATCGGAATTTGATCGGAAGGTGCTGCCAGTCGATCGGAGATGGCTTGCAGAAAGACTTCCTGCTCCCGCACATTCTCCATCACCCGCGCGAAATGGGAATTGGCCTTTTCCTGCTCGCTGTCGAGTAAAAGCACGATCGCCCTGAAATTGGTCACTATCAGCAGGACCACCAGACCCAATGACAGCAACAGCCCGGTACTCAGGCGCATTGAGCTGTTTGCCAGCGATCCGAAGAGAGAGTCGGCTTTCATTACGCGTCTCGAAAGGTTGTACAACGCTCGACGTACTGGGTGAACGATAGTCAACGTTCAGGTTCCAGGTGGCGCTGACGGTTAAATGGAATTTGCAGGGCCGTCTTCAGTCAGCAGGCTAGAAAATCGCTGCGGGTCTATTGCTTTCGAGATGAGGAAGCCTTGAGCCTGATCGCAATTGAGTCGACTCAGCAGCGCAAGCTCGCCTGGCGTCTCGACCCCTTCGGCGACCACGTTGAGTCCAAGCTTTTTACCCAGCGCAACGATGCTGGAAAGCGCGGCCTCCAGGTTTTCATTCTCGACACAGCCATATACCAGTGAACGATCGATCTTCAGCTCGGTAAAAGGCGTGGAAACCAGATTGAAATAGGAGCTGTAACCCTTGCCGAAATCATCCTGGGCCAAACCGAAGCCCTTGAACCGCAGGCGGCAAACCCCCGAAAAATAGTGCCCGAGGTTTTCTGTAACTGAACTCTCCATCAATTCGAATCCGATCTTCGAATGCAGGCCTCCAACGCTGGCGACCCGCTCATGCAGGCGGTCGGGCAAATCGTCGCTGCCGAGCAGATGGGTCGGCAGATTGATCGTGACGGGGATGTCGTATCCCTGATCGCGCCACAAGGACTGAGCAGAAATGGTCTGGGTCACGAACTCCATCAGCAACGTTTCTTCCAGATCATGGCGAATGATGTTGGGTAAAAAATCTCTGGGCAGCAGCAGGCCCAAGCGGGGATGGTCCCATCTTGCCAAGGCCTCGGCGGCAACGATTCGTCCCGTGGATAAGGATTTTTTCGGCTGAAACCACGGCTGTATCTGCCCTGAACTCAATGCATGGCTCAGGTCAACGAAACTGTGCTCCGGCGGTACCCTGACCGTTGCAACGACATCCGAGCCAAACGCCACCAACTTATCGAGCAGCTTGCGCAGTGAACTCTGGTTCACAGGTTTCGCTATTTGTCCCAGCACCCTGAAGCCGAGATTCTTTGCCGCCAGGCTGGCACTGACCATGATTCGCCCCGGTGCCGAACTCATAAAGGCCATGGCGGGCTTGTGCCTGAACTCACCCATTTTTTGCACAAGCTGCAAGCCATCCATACTGGGCATCATCAAATCACTTAGCACCAGGTCGAAACGCTGTTCTTTCAACAACGCCAGCGCTTCATGACCGTTGAATGCAGAACTGACCGACACGTCTCCCAGCGAGTCAAACAAATCAAGCAGGTACTTATGCTGAAAGAGGTGATCCTCGACCACTAAAATGTTATATGCCACCGAAGCTCACCCTTTCGTATTGTTGCAGACAGTTGAAAAGCGCACCCAAACCGAAAGGCTTCACCAACAACTGTTGCATTCCGGCGCCCAGACAACGATCACTCTCATCGCGCATGGCATTTGCCGTCGCACCGATAATCGGGGCATTACAACCAATGCTGCGTAACTTGCGGGTCAACTCATAGCCGTTGATCCCTGGCATATTGATGTCGGTCAGCACCACATCAAAGTCATCTTTGCCCCAGAGCGCCAACGCTTCAGCGCCATCGCCCGCCAACACCACCTCACATCCCAACTCTTCCAATTGGTCCTTTAGAATCAACTGATTGATCACGTTGTCTTCAGCCACCAGTACTTTCAGATCCAGCTTGTCAGGGGCTTCAACGTCAGCGAGGCCTGGAGCTGACGTCACAACGCCTTGCGCCTGGCCAAGCGCTTCATACAGCCTGCCAAGATCATTCAGTTCGACACACCACTGACCGTCTGAGGGGTGATCCTCCGGACATCCCTGTGGACTGACGATGATTCTCGCCCCTTTCCATTCAGGGCAAATACGCCGTCGCTCATGGGGATAAACTTCGATCAATACGCAACCATGACCAGGATCGTTGTCAGCCGGCTTGCCAACCCGCGTCTTCGCGCCCCAGTGACGAGACCAGCTCGCGAGGTACTCCGCCATCTCCAGCGTGGGCGAATAGACATGCACCGTCCTGTGCAACCCCTCGGACATGGCCGTCACATTTGTCATCGGCTGCAAAGGCTCCAGGGCCACATTCAGCGTAAAGCTGCTGCCCAGCCCCGGCGTGCTGACCACTCGAATACTGCCGCTCATCAACTCCGCCAGGCGCTGACAGATCGACAGGCCCAAACCGGTGCCAGCGATCACATTCGCGCTACTGCCTGTTTGATAAAACGGATCGAACAAAAAGGCCTGTGCTTCGCGGGCGATACCCGGACCGCTGTCCGAAACCTGCCACTGGATGTTGACTCGCTCTGCGGTCACCGCGCCCAGCTTGACATGCAAGACGATTTGCCCGCTTTCCGTAAACTTCACGGCGTTACTGAGCAGGTTATTCAGTATCTGCCGGATGCGGGTCAGGTCTCCACGCAGCATCGCCGGGATAGCAGGATCAATATAGGAGTAAAGCGTCAGTCCTTTGCTGCGTGCCGCGCCCAGATAGCTTTGAACAACACCATTGACCAACTCGATGGGAGAGAACTCACCCAACTCAAGCGCCAATTGACCGGCCTCGATTTTCGCCACATCCAGCACATCGCACACCAGGTTCAACAGGGCCGAAGACGAGCTCTCGATGGCATGCAGGTAAGCCTTTTGCTGAGCCTTGAGCTCGGTTTTACCCAGCAACTCCAGAGTGCCCAGCACGCCATAGAGCGGGGTCCTGATTTCATGACTCATGGTGGCCAGAAATAGCGTCTTGGCCTCGTTGGCGGCATCCGCCAATTGCTTGGCCATGGCCATGGCCGCTTCAACCTGCTTGCGCGAACTGATGTCACTGAACGCACAGAACAGAACATCTTCGCCGTTGTATCGGGTGCGGACAAAACTCAGGTAAAGATGACGACCATTGCCGGCCTGGAACTCATCCGTTTGATTCGACTCATTGTCATCGAATGCCTTTTCGATCCAGCCGTGACACAACCGCTCACGCTCATTGCATTCGCCCAGCCACTGTTCCGACAACCTGTTTTCCAGGACGACCTGACCATCCGCGCGACGCAGTACGCACAGGGCAACCGGGGCTGTTTGAATGACAGCCCGACTGAATGCCTCGCTTTCTATCAATGCATCGATGCGTTCCGTTGCCGGGGTAATCAACCGTCGTTCTATTCGCGACACCAGGCGATAGACCAGCAGCGCAACGACCAGAATCAAGAAGATACAAATCGCCAGGGGCCACCACAGCACCTTCAACAATGACCAAAGGTCGATCCGATAGAAAATTTTCCAGTTCGAATACCCCAGTTGTTTGCGCATGACCAATCGATCAGGCAAAAAACCGTCACCGGCGAACCCGAAATTCTGACCCAACTCAAGTCTCATGGCCGACGGTGCATTCTGATCGATGGGGACACTGCTCATCATCACCTCACCGTTCGGATTGACCATCACGAACTGCCCTGCGGTGTCATCATGGAGCGTATGGGTGACGTCGGCGGCATCCATTTCCAGGCCTATCCAGCCATATTGCGGTCGATGCGCATCCGCCAGCGCAAAAAGGTACAAACGGGCGGGAGACGTGGTTTGATCGCTGAGCCAGACTTCCTGGGCGATGCCAGGCAACTGGCCATTGAACCCATGCAGTCTTCGCAGGATGTCTTCGGAGATGGGCGCCGACCAAGTGGAGGCCCTGCTCAAATAAACAGGCCGGGCATCGGACTTTTGCGCGACATAAACCAGATTGACGCGTTTGTCCCGGAGAAAATCGGTCATGCGCTCAGACAGGTGCACACCCCATTCACTCTGCGCAGCATTGTTCCCACCTGACGAATCTGCCGGCGCAGGTTTTTTTTCGCTGAATTCGTCAGGGCTGCTGACAGCGGAGAGGACAAGGGACCCGAGAAAGACTTCCCGCTGCGTAAAAAACACGCGCGCATCGGTAATCGCGTCACTCATGTAACCTTGCCGACGAGAGATTTCACTGTTGAATATCGAGCTGACAATAATGATCGCGCCGACAATCGTTCCCAGAACGAGAACCTGGGCGAACAGACGCAACAACCTGCGCGCGGCTTTAGGCGTGGAAAAGTAAGAGTCGGCGGGTTGTAAAAACTGCTTTAGCTTCATCACACAAGGGTAAGTGCCTTACCCGGGCGCAAACCATCAGCCAAACCTTAAAAATGGAGAGTTGATTCTCACCTTCAAAGGGTATCGGCTTGCATTCATTGTCTGGTGAAACGTTGCGGGCTCAGATCGACCTGACTGATGCACCGCCAAACTTGCTCAAGTCCCCCTCCGGCCCCAGCAATTGATTCATCGATTGCAGATGCTCGAGCTGCATATGCGTCGTAAAAAGATTGATCAGATCAAGCGTTTCCAGACCCACTTCGTCGCCGCAATAGAGTACGGCGGCGAAACGCCCCATGATTTCGGCATTGAGGCGAAAGCGCTCACGCAAAACGTAAGGAGGCGTTTCGTTGTTTACATCCTTGAAAATCACGGGAACAACGGCAACGCCGATAGCGTCGATCAATTCTCGCATGTCCAAATCGGCTATTTTCATTGCTCCCCCTTTTCAAGTCCTGCCATCGGCCCGGTACGATTTAACCTTTAACATTCACCGCCTGTCATCGAAGGAGCAGCGCTGCAATGCCTCCGCCGATGGCTCCGCCAATGGCAGCAGAAACCCCTACGATCAGCACCACACGCTCGAGTACCGCCCGCAGCACCCTTCGCGATTGCTTTTCCTGGCGCTCCACGGCGGCGCGTTGTTTGACTTCGGCAATATTCAATACACTGCACAGTTGACGGTGCGCCTGTACCAGTTCCTCATTGGCCGACAACATGTTTACACCAAGGTTAGTCGCGGCCGTGGCGACTGACTTCTCGACAGCGGCAGCAAGTACCACCGCTTTCCTGACTTCGGTAACAATCTTTTTGGCTTCGACCAGCACCTCCTCACCAATGGGTGCTGTTTCCTTCATGAGTGGTTCAGTCGTTGTTATCGCCTCCATTTAACACCTCCAAGACACCGCACAACTTTCATCATAATTATCACGCACTGGGGTCACGAGTTTAATTCAGATGAAATACTACAAATAAGCAAGTAACAATAAACATTCCTGCCCGACACTTACAAAAACCCCTCCGACATCACATCAGGTCAGGAATCGCCGGGTTAATTCCGCCATTTCAACTGCCAACTTCGAAAGTTCATTACTGGCTGTCGCGGTTTGACTGGCACCTGAAGACGTTTGAATCGAAAGATCCCGAATACTGACCAGGTTGGTATCGACCGAACGCGCCACCTGGGCCTGTTCCTCGGAAGCCGTGGCAATCAGGAAATTCCTTTCGTTAATCTCGGTAATCGACTTCGCAATGTCCGCCAATGCGGTGCCGGCCTCCTGAGCAACCCCCAACGTATCCTGAGCATTGGTACAGCTATGCGACATGGCCAGCACCGCCTGCTCGGCACCTGACTGAATGTCGGCAATCATGCTTTCGATTTCCTTGGTCGACTCCTGCGTACGATGGGCCAGCGCCCTGACTTCGTCCGCAACCACCGCAAAGCCTCGGCCCTGGTCACCCGCCCTCGCTGCTTCGATGGCCGCGTTCAACGCCAGCAGGTTGGTCTGCTCTGCAATCGACCGAATCACATCGAGGACTTTAGTGATGTTCTGGGCCTTGCTTGCCAGCCCTTCCACCTCATCGCTGGTTTTTTCCACGGTCGATGCCAGGTTCTGGATAGCCTTGACTGTTTCCGCAACCCGATCGGAACCTGTCCGGGTAGAGCGTTCCGACATTTGGGCAGACTCCGAAGCGGACGCCGCGTTTCTCGCGACCTCTTCCACCGCTGCCGTCATCTCGTTCACCGCCGTGGCCGCTTGTTCGATCTCATTGTTTTGACGCTGCATGCCGATACTGGACTCTTCGGTCACGGAATACATTTGCTCCGATGCCGACGCCAATTGCGTGGACGAGTCGCCGATATGGCGAATCGTGTCGCGCAGACTGGCCTGCATGGCAGCCGTGGACTTCATCAGATCCGTCAATTCATCCTTGCCGTCGACCTGAAGTTCAGCCCTCAGGTCACCGTCGGCAATTCTCTGGTTGACCCCCAGCACGGCCAACAACGGAACCGTGATGCTTCGAGAAAACAAAGTACCGAGCACCAAACTCAGGGAAATGACCAGAATGCCAATCCCGATCACGGTCTTGATTGAACTTTGATAGATCCCTTCGGATTCGATGCCGGATTGCTGCCCACCCAAACGGTTTAATTCGACCAGCTTTTCAACGGATGCCTGCAGCTCATTGGTGGGTTTACGAATATTGTCATCTATATATTTTGCAGCACCCGCCAAATCACCTGATTGAACCAATGCCAGCAATCCATCCAGTTTACTGTCATAGGTAGCGACACCGATTTTTACATCGTTATAAATCTGCCCTTCTTCAGGGCTGCTGACCTGCTCTTGATACCCGTCAACCATCTGCTTTAGTTTGATTCTTGTATCGGCAATTGTATCGGCCGAAATCTTCTTTACATCGGCGTTGACTGTATTGATCAGCCGGAAGCTTTCCAGGCGCATTTTAAGCACCATTGCATCGATCACGCCCGCCTGGCGCACACTCTCCATCCAGTTCTTTTCGATTTCCACGGCTGCAGCGCGAACCCGCCCCATCTGCCATAGCGAAATACCGCCGAGAGCGACCACCAGAAGATTAATGATTAAAAATATCAATGCCGCACGATGCGCCATTCTGAAATTTCTGAGCAGCATATTTGAAACCCTACTTTAGACCCGTTGCCCGACCTTCCAATTCACTGACTCTGAATACAGCCATCTCCCGACCACCGACAGCTTCAGGAGGAGCGTCATGCGCGAACACAACAGGCATGTGCATTTATCAGCATTTAGTTTATTGACTGGAAAGTCGGCAGCCCATCAGGCGAACCTTAAAAATAGCCAGACTGGTCTTGAAGCGGCTTAAATACACTCCCTACGATTTTTCACCAATAACCGGGCAAGTTCATCTTGTTGCATGGTTTCCGAGACCAACGGACCTTGAGCCTCATCACAATTGAGTCGTTGTAGCAGCGCCCATTCTTCTTGTGTTGAAACCCCCTCCGCCAGCACCGTCAACCCCAATTGTTGACTCTCCGTAATAATGCAGGCCAATGAAGAAGCGAGCTTTTCATTCTTCACCGCGCTGCGTACCAGCGGCGGAAAAATCTTGACGTCTGTAAACGGCGTCAACTTTAAATTCAAGCAATATCTATAACCTTGACCAACGTCATCATGGGCGACAGCGAAGCCTTTGAGCCGCAACTTGTAAATCGATCCAAGATGGTGAGTCAGGTTTTCTTTTTTAGACGTCCGGGCCAATTCAAATCCGATGCATTCAGGCTCACCCTCCCGACTGACCACGAACTGGTGCATCCGCTCCGCAAAGCCACTGCGCCTCAATACCGACATGAAGAGCTGGATCCATACGATCACCCTGCACCCCTGCTCGCGCCAGGCGCGCTGAGCGCTAATGACCTGGCTCACCACATGAACCAGAAAGGCCTCTTCGACCTCACTTCCTGCATTCGCAGGCAACAACGACTGCGCATTCGATTGCAGATGATGCTGCAAGGCTTGCGCCTTGACCGCTGTAATACGACCGGAGCGTAAGTTTTTCCTGACCTGGAACCCGATTTGAACTGGATACTTGTGCTGGTGATCCAGCAGTGCGTGTGGGTGATGTGGAACCGGGTTTTCCTCGGGATCGCCAGCGCTCAGCCCCATAAGCCTGCCATGCAGGGCGCGTAAATCGATGACATCCAGTGGCTTGGAGACCAGACCGACAACGGTGAATCCAAAGTTCCTGGCCGCCAGACAGGCATTCACCGCTGTTTGCCGGGGAGAATCATCGAGAATGGCCAATGCCGGCAGTGGCCTGCAATCCACACCCTTCCTGAACAGTTGTGCGCCACTCACTTCCAACATCGTCAAACTGCTTAACACCATGTCGAATGAATACGCATTGAATAACTCAAAGGCTTCATGACTATTTTTGGCCGCCCGCAATACCACGCCCTCCATGTTCACCTGGAGCGCATGCAAAAACTTCTTCTTGAGTCCACCTCCCTCGAGAACCAGGATGCTGTAAGACACAAACAGTTTCCCCCACCCATGCAACAACGACCCACTTCCACTTTCCCTGTTTGGCCATTGCGGCAATGGGCGTGCGATGCAATGAATTCTCTTTCATGGATTTTTCACAATCCATAAGAGGATCCTTAAAAATCAGCGTATTGGCTTGAGGGCACGCAAAACATGTAGTGGTTTCGTTTGTAGGAGCGAGCTTGCTCGCGATGGTTGTTAACGATGACGCGTATTGTTTGGCTCATCGCGGCGCTCTTGAGTCCATCGCGAGCAAGCTCGCTCCTACAGCTACCTTAAGAAAGGGTCGTTACGTCAGGCAGTAGCTGCAGCCGTTCGCTTCGGAAACAGCAAGACCGGTGCTGTCACGGGTTTTCACATCGAGCGCCTTGCTCAGGGAACCGAGCAGTGTCGCCCAAGCGTTGAACGCGATCGGGCTCTGCGCGAACATCGACATCATGTTTGGCGTGAACCCGATGTTCCGGGAGAACACATCGAGCTAGCCCGGTGCACCCACCTCACGGCTCAATACTCTGGAAACTCATCCCGATAACACACCGGCGAACTGGAGCCTGGGTAACGCTCAACTTCCTCCCGCCACTGGGCAAGAAATCGCTGTCTCAGCGACTCCCTTGTAGCCGCTGGCGAAGCCTGGACCCGGTGGCGAAGCAGTCGCATAACCTGCGCGCGGGATCGCCCCGATAAACCGAATTGACGCACGTTCAAGATCACTCACCCCTCCACTCTCGCGGACTCACGCCGGTTTTGCGGCGAAAGGCGCGGGCCAGTGCCGACGGGCTTTCATAGCCGACCTCTTCAGCGATCAGGGCAATCGGCTTGCCTTCACGCAAGCGTTTCTGCGCCAGGCTGATGCGCCAGCTCACCAGATAGTCCACCGGTGCCTGGCCAACCACGCGTTTGAAGTGCTCGGCAAAACTGGCCCGGGACATGTTCGCCAGCGCCGACAACTCGGCCACGCTCCAGGCCTTGGCCGGCGCCTCGTGCATCTGGCTCAAGGGCCGCGCCAAACGCGCATCGGCCAGCCCGGCCATCATCCCCGGCTGCTGATTGCCCGTGCTCAGGATGTAGCGCAGCAACTGAATCACCAACAGCTCGAACAGCCGGTCCATCATCGCTTCACGGCCACAACTGCCGTCGAAGGCCTCGTTGAACAGCCATTCCAGGGTGCCCGCCAGGGTCGGGATTTCATCGAGTTTGAGCACCAGATACTCCGGCAACGCCGCGGCCAGGGCATTACCCGACCCGCCGTCGAAGCTCAGGGACGCACACACCAATTGAGTGGACGACGCTTCAGTGGCAAACAGGCGATGCCGGTACGGCCGAGGGAAGAAGATCAGCGTCGGCTCGACGAGGTGCAACTCTCGCTCATCGGCCAGCTTCAAAGTGATTTCACCGGCCTGCAGCAAATGCAGGTGACCACACGTCTGACTGCCATCAAACGCCGTCGTGCCGCAAAACGTGCCGCTGTGAAAGGTGCCGGCGTTGACGCCGAAATGCGTGAGCAAGGTGGACAAGCGATCCATGGGGCGACTCCCGGGAACAGATTTGGACGATCTGTCGCATATCGTCGACGATTTGCACCCAATTGACCAGAACGAATCACTAGCATGGACTCCGAACCCAGCGCCTGTCGCGCTCTAAACCCCGGAGAATCACCATGACGCGCATTACCTCTGTAGACCTGGAACACGCCACCGACACAACCCGCCCTTTGCTGGAAGGCGTGCAGATGAAAATCGGTTTCCTGCCCAACGTCTTCCGTGTACTGGCCCACGCCCCTGCCGTGCTTGCTTCTTACCTGCAGAACTCGGCGGCACTGGGCAAGACGTCCCTGAGCGCCAAGGAGAAAGAAGCGATCTTCCTCGCCACCTCGCAGGTCAATGGCTGCGACTACTGCCTGGCGGCGCACACCCTGTTCGCCGGCAAGGCCGGGCTGTCCGGCCAGGAGATTCTCAGTGCCCGTGAAGGCAAGCTCGACGCCTTCGCCCTGCTCGCCCGTCAGATCACCGAAAACCGTGGCCATTTGAACAGCGAGCAGATTGCCGCAGCCCGCGCCGCCGGGATCAATGACGCGAAGATCATCGAAGTGGTTGCCCACGTAGCCTCGCAGACTTTGACCAATTACCTGAATAACGTTGCGCTGACCGATATCGATTTCCCGGCCATCGACGCCTGATGGCGGGCAATTTCTGTGGGATGGCGGCCTTAACCTCAATGTGGAGACTGAAAATGGACACCGTGACCCTGTACACCACCGACACCTGCCCTTACTGCCATAGCGCCAAATCGCTGCTGGCCAGCAAAGGCATCGCAATGCACGAGATCAACGTCCAGCGCGAACCTGGCAAACTGGAAGAAATGCTCGAGCGCAGCGGGCGGCGCAGCGTGCCGCAGATCTTCATCGGCGACGTGCACATCGGCGGTTTCGACGACCTGGCCAAGCTGGATCGCCAGGGTGGCTTGATGTCGATGTTGGCCTGAGAGGTTTGTACAAAACCCTGTGGGAGCGGCGGTGCGGCGATCCCACAGGATCTGTGTCTATCCGCAATACTCAATCATCCTCATGCAACTTGATCCCCCTTGCATGCAGCAGCGGCGGCACCAGCAGCACCAGCAATGTCAGCGCCATGAAAAACGCCGAGATGGGTTGCGTTAGGAAGATCATCCAGTCGCCCTCGCTGATGGACAGGGCATTGCGCAATTGCTTCTCGGCCATCGGCCCCAGCAGCATGCCCACGATCACCGGCGCCACCGGGAAGTCGAAACGGCGCATCAACACGCCGAACCAGCCAATGGCCAACATCAACAGCAGATCGAAGGAGGAATGACGCATGCCGTACACGCCGATGGTGGCGAACACCAGAATCCCGGCATTCAGGTAGGGCCTGGGGATTTGCAGCAACTTGACCCACAGCCCCACCAACGGCAGGTTCAGCACGAGCAGGATGACGTTGCCGATGTACAGCGAAGCCACCAGGGTCCAGACCAGCTCGGCGGAGGTTTCAAACAGCAACGGCCCCGGTTGCAGGTTGTAGTTCTGGAATGCCGCCAACAAAATCGCCGCCGTCGCCGAGGTCGGTATGCCCAGGGTCAGCAATGGCACCAAAGACCCGGTCGCGCTCGCATTGTTTGCCGCTTCCGGTCCTGCGACGCCTTCGATGGCGCCCTCGCCTTTGTTCGCGGAAAAATCTTTCGGGTATTTGGACAGTTTGCGCTCGGTGGAATACGACAGGAACGTCGGGATCTCCGCGCCACCGGCCGGAATCGAACCGAATGGAAAACCGATCAGCGTGCCGCGCAACCAGGCCGGAACCGAACGCTTCCAATCCGCGCGGGTCATCCACAATGAGGACAGGCGATGCCGGCCCTCCGTTATTTCCTGTTGATAGAGCAGGCTGTACAGCGCTTCCCCGACCGCAAACAAGCCCACCGCCACCAGCACCACTTCAATGCCGTCCACTAACTCCGGAACGCCTAGGGTGTAGCGGGCAATCCCCGAGGTCGAGTCCAGACCGATCATGCCGACCGTCAACCCGATCCCCAGCGATGCGAAACCGCGCAGCATGGAAGCACCGAGCACCGCCGACACCGTGGTGAAGGACAACACCAGAATCGCGAAATACTCCGCCGGGCCGAAGTTGAGCGCCAGCCTGGCCACGACCGGCGCAAACAGGGTCAGCAGAATCGTCGCAATGGTCCCGGCCACGAAAGAACCTATTGCCGCCGTGGCCAGCGCCGGTCCGGCGCGCCCGTTGCGAGCCATCCGGTTGCCTTCCAGGGCCGTAACCATGGAGGACGATTCCCCTGGCGTGTTGAGCAGAATCGAAGTGGTGGAACCGCCGAACTGCGCGCCGTAATAGATCCCGGCAAACATGATCAACGCCCCGGTGGGATCGACCTTGGCGGTGATCGGCAGCAGCAGGGCCACCGTCAGCGCCGGCCCGATGCCGGGCAGGACACCGATGGCGGTGCCCAACAGACAACCGATGAACCCCCACATCAGATTGATCGGCGTCAGCGCCGCAGAAAGCCCCATCATCAGGTTTGAGAGAATATCCACGCTGTCGATCTCCTTAACGCCGGATCAGATCCAGGCATTGACCAGCGGCGGCAGGGAAACCCCCAGTCCGGCGTTGAACAGCCAGTAAATCGGCAGGGTCAAGGCGATGCCGATGGCCAGGTCACGCAGCGGATGACGACTGCCAAAGCCCCGCGCCGAACAGGCAAACAGCAACCCGGCGGCCAGCACAAAACCGATCAGGTTGATCAACAAGGCCACCCCCAGCAGCCCGCCCGTCACCCAGGCCGCTCCGGTTTTGCCACCAGGGATCGTGCCGTTATCATTGTTCAGTTCACGAAATCCACCCGTGAGCGCTTGATAACTCAGCAACACCCCTACCACGCCAAGAAACCCGGCGACGAGGTAGGGATAGACATAGGCCGGCAGGATCACAAACCCCATCTCGGGTGGAAAGCGGTAGGCCCCCACCGCCAACAGTGCGCTCAGGGCGATCAGGCCAAGGCCGATCGCCAGTTGCGTCGGCTTAACTGCCCGTGCCCCGGCCATCTCAAAGCAGCCCGACCTTGACCAGCATCGCCCGCAGGCGCACGTGCTCTTCGTCGACGAATTTGCCGAAGTCATCACCGGTCAGCACGCTCGGCGTCCAGGCGTTGGTCTGGATGTTGTCTTGCCAGACTTTGCTGTTGCTGGCGGCCACCACCGCATCGGTCACTTCCTTGCGCTGTTCGGGAGTGAGGCCGGCGGCGCCGTACACACCGCGCCAGTTGCCGATAACCATGTCGTAACCGCTTTCCTTGAGGGTCGGCGCATCGATCCCCGGGACGCGCTCGGGCGCACCGATGGCCAACACGCGGATCTGGCCGTTCTTGATGTATTGGCCCAGCTCGGCGTAGCCCCCGGTGAGCACCTTGATCTGCCCGCCCAGGGTCTGCGCCACGACTTCACCCCCACCACCGGTGGCGATGTAATTCACCTTGTTGACCGGCACATCCAGCTTGCCGGCCAGCTCAGCAATGCCGATGTGATCGATCGAGCCTTTGGAACCACCGCCAAAGGTGACACTGGTGGGTTTGGCCTTGAAGTCCTTGATCAGGTCATTGAGGGTTTTGTAGGGCGATTCCTTGCGCACGGCAATCACGTTGTATTCGGTGAACAACCGGGCAATCGGCGTTACGTCCTTCAAGGTGATTTGCGGTTTGTTCTGTTCGATCCCCGCGACCATGATCGCGCCGACCACCAGCAACGCGTTCGGGTCACCCTTGGTGCTGTTGGCGAACTGCGCCAGCCCCAGGGTTCCGCCAGCGCCGCCCTTGTTCTCAAACGTGGTGGACTTGGCCGCATTGGCTTCGACCAAGGCTTTACCCAGGACCCGTGCGGTCTGGTCATAACCGCCGCCTACGGAGCCGGGGGCCATGAACTTGACGGTGTCCAGTGCAAGCGCAGGCGTGGTGAGTGCGGCGGCGGTCATGCCAACCGCCAGAAAGCGACTGAAGCGATGGAACAAAGCGGACATGGTGTTTCTCCCTGGATTGTTTTTATGGGTGCCGTCGCCCGTCGATCAGGGGGCGATCCCTGCTCAATGAGCTTTGGCCTGCGCATAAGCGTAGGACATGCTTGCGCTTATTGAAGGTCTTTCAATCCAGGCCCTGTCGAGCCCCGAGATTGCCGCGTCTGTAGGAGCGAGCTCGCTCGCGATGGTCGTCAACGATGACGCCGGCGGCCTGAATGCCCGCGGTGTCCCGGCGTTTTTCGCGAGCAGGCTCGCTCCCACAGTGGATGGTGGGGCCTCCACAGGAATCAAAGGCTGCGCCCCGAAAACCACATCCGACCAATAAACCCCCAACAACGCGAGTCATGACCTAACCTCATAGGCTGGGTGACTAACAACCTGTCGAGCACGCCTATGCGCAATACCTTGAAGTGGATGATGGTCGTGGTTTTCGCGCTGTTCGGGGCAAGTGGCGCCATGTTGTCGGCGGCGGCACTGTCGGACACGCCGGCCGCCACTGCAACGGCTGCCTCCGCCAGCATTTCCGACAACGACCTGCAGGATTTGCAGCTTCGGCTCTACAACCTGAAACAACAGGTGTCCCAGGCCAGCAATTACAGCCAACTGGAAGCCCCCCAGGATCTGCTCCAGGCGTTGATCCAGGAAATCGCCCGGCTGTCGGCGCTGCTGCTACCCGCGCAGGCTCAACTGCAATCGCAGTTGAGCGTGTTGGGACCGGCACCTGATAGCGGGTCCCCGCTGGAGAAGGCTGAAATCACCCGGCAAAGGGCTGAGCTCACCGAACAGAAAACCCAGGTCGATAACAAGCTCAAAACGCTGGCAACACTCAAGGCCAGCGCGGCCGAACTGCTGACGCAAATCGCCGTCATCCGTCGTGGCCTGCTGGAAACCGAAGTGACCCAGCAGACCCACAGCATCCTCAACCCCTGGTTCTGGGCACCACTGCTCAATCCGCCCGCGGAAGACCGCCAGCGCCTGAGTGACTTTATCCAGCAAATGAGCGCCACCCTCGATGCCGCCTGGCAACCTGGCCAGCGCTTCTACACCACCGTGTTACTCGCACTGGCCCTTGCCCTGTGGTTTGTCGGTCACAGGCTCACCGACAAAGGGCTGACGTGGCTGTGTATTCATCGTATGCCTGAAGGTCGATTGCGGCGCAGTGCCCTGGCGCTGTCGTCGGTATTCGCCACGATACTGGCGGCGTGGTTTGCCTTGCAGTTGCTGTTTTATGCCCTCACCCGCCAAATGCCGCTGTCGCCGCAACTGGCGGGGTTTTCCCAGGATTTCGAAAAGATCGTTTACACCTGCGTGCTGATCACCGGCCTGAGCCGCGCCTTGCTGTCTACCAAACACCCTTCGTGGCGTTTGCCGGCCATCGCCGATCCGGTGGCACTGGCGATCAAACCCTTCCCCATTCGCCTGGCCTGGGCGCTGCTGATTCTGGTTGCGCTGGCGCAAATGACCAACGCCACGGGCATGAGCTCGCCAGTGGTGATCTCGGTCAGAGGGTTTGTCGCATTGGTCGTCACGGTGATGATCGGTACGCTGCTGTTGCGCGTCAGCAGGATTCGCCGGGGCCTTATCGCCACGGGCGAGACCCCCGAAGCTGGCACGACACTGGCCGGGGTCATTTATGCGTTCGCCAGCATCGCAGTGGTGATTTCCCTGCTCGCCTTGCTGTTGGGTTATGTGTCGCTGTCGCGCTTCATCACCTACGAACTGGTCTGGCTCTTCATCATTGTTGCCGGTTTCTATTTGCTGATCCAGCTGCTCAAGGACGGCTGTGAATACCTGTTCTCGCCCCGGCACTCCACCGGCAAGACCCTTAAACAATTGCTGGGCATTGGCGACGCACGCCTGGACCAGATATCGACCATCCTGTCCGGTCTCGGTCGGGCTGCATTGATGCTTATCGCGTTTATCACACTGATGGTGGGTGGTGTGGGATCGACGCTAGGCCAATTGGCCACCAACATTCTGGCCATCCTCGGCGGCGACGGGTTGCGCAAACTGAACATCGTCCCCGGCAACCTGCTGCAAGGCGTTCTCGCCCTGGTCATCGGCATCTACCTGGTCCGCACACTGCGCCATTGGCTGGACAACGAATTCCTGCCGAAAACGGAAATGGACCCCGGCATGTGTGCCTCGCTCAGTACGCTGTTTTCCAATATCGCTTACTTGCTGGTCATCCTGCTCGCGCTGTCTTCGTTCGGGATCAAGTGGACCAACCTGGCCTGGATCGTCAGTGCCCTGTCGGTGGGGATCGGTTTCGGTTTGCAGGAGATCGTGAAAAACTTCGTCTCCGGCCTGATCCTGCTGACCGAACGCCCGGTGAAAGTCGGCGACCTGATCAGCATCAGCGGCGTCGAGGGCGACATCCGCCGGATCAATGTACGGGCCACGGAAATCCAGCTCGCCGACCGCTCGATCGTCATCGTGCCCAACTCACAATTGATCTCGCAGAACCTGCGTAACGTCACCCTCGGCGGCAGCGCCCAGGGGGTGGCGACACTGGAATTGATGTTCCCGCTGGACATCGACCCGGAACAGGTGCGCAACCTGCTGTACGACACCTACATCGAGCACGAATCCATTCTCGATAAACCGGCACCGTTCGTGCGTTTCAGCCAACTCAAGCCCGAAGGCATCACCTTGACCATCACCGGTTACGTCGGCAGCCCGCGCAATGTCGGGGCGATCAAGAGCGAGCTGCTGTTTGAAATTCTCAAGCGGCTGGGGGCCGCTGGGATTGAATTGGCGAAACCGCCAACTGCCTGATGCAAATCCCCCTGTAGGAGCGAGCATGCTCGCGATGGACGTCAACGATAACGCGTGCAGTCTGAATGAACGCGGTGCCCTGGCGTTTTTCGCGAGCATGCTCGCTCCTACAGGTCAATCATTGGTTAATGCGCGATGCACACCGACTTCAGCTCGGTGTAAGCCTCGATCACTGCACGCCCGAACTCGCGGCCCATGCCCGATTGCTTGACGCCACCGAACGGCATCGCCGGGTCGAGCAGCACGTGGGCGTTGACCCACACGGTGCCGGCTTCGATGCGTGGCACCAGATTCATGGCCTTGCTCAGGTCGTTGGTCCACAGGCTCGCGGCCAGACCGTAGCGGTTGTCGTTGGCCAATTCGATCACGGCATCTTCATCGTCGAACGGCATCACGCCCAGCACCGGGCCGAACACCTCTTCGCGAGCCACGGCCATGCTGTGGTCGATGTCGGCCAGGATGGTCGGCTGGACGAAGAAGCCGTCGCCTTCCAGCAGTTCGCCACCGGTCACAACGCGTGCGCCTTCACGGCGAGCCAGCTCGATGTGCTTGAGCACGCTCTGTTGCTGCTTGCGCGACACCAGCGGGTTGATCGCCGCGTCACAGTTCATGCCCGCGCCAATCGGCATCGCCGAGACGGCGGCGGCCAGGGCTTCGACGAACTTGTCATGGATCGAGCGATGCACGTAGAAACGTGACGCAGCGGCACACACCTGACCGTTGTTGAGCAAGCCACCGAGGATCGCGCCCTGCACGGCTTTTTCGATGTCGGCATCGGCGAGCACGATCATCGGGTTCTTGCCGCCCAGTTCCAGGGAGAAGCGCGTCATGTTTTCCATGCACGCCACACCGACGCTCTTGCCCACGGCGGTGGAACCGGTGAAGGACACTTTGCTCACCAGCGGGTGCGAGGTCAGCACGCCGCCAACGTTAGCGCCGCCACCGGTGACCACGTTGAACACGCCGGCCGGAATGCCGGCTTCGAGCGCCAGTTCAGCCAGGCGCATGGCGGTCAGCGGGGTTTCCATTGCTGGTTTGATGATCACGGTGCAACCGGTGGCCAGCGCCGGCATCAGCTTCCAGGCAGCGATCAGCAGCGGGAAGTTCCACGGCACGATACCGACCACCACGCCCACCGGCTCGCGCTTGGTGAACGCGGTGAATTTGGCACCTGGCGGCAGCGGGATCGACACGTCGAAAGTCTGGCCTTCGATTTTGGTCGCCCAACCGGACATGTAACGCATGAATTCCACGGTGGCGTTCAGATCCAGCGCGCGGGCCATGTTGATCGACTTGCCCTGACTCAGGGTTTCCAGCTGTGCCAGCTCTTCAGCGTGCTCTTCCACCAGACGGGTGAAGTTCAGCAGAATACGTTCACGGTCGGCCGGACGCAGCGACGACCAGACGCCGGACTTGAACGCCTTGTGCGACGACTGCACGGCTTGCTCGACGATCGACAGCGGCGCGTCCAGGGTTTCGCACAAGGTTTGCCCGGTGGCCGGGTTGACCACGGCGATTGTCTCGCCCTCAGCAAATACCCACTGACCATCGATAAAGCAGCCATGACGGCGCTCGAGGAATGCAGCCACCTGCGGCAGGATTTCAACGTTGCTCATAAATCACCTTTATTCAGACGAATTGTTCAGGCGCACAGCCGGCCCGATCAGTGTTGTTCTTTGAGGTAGCACACCACCGCCTGACGATCGTCGGCGGAGGCCAGCCCCATGTACGGCATGTAGGTGCCCGGTACATAAGCCTGGGGTTGAGTGATCAATTGCTCGATGTTCTCGGCCTGCCAATCGATGTTCTTGCTGCGCATGGCCTGGGAGTAATTGAAACCCTCCAGCGAGCCGGACTTGCGCCCCACCACACCCGCCAGATTCGGCCCCATCATCCCGGCCATGCCCTTGCTCACCGAATGGCAAACCCCGCATTCATTGGCGAACACCTCGGCGCCACGGCTCTGAACCGGCGCACAATCAGCCGCCACGGCCGCCTGGGCCAGGGTCACGGACAACAAACCAAAGAGAGACACACGCAGAGCGGTAAACATAAGAAACGACCTTGAAAATCCACGCGCCCGTCACGCAGACGAACGCCAACACAGAAAGTGCCAGGGCAACGGAGCCCCGGCAGGTTGAAAAGGATTGTCGGCGGTCGGCGGCGCGCAGGATTTGCCCTGCGTGCCAGTTGTGTTGGCGGTTCTGCCAGATCACTAGAACCTTATGGTTACGCCCGTCCCTTGTAGGAGCGAGCCTGCTCGCGATGGACGTCAACGATGACGCGGGCTATCTGAATGACTGCGTTGCCAGGGCGTTTTTCGCGAGCAGGCTCGCTCCTACAGGTCATCGTCAGTTTCTGGAATCAAGCCGTACAACAATAGAACTTCGTCAAACTCAGCCCTTGATAGCTTTGAATCCCTTAGCTCATTGATTGCCGACAACAAAGGTGAATCCTGTGCTCTTGATGTCTCGCGCATTGAAACAACGAAACTATCAACTGGAAGATTGAGCACCTCGTACTTGCGTGGATATAACTTCATGACAGTCCTTTCCACGACTGTTCTGTTCAATGCCAGAACAACCATGCCAAATGGGCTTTGAATCCTTGCCCGCAGCTCTGAAACCCTCAATCTGAGGTGGGCAAGCGCTGATCTCCAACTCTTCGTCGTAGTTGAAAAAACTGTCACGTAGAAAATTAACCTTCATTGTTAAATACCCGTTCAGTCAGAAAAATGCCGTGCCCATGGTTATTATTTTTTGCACCAACTCACAAGCAGGTATTTTCGACACGTAGGAAGTTTCGCTCTGCATTAACAGAGAGCTCCCACAGGAAAACAGGAAGCCCTATTTACCCAAAACGCGGCACACGTTATTTGTCGATTCAAATAACTGTAGGAAGCAGTAGGAACGGTCCTTCAACGGCCGAAGAGCGCTTTGCTCTAACCGGCGCTCTTCTCGATAAAAAACGACGAACGGTAATCCCGCCAACACCATCATTCCCCTGTAGGAGCAGCCTTCGGCAGCTCCTACAAAAAGTGGATTCGTCGCTGAGACGTAGGTGCCATCACCCTGCCATGCAATCTGGCATGCACAACCAACAAATTGGCAAACAGACAAAAGGCCCGAAAAAACGCGGCCCTTAGTATCTAAAAAGACCGCAACCCTGCGCCTTAGAACAAGAACGGATGTCATGCCATGCTCAAGTCCCCCTTGCTTCGACTTTCCACGCTCGCGCTGATGATCAGTGCCGGGCAGGCCGGAGCTTATGAACTCTACGCCGATGACGACAGTCACCTGAACGCCACGCTGGAAGCGGTTTTCGGCATTTTCCACAGCCAGGAAAACTACGCCCTGTCGGGTCGTCTCGACGAAGGTTCGTCGTCGTGGCGCGAGGGTTACATCAAATACGGCCTGGCCTTCGACCAGGGCCTGGGCGGTGTCGGTACCGCTTACGGTGCGGCGAACATGCTCAGCTCCGGCACCTGGGGTGATGGCGATGCCGCCGGCTTCAGCGACGGCTCGGAACGCACCACCAAGTTCGAAGACGCCTACCTCGGCTGGCGTTCGGCCGATCTGTTCCCGGTGCTGGGCAGCGACGGTATCGACCTGTCCTTTGGTCGCCAGAACATTATGGTCGGTGATGGTTTCCTGATTAATGGCGACGCGCTGAACCTGGGCAAAGGCATCGCCGACGGTGAGTTCAACCGTGGCGGCGCTTACTGGCTGGCGGCACGCAAGGCCTTCGACGAGACCGCCGTGTTGCGCATTGGTGGCAAGGAAGGCTGGCGCAGCGACCTGATGTGGCTCAAATCCAACAACCGCGCCCAGGCCAAGACCGAGATGTACGTCGGCACCCTGGAGCACGTGGCCGAAGCCGGCACCGTCGGTTTGACCTACATCGACACCACCGACGTCAACGAAGAATTCGCCTCGCCGATCCAGCTCGAACGCGATGGCATGAAGACCTACAGCCTGCGCGCCACCGGCAATGCCGGGGTCAAGGACCTGTTCCTCTCCGGCGAATACGCCAAGCAGGACAAGCCTCACACCGACAGCGAAGACGCCTGGTACCTGGAAGCCGGCTGGACCTTCTCCGACGTGACCTGGTCGCCATACGTCAGCTACCGCTACAGCCGCTTCTCGGAAAACTACGACACCCTATTCTACGGTTTCAGCCGTGGTTTCGGTACCTGGTTCCAGGGCGAAGTGGCGGGCAACTATGCCGGCCCGTTCAACACCAACTCGCGCATACAGCAAGTCAAGTTGTCCGTCTCGCCGCTGGAGAACCTCAGCGTCGGCGTGATGCACTTCAACTTCGACACCATCGACCGCAGCCTGGGCAATACCGATGGCCACGAAACCGACCTGTACGCCGAATGGCACGTCAACGACCACCTGAGCATCATGCCGCTGGTGGGCCTGTTCCAGCCGGACAAGAGCGCTGACCAGGGCGGCACACAGTTGGGCAACAACGACAAGAACCTCTACAGCCAGGTGATTTTCGCCACGACGTTCTAAGCCCAACGCAACTCCTGTAGGAGCGAGCTTGCTCGCGATGGACGTCAACGAAAACGCGGGGTGCCTGGACTCCCGTGGTGCCCCGGCCTCCATCGCGAGCAAGCTCGCTCCTACAGGGGATCGGGTTCACTTCTAGGAAAAGGGCATTTCCAATGCGCAAGACATTCCTGACGATCCAGAGCAAGATCGCCCTGCTCGCCGGCCTCTGCCTGTTGCTGGTGGTGGGGTTGCTGATGGGCCTGTCGCTTTACCAGACCCACAAAAGCAGCCAGCAAGTGGCCCAGGCCAGCAGCGACATGCTCGCCGACGCGGCCAAGGAGCACATGCAAGCGTTGGCCAAGGTTCAGGCGATGCAGGTGCAACGCACCTTCATGCAGACCCATGAATTTGGCCAGGGGTTATCGCGGTACCTGCTCTATCTGCGGCAACTCCAGCATCAGGGGACGCTGACCCGCCAACAACTGCGCCAGGAGCTGAGTTCCCAGCTTCATCAGGCCCTCATCGACAAGCCCGACCTGCTCGGGCTTTATGTCATTTTTGAACCTGACGCTTTGGATGGTGCTGATTCGGGTTTCGTCGACAAGGCCGATCTGGGCAGCAACGAAAAAGGACGTTTCTCGCTGTACTGGGTGCAAAGCAAACCCGGTGAACTGCAAGCGGTGATCGGCGACGAAGGCCTGCTCGCCAACACCGAGCCGGGCCCGAGCGGCGCCCCCTACAACGCCTTCTACACCTGCGCCCGCGACACCCGCCAGGCCTGTGTGCTGGAGCCCTACTTCGACGAGGCGTCCGGCAGTCGCAAACTGGTGACCAGCGTCGCCTTCCCGCTGCTGGAGAACGGCAAGGTCATCGCCATCGTGGGCCTCGATATCAACCTCGCCGCGCTGCAAAAGAGCAGTGAAACCAGTGCACAGCAACTCTTCGACGGCCATGGCCAGATCAGCATCGTCAGCCCCCGTGGCGTGATTTCGGCCAACAGTCAGGACGTCAGTCGCCTGGGCCAGCCGATGGACAGCGCCGACGTGATGGATGCACTACGTAACGGTCAGCCAAAGGTGTTTGTCGACCCGCAACAGATCAAGGTCCTCGAACCCCTGGCACCGATTGCCGGTGCCGCGCCCTGGGGTGTGCTGGTGGGTGTGCCACAAGAAGTGCTGCTGGCACCGGTCACCACCCTGCAAAAGGAACTCGAAGCCCGAGGCGTGCAAAGCACCGCGCTGGAACTGTTGCTCGGTGGCGGCTCCGCCCTGCTCGGCCTGCTGTTGATCTGGTACACGGCGCAGCGCATCACTCGCCCATTGCAAGTGCTGACCCGGGTCATGGAAGACATCTCCCTGGGCGAAGGCGACCTGACGCGGCGCCTGCAAGTGCAATCACGGGATGAAATCGGCCAGTTGGCGACGGCGTTCAACCGCTTTGTCGAGCGCATCCATCAGTCGATGCGCGAGGTGTCGTCGGCAGCGCTGGGCGTCAACGAAGGCGCGCGTCGCGTGCTGAACGCGTCCAATTCGTCGCTGAGCAATTTCGACGATCAATCCACCCGCACCAACAGCGTGGCCGCAGCGATCAACCAGTTGGGCGCCGCCGCCCAAGAGATTGCCCACAACGCCAGCGACGCTTCCCATCAGGCGTCCAACGCCCGCCAGCAGGCCGAAGACGGACGTCAGGTGGTGCAACGCACGATCGAGGTGATGAACGAGTTGTCGGGCAAGATCAGCGCGTCCTGCGCCAACATCGAAGTGCTCAACGACAAGACGGTGAACATCGGGCAGATCCTCGAAGTGATCAAGGGCATCTCCCAGCAGACCAACCTGTTGGCGCTCAACGCGGCCATCGAAGCGGCGCGGGCCGGTGAAGCAGGACGCGGTTTTGCCGTGGTGGCCGACGAGGTGCGCAGCCTGGCCGGACGCACCCAGACCTCGGCGCTGGAGATTCAGCAGATGATCGAAGAGCTGCAAGTCGGCGCCCGGGATTCGGTCACCACCATGACCGAAAGCCAGCAGCACAGCGAGGAAAGCGTCAACATCGCCAACCTCGCCGGCAGCCGCCTGGGCAGCGTGACCCTGCGCATCGGCGAGATCGACAACGTCAACCAGTCGGTGGCCGCCGCCACCGAGGAACAGACCGCCGTGGTCGAAGCTCTCAACGTCGACATCACCCAGATCAACACCCTCAACCAGCAAGGCGTGGAAAACCTGCAATCGACCCTGCGGGCGTGCACCGAGCTTGAGCAGCAGGCGGCGCGGTTGAATCAGTTGGTGGGGAGTTTCCGCATTTAAGATTGATGTCGCCTGAACTGCCGCTTTCGCGGGCAAGCCCGCTCCCACAATGGATCTGCATTAAACACAGTTCGTGTGTTCACCGCAGATCCCTGTGGGAGCGGGGGGGGGGGGGGGGGGGGGGGAGAAAATAAAACCAACAAGAGCCGAGACCCCCCCACCCCCAGGCAACAAAATCCCACCAAGAGAGGGTGTCCCTGCCCACC
>NZ_JBPKAM010000037.1:0-56869 GCF_051216495.1 Pseudomonas baetica | reverse complement strand
CCCCCCCCCCCCCCCCCCCCCCCCCCCCCCCCCTCCCCCCCCCCCCCCCCCCCCCCCCCCCCCCCCCCCCCCCTCCCCCACAGGGATTAGCGCAGGGCCGCGATGGCGTCCACGGATTCGCGAATCAGCGCCGGGCCTTTATAGATGAAGCCCGAGTAGATCTGCACCAGGCTGGCACCCGCGGTGATTTTCTCGGCTGCGTGCTTGCCTTCGGTGATACCGCCCGCCGCAATGATCGGCAAGCGACTGCCCAGCTCCGCCGCCAGCACTTTCACGGTGTGGGTGCTCTTGTCGCGAACCGGTGCGCCCGACAGACCGCCCGCCTCGTCACCATGCTCCATGCCTTCAACGCCAACGCGGCTCAGGGTGGTGTTGGTGGCGATGACCGCGTCCATGCCGGTTTCGATCAACGCTTGGGCGACCTGTGCGGTTTCTTCGTCGCTCATGTCCGGGGCAATCTTGATTGCCAGCGGCACATGTTTGCCGTGACGCAGTGCCAATTCTGCCCGGCGCGTGGCCAGGTCAGCGAGCAACTGCTTGAGCGAATCACCGAACTGCAGGCTGCGCAAGCCCGGGGTGTTCGGCGAGCTGACGTTGACCGTCACATAGCTGGCGTGGGCGTAAACCTTGTCCAGGCAAATCAGGTAATCGTCGACCGCGCGCTCGACCGGCGTATCGAAGTTCTTGCCGATGTTGATGCCCAGCACGCCTTTATATTTGGCGGCCGCCACGCGAGCCAGCAGGTTGTCGACACCGAGGTTGTTGAACCCCATGCGATTGATGATCGCTTCTGCTTCCGGCAGGCGAAACAACCGTGGCTTCGGATTGCCCGGCTGCGGACGTGGAGTGATCGTGCCGATTTCGACAAAACCAAAACCCAGCTGCGCGAAACCGTCGATGGCCGCGCCGTTCTTGTCCAGGCCGGCCGCCAGACCGACCGGGTTCGGGAAATCCAGGCCCATGACCGTCACCGGCATCTTCGCCGGGGCCTTGCACAGCAAACCGTTGAGCCCCAGCCGCCCACCCGCGCCAATCAGGTCCAGGGACAGATCGTGGGAGGTTTCCGGGGAAAGTTTGAACAACAGCTGACGGGCCAGGGTGTACATGGGCGCGATGGACTCGGGGCGGCGAAAAGTGGCGGGGATTATAGCCGGGTGCAGAGACTCAGGCGAGGGCGCGTATGACATCGCCCTCTCCCCATTCGCGACGAGACTACACAAGGTGTCTACGGCGAGGGATTCTCTCGCAGTTGCTCAGGCGACCATTGATTGTCCGTACGCTGTGAGCAGGTCCAAATGAAAGGGAAGTAGATGAGCATCAAAACCATCGCCAAACCAAGAATCAAAAGCTGACCTTGAGTACCTTCATCCAAATCAGAAAGAGCCAGCATGACTGCCGCCGCTCCCAATGAATGATTGAGTGCCTGGAACGCCGACGTTCGGGACGCGCTGACGTTAAGCAGTGCATTGGCCAGTTGCTCCCTTGATGGCAAACGCGCTCCCGCACGTACTTCCAGAACACTTCGCTGCAGGGATTCGGAATCAGCCAAAGGCGAATCCAGTCCCACTGATGGAGATAACGAGGACCAGCTTCTGCACAAGATAAAAATGAAATCGTCAGTGATCGCTCCGACAGCGTTCAGTGTGCCCTGAATGACATCCGCCCCCAGACTGTAGCCAAGCTCCGCCGCATACCGCCCCGCACCGCTCAGAGGCATCAAGGTATTCAAATGCTCCAACGCAAATTGAACAGCTCCATACGCTGCAGTAGTCACCCCGGTGGGCAAGGCCGTTGGTGCTCTCGCATTGTCCCGCAAAGGGAAGAAGGCGTTGGCCACATCTCGAGCCACCGTATACACATTCGTACTGATCACAGCGGTGAGCATGTTTTTCGAGGCTCCGGTCATGTGCGACAAAAGAAACGCCCCCATCGTTATGCTGGCCATGCACACCCGCCCAAGTCGCGTCTGAAGAGTGGCCGTTCCTGCGCATTCATCGCGGATAGCCCCCATCAGACTCATGGCCGGACCGATCATCGTTATCGCGGCCACGGCCCATGCGCGTGAAGCGTCGGTGGAGTCGCCCTCCCTGATGGCTTTTTCCACGTAAAAACCAACAAGCTGGCGCAGTACCGTAGTCACCGTGACAACCAGGCCTGTGCGAGCCGTGACGTTCAACAGGTTTATTGCTGGATCCTTGGCTTTCTCAATTAGCTCCAGACCGGCCTCAAGCAGCGTGCGCATTCGACTTTCACGCGATTGCTCAAGATCGGCTTCGTTTAACTCAGCGGCGCGAGCGAAAAAGTCTTCATTGATCGACTCTTCGGGCAACGTTCCGTGTTCGATGAAGTCATTGGCTCGCCCCACCACATTTCGATCTGTTTCGCCTAACTGCCTATAGGTCTCCTCCATCTGAACGGTTACATGACCGTCCATCGTTGCCATGGCAGCTCCAACTTGTCTGGGTGTGCCCAATGTCGCTACGTGGAAATCCGGAGAAACAGCCAGCGTTGATGGATGGAGCATCACAGATGAATGGCGACGGGCGGCCATAACGGGTGTAGGCAAATTTCCAGGCAACGTAATCTTTCGTCCAGATGATCCGGCAATGGATGAATTCATCATCGTGTCCCTTTTACTGTAGGTTTAGGTTTTCCCAGAATTGCCCAGTTCACCACTCACTCTTCTCCCACGCCTCATCCCCCATCGGCTCGAACACCTCCCGCATGAACCCCTTGACGAACAGGTCCATGCTGAACGCCAGGGCATTGGCGCCGCTGACTTCCTTGTAAAGCTGCGAATCCTGCAGGTTCTCGTCCTTTAACCGGACCAGAACCTGTAGCGTGATCGCCATCAATGCCTTGGCGGTGGGGTACGCCGGCGAATCTCCATCCGCTCCCCGCAGTAAGCGCAGGTACTCGTAAATGGCCTGCTTGCCCTGCCCCTCCATGGCCAACAGTTGCTGATACAGGCGTTCGAAATCAGGGTCCGGGCGCTTGCTGCCGGGCAGTTCGAGACCGGTAGCCAGCAAGCGTGACTCCAGCGTCTCCACTGATGGGCTCCCACCGTGCTCAAGCGTGCCGGAACCGCTCAATGAATTAATTTTCATGACGAACCTCGGTCGGGGTTGTCTGGGTGTAGGTCGAACACAAGTCCGTGAGCGCCTGTATCGATTGTTGGTCGAGGGTGCGAACCGACTCGGGCAGGTTGGCGACACACGCCAGCAACCGCGGCTCCAGTCGTTGCCGGGTCGTTTCGGTATCGAATTCCAGCAGTTGATCGGCGAGCCGCAGCACATAGCGCTCTTGCGAGTGATAGTCGAGGACCAATTCGCCAGGCCAGAACCTGCACAACCGCTCGCGCAGTTCATTGCCTTGCGAGCGGCAATGCGTCGGCAGCAGCACTTGCAAGACCCCGCCCGAGCCGTGCGGTTGCTCCGCCAGCCAGCGCTCGAGCATGTCGTCCAGCCATTCAGGACGGCTCAAGGCTTGTGCGAGCAAATCGCGAGCGGCTCGGGCAAGCTCCTCGCGCAAATGCAGTCCCAGTGCTTGCGACTCCAGCAAGCCGCTGGCCAGATGCCCGGTCGCGCGCAAGATGCCCTCGGCATAACCTTCCTGAAAGGCCTGGGCATGAATCACTTCGGCGTCATGCCGGGCCTGTTCGACACAATCCCTGGCCCAGCGCTGGGCCTGCTGCTGCAACGCACGACGCCGACGCGCGGCGACTATTTCTTCGCGGGACAGATGCGTATCGCTAGACTCAGGAAGTTCAGTCAGGATTCGGATAGCGTCGAGCATGCTGCACCGCCAAAAAGAAAAGGGCTGTATCGGGTTCTGTGACCGGCCATTGCTCGTGCAAGCGCACAACCGGTTCGGGAAATTGCAGGACCAACCGTTGCAGCAATAGGGGCGGTACCTGCGCGTGCCAACTCCACAACGCATTGAGACCGGCGGCTTCGACCTGCTCGTTAGAGACAGGCGAGTGCTCGACCGACAGACGACTCCTGTTTCCCAGGTTGAGACCAGCGAATCGACGAGTCGGCAATGGCAGGCATCGCAACACCGCACCTCGTGCCAGATCGGGCATCAAGCGATAAGCGCCCATCAGCCTGGCGATAGACGGCAGTTGTCGCCAATGGCGAACCCATTGAATGGCCACGGCGCTCAGCGGCGTCGAAGGCCAGGGGCCTTGCAGTTCGAGGCCTTCCAGCAGGATCCGGTTGAGCAGCTCCCGTGCCTCGCCTCCTTCGAACCCCGGGGGAACAGTCAGGCGCTGCGGATGCAGATAACCCAGGGGCTCGGCGACAATTGCCTGAAGACACTCAGCGTGCGACATCACGCCGTCCTGCTCCCGATTGGCGATAGGCCCAGGCTGCGCCACCCGCCAACAGCAATCCGGCGATCACGGTCAATAACCACATCCAATGCGGTTGCCCCTGCGTTGCCGCCACGGACGGCGCGACATGCTGTGTCGGTGAACGCTTGCTCGGAATGACTGAAATGTTTTCGTACTCGACCGCCGCAAAACTGTTCTTGAGAAAGCGCTTGATGTCGGTGATCAGCAACTGCGGTTCGGCGTCCCGTTCGTGGATCACCACCGCCGAGAGGTGAATAGGCGGTGACTTGCGCCCACCTTCACCGGCGTCAAGGTCGTAACTGACATGCACCCGCGCAGAAACCACGCCTTCGAGCACACCCAGCGATTGTTCGATGCGCTGCTCGAGTGCGGAATACAGCCGGGCTTTTTCCGCGCGGGGCGAGGCCACCAGCGAGTCGGCGGGAAACATCTCCGCTACTTGAACACGTGGCCGGGAAGGCAAGGAATAGAGGTTGAGCAAATCGACGGCGGCGGAAAAATCGACCTGATCGATCTTCACCGCGTAGCCGGTTTTACCGGCGTCGACCTTCACCGCCGCGATATTGTTGCGTTGCAGGACCGACAGCACTTCATTGGCCTGCTGCTGGTCCAGCCCTTCCAGCAGGTTCGGCTGCCGACACCCCGCCAGCGCCAGACACAGCAGCATCAACAGCACCCCAAGCTTCATGAAGCACGCAATAGCGTTTCAGCCGTGCCCACCGCCTTGCGCACCAGCACGTTGAGCAAATTGATGTCCACGTTGTATTGCCCGGTCAGCTCCTGCAATTGGCTCAGCATTTCGGGGTTGGTGATGTCCGGGTGTTGCATCATTTGGTTGATCGCTGAAACGTCCTGCTCGCTGCTGACTGCGGAACCGGCGAACGCTTCGATCAAGCGCGACTCCAGGGAAACGATCGGCCCTTCCTGCGGGCCGCGCAATTCTGTCAACGCCGTTCGTTGGGTTAACAAAGCGGAAGTGTGTTGAATAGACATGCGATGCACTCATGAAAATGGCCATCGTCACGTGCCGATGGCCGTGGAAAAAGGAAAAGTCAGCGAGCCGCCTGGATAATCGCCATGTCGATATCCTTGAAGCCTTTGATCGTGTTGGTCTGGGCGTTGCGGAATACCGTATAGGAGGAAAATGCGGCCTGATAGGCGGCCAGCAACCCCGGATCCGATGCATCAAGCTTGAGTTTCTCCAGCGCTTCATCCAGCGCATCCTTGAGGTCTTTTGCACCGTTTTCGAATGCTTGAGCCTGCCGCCCAAGAAAATCATCGGGAAAATCGATGGGGATACCAATGTCAGCCATGCGTCACCTCTTAGTGTTGTGTTGGAAAATGCCACGATGACGAGGTCATCTTGATGTAGCCTTGCGGGCCGGTTTGAAACGACTTGCCTTCGAGCGAATCGTCCTGAAGCTCGACAGTGAAATGCACGTAGCGATCACCCCACTGCCGGTAAAAGCTGTCGACGTATTGGCGAGCCGCCGCCCATTGCGAATCCTGCAAGTTGCCTGTCACCGCAAACGTGACACTGTCCCCCTGCTCGACCCGACTGAAGCCTAGAGAAAGGCGCTGCAAACCTTCCTCGGCCAGTTCTGCAAGCCGATGGTCATCCTGAAGTTGCACCGCGATATCCTGGGCATAGGGCGCCACCTCGAGCAGCGCATCAAGCAGTTCCTTTTGCTTGTCGGGGGTCAGCAGATTGCGTTGCGTGCTGAGCAGCAGTCGCGGCTGGGACGGGGCCTTCAGATCAATGGAATGCCAAGCCAGTTGTGGATCGTGGTCAGTCAGCAACTGCTCCAGCCGGCGACGCTCCTGATCCATGACCAGCACTTTGCCGTTCAGCGTGTTGTGGCGCATCAACACCTGTCGACTCCAGCTGGCGTCGCGTTCGGAAGACACAAACACGTAAACCGACTCGTCACGACCGCGCAGCACTTCAACTTCTGCGCTGGCACCTGCGATCAATGCGCGGATATCGGTTTCCGGCGCCGGTTCCTGCAACGACCAGAACCCCATCGCAACGACCAGCCCGGCCAATGCCAGACCGCCGGCAACCCATCGAATCCAAGAGGTCCGCCAGCGGACTTGCGTGGCAGCAGGGACTGAGGCGTCAGGTGGCTGTTGCAGGTATTCAGGCGCCCAGGGTTGGTTTTCAGGACGTACCGCAATGCGCAGACCGCCAATCTGCTCCCTGGCGTGAAAGGCGCAATGACGTATTTCGGCCGAGTCATTGAGCAGCCGCACCGGCAGACCATCCGCCGTAGCTTGATCGGCCAGCACCTCGAAATTGCACCCACCTTCCTCCAGTGGAATGAAGATGGCCTGCGCCGGAACGCTGGCCGTCAGCGCCCCCTCCCCCAACAGATCCAGAGCCCCGACCACGAACAGGGTAATGGATTCGCCAAGGGGGAATTCGCAGCCTTGCAGCGGACCATTGAGTATCCGCAGGACGCAAGGTTGCTGGGTGGGGGCCGTCAGAACTGTCACCGTTCAAGCTCCGGAGCTGTGAAATGAGCGGACAAGGTAGAAGAGCTGACGGCGAGATTCCTGATCGAATTCTGCCGATTGCGCTGCGCAGAGGATCAGAATCTCCAGCCAGCCCCTTCAAGGCACCATGAACGCTTGATAGCGCTGCCAGACCTTGCGCGCATAGCGAAGACGTGCGGCTTGACGGCGAGGAGAATTGCCAGCGTTGTAGGCACCCACCGCCGTCCAGTTGTAGCCGTACCGGGCGATAAAACCGGCCAGCACCGACGCACCGACCTCGACCGACAAGCAAGGCTCCTCCAGCAGCCGCTGCTCGGTGATGCCCTGAGTCTTCAATCGGGGCAGATGGCTGCTGTTGATCTGCATGAGCCCGATATCGCGCGTGCCGTCCTTGTTATGGTTGATCGCATCCGATAGCAGCCCTGATTCGACATCGGCAATCGCCCGAAGCAGTTCGGGTTCGATTGAATGTTGCTCCCCGGCTCGGCTCCAGCAATAGGCATGCGCCTGAGCCGCCCCCAGGCACAGCATCACGATCAACCATTTGATCCTCCACGGCCTCATGCCAGACGCCGTCCATCATCGAGTGCCGGCCGATCCTGTAACGGAACACCCTGCGTCGGTTCCCGAAACCGAAGATCTGACGAGCGCAGCAAGGATTGCCAGAGTGGCGCGACGACTGCCCCACCCTGCCCCGCGCCGATCGCTGGCGCCTTCATCAGGCGCAACCAGTTTGCATACTGGCTGCGGGCGATGAGGGGGTTGCCGCCGAATAACACATTCCAGGCTGCCAGCCCTTGCTCACCGACAGCACTTTCAGCCAGGCCAGCTTGATCGAGTTCATGCCAGGCGGCCTGATGCTGACCGAAATACGCCAGCACCAAGGCATGCAGAATCACCAGCAATGGATTGGACGCACCACGTTGCTGCAAGGCTTGACGCGCCATGAACACCGTTTCTGCGGGACTCTGCGCAAACGCAATACGCACGCGCAAGACCTGTGCCCGTACGCAATCCGGATCATGATGCAGGCACTTGTCGATACTTTGCGCCGCTTGCACATTGCGCCGCCAGAACCAGTGGTGCCATGCATGAAAGTAGTGAACGTCAGCCTCGTCTGCAGTCGCTAAACAGCGGCGGAAAAGTACCTGGGCCGCCTGCTCGCAGCCGCGAAGACTGGTAAGCAGCGCCAGGCGCGTCAACGCCAGAGAGCTGCCTGGGTCCAGCGCCAAGGCATTGGCTATCGCCGATTGGGCTTCTTCAATAGCGCGCCCTTGATAACACAGGCCGATCATCGCCTGCCCCAGCCATGCATCAGCCACTCCGCACCAGGCAGGCGCATACCCGGCATCCTGCTTGAGGCATTGTCGAAACTGTACCAAGGCATCACGCAGGCTTTGCGGCGTGTGGTGCTGCACGCTGCACAAGCCATTGAGATAAGCCACCGCCGCCGGATAGGACGCACAAGTGCCTCCGACAGGACGCAGCCTCGGAACACGCTGCGCGACCACACAGGTCAAAACACCCAGTGCTTCCCCGAGATCACAGGCGTTCAGCGTCTGTCCATGCAAAAGAACCTGATCACTTCCCCGGATCAGTTCGATCGACCATTGGTGCTGCCCCCCCCTGTCGATATAGCGCCCGCTCAGGCAGTAGTCCGCCGATAACTGCCCCACCAGTGAGCGCACATCCACCGATGGCGTGCAGGCTGCCATCAATCCCGAGGGGATGATGTGTAACGCCTCGCCGAACGCCGCGGTCAATTGGCGGATCATCACATCCTGCAGATCCAGCGCTGCCGTTTCGCCCAGATGTCGAAAAGGCAGAACCGCCAACGAAGGTGCCGCGATCCGCGCCTGGCTTGGCGCATCAAGCACAACGACCGGACAGGTCAATCGATAACCCTGACCGTACACAGTCGAAATGAAATCCTTGTTTTCCTTAAGCAGTTTGCGCAAGGCGTAAATGCAGCGGGTCAACGACTCCTCGGCGGCATCCATTCCGGGCCATACCCGGTCCAGCAAATGGTCCTTGCCGAGCACTGCGCCCGCTGACACCAGCAACAGACGCAAAACGCTCAACTCTTTGGGTGGAACATGAACTCCTTGTCCATCTCGCATCAGCGTTCCATCGCCAAGCAATTGCCAGTGGCCAAAAACGAACGACTTGACCGGCGTTTGATCAGTTGCACTGTCCATACTCTGAAACTTCTCTATAGAAAGGTACTGAAGCGCAATCGAGCCTGCGGATGGGCAGGCTCGAGATGACAAGCGGCGTGACTATAGGAAGTTGAGTAGGGGGATTCCGTAGGACTACGGCTTAATGCCAGTAAGAAACCACGACAAAAACTGTAGGCCTTGCATTTATAGAGCCATCATTTGCTCGAAATACAAATGAACAACCACAGGAAGCCACATCCACTCACAAAACAGAAGAGCGTTTTTTACAAGCACAAAACAATCAAAAAAACAATTATAAAACCCATTTTTTCAATTATGTGAATTATATGCGAATCAACCATTCGACCCCGCACATCCCTTCCCCTTCAGCCAATCCACCGCACCCCACCACCAAAAACAATATGCGACATGAAAACCATGGACAAACATACACCAGAATTCTTAATGAAATTATCGACCGATACACCGCGTTCAGCCAAGAAAATGAAACTGGTTACCAACATAAACCAGGCATATCAGGCGACATCGACAGCATTTCAATTAAAGAAATAATTTCAATACTCAAACACATAAAATCTGACCCACACTTACTGGATGAATGTCAAAAAAGCTCGGCAAACTCGCCACTCTTCACAAAACTCTATCTAATGTCGAACAACGATCAAGGTTGGAATTTGCGCCTACATACTTTTAGTATAAAAGGCAGTGGACTGGGCGGCGAAGACAGCCCTCACTTTCACAGATGGACACTGGCCTCCAAAATACTCTCCGGCGGATATATAAATGTAAACTATGAAGAAGGCAGCATCGATCAACCTCACGCAAAAGAGCATGAATACTCAAAGTATGAATTAAGCGCATCTAAAAACCAAAGTAGCAAAGATGCTCGCCACACAAGCTTCATATCCAAAGCGACCATGACACCGACCAACAAAGAACTCTATGCTGAAGGTGGAACCAACCACTTCCCGATCAACCTTGCACATAGTGTCGAAACACATGCCTCCGTAATGGGAACTACCATCACACTTGCGCACACTGCAAAATCAATAACTGATAAATCATATGCCTTCGAGAAGAATGATGAAATCACAGAAATCCCTCAAAGAAAAATAGAAGACAAAGCAGAATTTGAAAGCATTTTGCAGAATCAGATTACGTTCCTTCAGGTACTAGACCTGAAAGCTGAATTAAATGCACACTTAGTCGAAGCACGTAGCCTGAACCTACCATTAACACCCCAAGAAGAAAATCATCTTAATGATTTCCTTGAGCCTAACTATGTAGAAACCTCGCTACTTCCAGCACTTGCCATTTACCAAATGGAGTCCATCAACGAAATTGAGCACAACGAATTCTCAGAAAACACTGTAAAACTCATTGAAGACGGACTATCAGAGATTGACCGAGAGCACCTTAATATATTGATATCCAACAACCAGAACGACCTCTTCAGCAAACTCCTGACCATTGAAATCGAAGACGCCGAGCTAGCAACGAAACTGAGCGAGCGTTCAAAACAAACATTCACACCAGCCTGATAACTTCAACCATTAAAATGACCGTCCACACCGGACGGTTTTTAACAAGAACCGCTATAAAGACTCTTTCACTGAATCGCAAATATCCTTCACCGTCCCCCACCCCCTTACACCTGACTCAGGTAACTCGATACCGAACGTTTCATTCAGTGCCATAACGATTTCAACCAGACTGATGGAGTCCACATACAGATCCTCTACCAACCGGGAAGCGGCCTCAATTTTTCGGCGGTCTGCCGGAAAGTAATCCATCAACACTTTGATTACCTGGTTTTCCACTACACACTCGGCACTCAGTTCATTCGACATTCTTTTATCCAATGCAATTAACGCAGGTACAACTCTGGTTCAAACAAACCGGGAGTGCGCCTGCGTTGTGACATTAAAAATTTTGTTGCCTGCTACCCTTACTACCCCATCAAAAATTCAACATCGCCTTCAACATGTCGGAAAACTGATTAAGGTGCGCAGATAAGGTTTTATTGAAGTTGTCATGATAAGCATTGGCATTCGAATACTTCTGCGTGAAGGACTGCAGCAGGTTTTTCATGCGTTCCTCCTGGGCATTGAAGCCGGTTTGCCAGGCCTGGAATTTGGCGGTGTCCCAACTGACCCATCCGATCCAGCTCTCGGGCACACTCTCAAGCATTATCGTCAACGGCCCCGTATCCATGACCACACAGTAAGTGCCATCTGCATTTTGTTTAAGGCAACTTTCCGGCAAGCCCAACGCCTTTCGCCATTTCTCGGCTTCCTCTTTACTGACGCCTTTGTACTCCCCGGTTTCTTTGTCCGGAGCGGGAAACAGCACGGCATCTTTATATTTTTCGATGAGGCTTTGCAAAGCAGCGCGGAGCTCCTTTACATTCAACATAACTTCCTTACCCTCATTAGCCCCCTGAATCCAATCTTTCATTTTTGCCATGATTGTTTCGTTGAAATCGGCAAAAAAGTCAGAGTAAGCCGCGATAATATGTTCATAACCGGCCAGATAGCCGTTTTTGATCAGATCGATGAGTTCGAGCAGTTTGTCGAAAAAGTCATTCGATGATTTCACCCCAACATCGAAATCCTCCGCCAGCTCTTGCGGTATAGGCATTTGTTGCAAACTGCGCTCAAAGAGTTGCTGACGCTGCTCCGGGGATAGCGTTTGCAAACATTGTGCAATCAGTGCGCCGTACTGTCCTACCTGCTGTGCACACAGTTGCGAGCGCGCTTCGAACATGTCCGGTGGGCACTGGAACATCTGCTCGAGATGACGATCGAGGGCGCGGGTGGAGTTTTCGAGCAACCGCACAGAGGCAGAACGTGTTTGGACTTCGCGAGGGGCTTCAGCAACAACAGGCGTTTCAGTGATCGGGTTGAAATCTGCCGATGGTTTTATCGCTGGCAGCGAATTCGTAATAATCATGTGTTTCTCCGCTTAAGCACTTATGGCGCGAATGACTTCAGCGCGGGACTGAAAAAGCTGCATCACCATCTCCATCAGCTTCTGCAGCAACGCCGCTTCCGCCGAATCTTTCTGGCCAACTTCATCACTCAAACTCTTCTGGGTGTTCTGCGCACTTTGCTGCAGGACCTCTTTTTCCCGCGCCGCATGCTCGGCCATGCGCACCATGCTCGACACCACCTGGCTCATGCTCATCGACATGGCATTGAGTGCCCGTCCGATTTCCAGTTTCTTTTCGATGCCCTTGGTACCCATCTGACTCAGCCAGTCGGAGGTCTGACCGACCTTCTGTGCCTTGAGGATCTCACCGTCGAACCACGCCTGTTCCTGGGGTGTCAGCGTGGAGCCCTTGGGTTTGAAATCGACTGAGGTTGAGCGACCGAAATCGTCGAAGGTTTTGATCTTGTAGGTGGTTTCCGGAGTCCAGTCGTCGCGATTGCGATCACGCCTGAGATCGCGTTCGAGGTTGCCGGCGTCCAGGGCGTTGCGCTTGTTCAGGCTGATATCCGCATGCTTGAGCCCTTGCCCCTGGAAAGTCTTGACCATGGCGAACCCGGCGATGGCACCAGACACCACCGCCGCCGTAATCGCACTGTTCAGCGCCGCCTTGCCCGACTCGACAATAGCGGCGCCCTGAGCCTTGGCGGCGTCGGCGGCCATGACGCTGAAGTGGCCGCGCAGTTGTGCGTTGGCCACCCGTGAAATGTTCAACGCGATGATGGCGGCGACCAGTACGTTGGCGTGTTTTTCCCAGGCACCGGGGTCGAATACCAGGTCCTGGCGCACCTCTTCGCTGAGGGTCATGGACGCTGCCAACAACGCCTGGCGGTCGCTTTCGTCAGGTTGATAAGCGTCAATGGCGCTTGCAAGCTCGACGGCCGACGGACTACGAACATCCGCCGTGTTCAGAATTTGTTTATCGACCTGCGCACGACTCCCTGCGAAACCCTTCAGTGCATCGAGTTTTTTCTCGGCAGGATTCACGTCCTGCTGGTTGATCATTGGGCGTGCAACAAACACGCCTGTGCCGTTGATGGTGGTCATCAAGAATTCCCTTTATCGATAGGTTTAAACATGCCGAACCATTTGCAGGCTCACGGAATGGCTGCGCTGCAAATCGGCAAACACATGCTCGATCTGCCGTGTCCTTTCCTGCATCGCCGTGCCGTAGTCCTCGACCAGTCGGGTGAGGTAGGCGGTGATTTCTTCGCTGATCGCCATGCGCACTCGTACTTCGGCCAGGTGTTCGGCGGCCTGGGCCTGGTGCTGGCCACTTTTGATCTGCAATCCGCCCTGCACTGCCACGTTGCCGAACTCGGTGACGGCCTGAGCAATCTCCAGGTTGGCGGCGTAACGGGCGAGGGTCACAGGGTCGGCGCCACTGGTGATGAAGCTGCGCAGTTGAGTGAGTACCTGAGTCAGCGAGTTACCAAGCGATGACGCCAATTGCCGGGCGGCCTGCATCGCCGCCGGCGCCGCCTGCGCAACCACCGAGGCCAGTTTCGAGGCAACGGCACTGACCATCGGCCCGATCACCTGAACGCCGACGACCGCCACCAAGGCGACGGCAGCGAGGGTTGAGGCTATCCCCTGAATCATCCCGGCGATCTGCGCGATCTTCTTCGCCGTTTCTTCATCGACGCCAACCGCGATCAAGAGCTTGGTATACAGCTCCGTGAACAGCTTGATCGCTTCCTGCATCACAGTGGTCAGCGGCTTCATCGCTTCGGCCATGAACGACATACCCGTCGCCTCCTTGACTACCGCATCGGAAATCATGATCGCCGCGCCAATCACGCCCACGGCGATGAGCACCGGATTGGCGGTCAGCACGCCGGCGGCGATGGTCGCCACGGTCAAAATCGCACCGACGATTGCACCGATGCAGCCCATGGTCTTTTTCATCGCCTCGGCCTTGCGGACTTCTTCCAGGTATTTTTCCGACTCCTGCTTCATATGTTCCTGAAGCTTGGCCTGCAATTCCTGGAACAGTTCCTGGCTGAGTTCTTCCTTGTTCTGTGCGGCTTCCCCCAACAGCTCGATGATCTTCAAGCGGTTAAGCAACGCCAGTGCACTGCTGCTCAGGGCCTTTTCATGGGTGTCCTTGATGGAAGAACCCGCGAGCCCCGCCTCCTGCACTTTCGCCGCCACAACAGCCAGGGTTTTGGCGTTGGCGTTGGCGATCTCGATCAACTTCAGGTGGGCATCGGTGGCTTTCTGCAGTGTTTGGGTGTGGCCCGCCAACTCACCCTTGAGCTGATCGCGCAGCGCCAGTTCCCGCGCATATTCAGGCGATTCGGGATCCAGCTCCGCCAGACGCGCTTCGCTTTCATCCAGTAGTCCCTGAACATGCTGGACACGTGCCTTCAACTGATCGAGCTGTTCCTGACTGCTGCCGACGGCGCCTTCGGCCGCCTCCAGCGCTTCAACGGCAGCGGCGTATTCGGCGGCCAGTTTTTCATGGCCTTGCTGCTTGGCACCGGCCATGGATTGCAGCATCGCCAGACGATTTTTCAGCTTATTGACGTCCACCTCGCCGATCAGCTCGGTGATCATCGCCATCAACAGCGTGAACAGATCACCGTTGGTTTCCTGCTTGTTACCGTCCGCTCGCGGCGGTGGCGCCTGCAACACAGGCCTTCCTGTACCCGCAGCGGATGCACTGTGCGGACTTTGGTAATTCACCGACATCAATCCAGCCAACGCTTCCTGGCCGGCCTTTTGAAAATCCGCAGTCCTGGCTGCCTGGGCGGCGGCCTTGCCATATTTCTCAAAGGCTTCCGTGCGACTCAACGCCCCGTGAAACGCTGGATTGAAGGTGTTTCTGATTTCACTCATGCTCAGTCCTCCGAACAGTCCTTTTCAATGTGACCCAAGGTGTCGAGATACACCCGGGCCTGCTCCCGCAGATCGTCTTGTGTGGCCTGTTCCAGCACAGACTCGAAACACAACCGGGCCTTGCCGACCCTGCCCAGGGCGAGTTGGCACTGACCGGTGTAAAACATCGGCCACCAATTGCTTTTGCCTTGGGCGAAAGCGATCGCGTACAGATCGATCGCCTTCTGATGGTTCTGCTTGAGTTGATGCACCGCCGCCAGTCCCATCCAGTAATGGCTGTTGTAAAAGTCGTAGATGCACAGGAAGTGAAAGAACTTCTCGGCATCGTCCAATCGACCCTGCTCATAGAACTGGTAGGCGAAGGCATACAGGCTGTTCATCTGCTCATCGCTGATGCCCTGCACGTCCTTTAATGCCGCGCCACCGAGCACTGCATCCACGACGTCCAGCGCGACCTGCTCATCTTGTTTTTTGTTGCGACTCATCGGCCACACTCCTGAAAAAACGTCAGCGCTGCTGACGAATGCATTGAGCCAAAACGCTGCTGAGCGCGATGCCAAATTGCGCTCATGGCGGCGATGGCATGGATACATGACCTGCCCCCTGTAGGAGCGAGCTTGCTCGCGATGGACTCAAGAACACCGCGTTTTCTCAGACAGCCCGCGTCATCGTTCACGACCATCGCGAGCAAGCTCGCTCCTACAGTGGGCGGGTCATGGGGATCAGGCGTTTTCGACTTGCTCGAGCCAGATCAGCAGGCGCAGGACTTCTTCGATTTCCTGCACCTGGAGGAAGCTGTAGCGCTGGTGGGTTTTGTAGATCCGCCGGGCCAGGGCGATGTCGTTGATTACCGGTACACCGACCTCCCTGGCATAGGCGCGAACGGCCAGGGCACGCTGGTTGGTTTCCATCAGGGAGATGAACGGCAACACGGTGATTTCCGGGCGGAAGTACACACCGATGGCAATGTGGGTGGGGTTGGCGATGATCATCCGCGAGCTGCGAATATCGGATTTGACCTGCTCCGACAGCAACTCCCGATGCAGGTCTCGGCGGCGCCCCTTGATTTCCGGATTGCCGTCCTGTTCCTTGTGTTCACGCTTGACCGAATCCTTGTCCATCATTTGATCCTTCATGAACAAGGCGTATTCGCTGAGCGCATCGAGTACGACAATCAATGCGATGCACGCCAGAAATGCCAACACCAGCACCAACAGCAAATGCCCCCAGATCGCAAACAGGTCCGGTGCCTGGGCGAACAGTTGGGCCAACAGCAATTGCCGCTGCGTGATCCAGACGATCCACAACGCCAGGGCAAAACTGCCCAGGTACAGCAGCGCTTTGACCGTGTCCTTGACGGTGCGCAGGCTGAACAGTTTCTTGAAGCCATTGATGGGATTCAACGCGCCGAAGTTCAGCTTCAAGGCTTCGCTGGCCAGGGCAAAACCGCTTTGCAGCAACGCCGGCAGCGCGCTAGTCAGGACACACACCAGCAACAGCGGCAGCAGTGCCTTGAGCCCCGCGACCACCAGCATCACCGAGTACGTTTGCAGGTCGGCGTCAAAATCGCTGGCAATGATGCGTCGGTAGACTTCCATGATTTCAAGCAGCGAACTGTTGAACACCATGTAGCTGATGCCGCACAAGGTCAGGCAGGTGACCACCAGGTCCTTGGCCTTGAACGTCTGCCCCTTGCGTGAGGCATCCCGCAGTCGCTTGGCCGTCGGCGTCTCAGTCTTCGAGGCGCTGGACGACATCGCCCACCTCCCCGCCGGCATCGAGATAAAGCTCCAACGCCTGAGACTTCATGTCCATGCGCAGCACTTCATCCGGCAGGTGCACACCGAAATACAACATCAACACCAGCAGCGCCACCAGGCTCTTGATTGTCAGCGACACCGAGAATGCATTCATTTGCGGTGCGTATCGCGAGAGCAGTCCAAGCAACGCCTCGCTGACCAGCAGGGTCGCCACCACCGGTGCGCTGATCACCAGCGTCTTGCTCACCAGCGCATCCAGCACACTCAGGATCGGCAGCAGCTGCACCTCACAGCCGCTCGCCGGTGCACAGATCCGGTAACTGTGGCCGACCGTTTCGAGCATCAACAGCATGCCGCCCCCTTCGAGGTACACCGCGGCGGCGAACAACTGGAGAAAGTTCGCCAGCTCCGAGGTATCGACGCCGTTGGCCGGGTCGACCGTGCTGCTGAGCATCGCGCCGCGCTGATTGTCGATCAGGTTGCCCATGGCATGCAGCACCCAGAACGGCCAGCACAACAGCCCCCCCAGCAAGACACCAATCCCGGCTTCGCGCAGCACCAAGCCAAGGAACGCCACCCCATCGAGAGCAGGCAACGGCACGCCAATACTGACCCAGAATCCCAGTGCCACCAGCACAATGACCGCCTGACGCGCAGCGCCGGTGAGTACGCTGCTGTTGAGAAACGGCAGCATGAAAAAAATCGGTGCCAACCGCGCAACGCCCAGGACCGCAGCGGCGAACAATGCATACAGATCAAAAAACAGTGTCAGCGACATCGGCCTAACCCAGTGCCAGGCGCATGACTTCACGACTGAAATCGAGCAGCGTTTCACCGTACCAGCCCGAGAGCAGGAACAAGCACGCCGCCACCGCCAGCAGCTTGAAGCCGAAGGGCAGCGTCTGTTCCTGCAACTGCGTCACGGTCTGAATCAAGCCGACCACCAGTCCGACCACCGTGGCGACGATGATCGGCCAGGCCACCATCAACAGAATCAGGTACAAGGTTTTGTTACCGGCATACACCAGTTCGTTCATGAACGACGCCCTATGCCAGCAAGGTCAGGTATTGCTTGACCAACCCTGTCGACAGCAGCGCCCAGCCATCGAGTGCGACAAACAACACCAGTTTGATCGGCACCGAAATGATCACCGGGCTCATCATCATCATGCCCAGCGCCAGCAGGATGCTGGAGATCACCAGGTCAACGATCACGAAGGGCAAATACAGATAAAAGCCGATCTTGAAGGCGCTTTTGATTTCACTCAGCGCATAGGCCGGCAACAGCGCAAACAGCGACGGCACGAGCTCTTCATCAGCAGGCACGCCGGCCTCGGATTCATCCTGAACCGCTTGGGCGCGCTCGAAGAACAATGCCAGTTCCGGGTCGGTGTATTTGCTCAGGTAGTCCTTGTAGCCGCCCAGACCGTTCTCGGCAAAATTCACCACCGACTCGATGTCGGTGAACGCCACCGCTTCCGACTTGTAATAGCCGTAACCCTGCTTCATCACTGGCGTCATGACGAAAATCGCCAGCATTAAAGCGATCGCATTGAGGGTCATGTTTGACGGCACCTGCTGCAACCCCAGGGCATTGCGCACGATGATAAATACGATGGAAAACTTGATGTAGCAGGTGCCCGCCGCCACCAGGAACGGCAGCAAAGACGCGAACGCCAACAGCGCGATCAGCGAGACGTCATTCATCGCAAGTGTTCCGATAAATCTCAAGCAGCTCCACGCCGAACTGTTCGTCGAGCTGCACCAGTTCGCCACGGGCGACACGCTTGCCATTGGCGCGAACTTCGATGTGCCGCACGGCATCGTCGGCCAGCGGAATCAGTTGCCCGTCGATGATCTGCAAGAGCGTGGCAAGATCGGTTTCATGGGTCGCCAGCACGAACTCCAGGTGCACCGGCACGGCGCCAAGGTCGGGACCTGGCGCGTTCTGTTCATTGGTATCAGCCACGGTCGTTTCCATGTGTAATCCCCCTTCAGTAAACGTGAATACGCCGAGGCATCTATTCGCCAGCCAACAGTGTTGAGTGCGCTGCATGATCCGCAGGACATCACCCTCGCTCAGTCGTCTGCGACTCGCAGGGCTCAGCTGACTGATGCCCAGCATCAGCGTAAGACGCAGCGGCAAATCCCTCAGCCATGAATCCGCTGACACAGGGCAGCCTGCGGTGATGGGTGTCGATGGCAACCGCATCAACCACACACGTCCCCGAGGCGTATCCAGCCACGGCAAGTCGTGGGCTGGGAGTTGGGTCGGGACGAGGCACTCGATGTCGCTAAGCGCCCGGTCATGCAGCCCTTCCACCTCCAGCAGCAAAGGTCGCTGCACGGCCTGAAACAAACCGGCGATACTCGCCAGCGAGCACTCGACCGTCAGCAATGACTGCAACGCTGGGAGCGCATGTGAAAGCCAGTCGTGGGCGACGATCAGCCCAAGCCAGTCCCCGCCATCACCTTGCGCGCGAAAACGCAGATAGCCCGGTTGCCGGTCCGGTCTGCCCAAACCTGCACCGTGCCCGGTGCGCTGCCAACGTTGAACCCACTGCGCGACGGCATGTGCTTGAGTGTCGACCCGGCGCAACTTCAGTACGCTCATGCCGGCAGGTCCTGCTGCTCGGCCTGCTCGTCGTCTGACGGCTGATGCGTGCCCCGGCCCCGCTGTTCACCCTCGTTATCGGTCAGTTGCCATCCGGCGTCGCGAGTCAGGTCAAGGGCCGTCTTGATCTGATCGAAGACCAAGGCATTGCTCGGACTGAGCAACAGATTCCGGGTCGGTTCGTCAGTCATTCGACTGATCGTCACCTGCCCGCTGGCAGCACCGCTATTGAATGGCACCTGCAGCAAGCCGCGCTCCGTCCTCGGCAGGGATTCGGGCTTCAGCTCGAGAACAGACAATGGTTGAGGCATCGTCGGTGAAGGAACTGGAGGTTGTGCAACCGGTGACGCATGGCGTGTGGTTTGAAGCCTCAACGAGGCTTCGGACAGTTGCATATCGATGGCGGGCGCCGAACTGACGGCATGGTCGACTGGCAGCGGTTCGACCCCGTTAGCGGGACTCTCGATCAGCGCGGGTTCAACCGTGATGGCAGGTGTCACGGGTTGTGGCATCGATGACGAGATCAGTTGTGGCTTCGGATGTGGAATCGGCTTGTGCAACAACGGGCCAGTTTGTGAATGAAGCACATCCACCACGGCAGGCCATCGTGCTTCGCCGCGCTCGGCCTCCACCGCTCCCTGACCGTCGGCCATCGAATGCCTGGCCAACGCATGGCCGGTTTCCATCACCGGTCGATGATGCAGGATCAGGTTCGCCATAAGCGCCAGCACACCTTGTGGCAGCTCATCCTCTTGCACCGGTATGAGGGTATCGTGCAGCTCATCCAAGGAACCTTCAGAGACGGGGTCCGGAACTCGAGCCGATACAGGTAAAACCGCAGACACATTTTTCATCGCCGAACTCCGTTCATCTCTTCAAGCTCTCTCTCTTCCCGCCACACCCGCTCAAGCCGTTGCTCACGCAGCAGCTGCAGAACGGACCGCTCGCACTTGTCATGACTGCGCCGCAGAACCCGAAGGTGCTCGCGCTGTTCCTGCAACAACTGTTCAACCTGCCGGCACTGCTGATCTACACGATCACGTTCAACGCGCAACAGATCGATCTGCCGACGGATGACGGCTTGCCTTCTCAGCAACGCCAATAGCTGGCCGTGATCCAGCACGCAGTCGTTCGCGCGATGACTGGCCAGCAGGTTTTGCAGCGCAACCTCCTGTCCCTCGAAATCGGCACGTTCCTGCAACAACGGTTGCAGTTGTTGTTGTGTACGCCGTATGGCCTGCTCGCCCCGTTGCCGACGCAACTGACTGAGCGCCAACAGGCGCCGTCGATCAGGCAATGAGTTCATGTAAACCACGCAAGGCTTCGTCCGGCTCGCAACACTCGCCCACCGGCTGACGCAACCACTGGGTGAGCGCTTCGCGGCGCTGCAACGCGCGGTCGTTGGCGACGTCCGCGCCCTGGGTGTACTCGCCCATGTCGAGAAAAATCTGCAGCTGCTCAAGGCGCGACAGGGTTTCCCGGGTCGACGCCGCCAATTGCTGCACCTGTGGTGAAGTCACTTGCGTCGCCACGCGACTGACACTGCGCAGAACGTCAATGGCCGGGTAGTGCCCCTTGGCCGCCAACGCACGGCTGAGGTAGACATGGCCGTCGAGGATGGAGCGAATCTCCTCGGCGATCGGATCGGGTTCATCGTCACTCTCGAGCAGGACGGTGTACCAGGCGGTAATGCTCCCGGCAGCCGTCACGCCGGGGCGCTCCAGCAAGCGCGGCAAGGCATCGAACACCGAGGCCGGATACCCCCGTCGCGCCGGCGCTTCACCGGCTGCCAAGGCGAGATCGCGACGGGCCCGGGCGTAGCGCGTCAACGAGTCGAGTAGCAGCACCACTCGCTTGCCCTGATCACGGAAATACTCGGCGATGGCCGTGGCCTGGAGGGCCGAGTTGCAACGATCCACCGATGAAAAATCCGAGGTGGCATACACCACCACGCAGCGGGAACGATTTTCGGACTGGCGCAGATGCTCGATGAATTCGGTCACCTCACGCCCACGCTCGCCGATCAGGCCGATGACAAACACATCCGCATCCGTGTGGTTGATCAGCATGTTGATCAAGGTGGTTTTCCCGGAGCCGGCGGCGGCAAAAATACCGATGCGCTGGCCGACGCCGCAGGTCAGCAAACCGTCGATGACGCGAATGCCGGTACGTAACGTTTCCACCACTGGGCGACGTTGCTGGTACGAGGGTGGGTCGGCATCCACGGGGTAGTCCTGTTGCGCAAGCGCCGTTGTCGGCGCCAGACGCTCGACGATGGAGCCCTGGGGATCGACCACGCTGCCGAGCAAGGCATCACTGCAGGTCAATTGCAGTGTCGCGCCCGTGGGCACGATCATCGACTCCCTGGATAAGCCTTTCGCATCGCCGAGCAAACTGAGCAGGACCGTACCGGGTTTGAAGCCGATAACCTGCGCCCTGGCCGCCACTTCAGGCATGCGCCAATGCCGACGCACTTCGCAGATTTCGCCGATCACCACGTTGCCCAGCGCCGCTTCGATCATGGGGCCGCTCAAGCGCAATGGATGGGCCGCCCGCCGCTCCAGCCACCCGCTCACAGGCGCATAATGCCGTAGAGTTCTTCGACCACTGCCACAAAGTGGTCCAGGGCCTGGGCGAAATTCTCAGCCTCGTCCAGGGCGCGCTCATTGCACATCAGGCGCAGTTCGAGCTGCCCCTCTACGTCGCACAGATGCAACTGCCCACTGCGGGACCAAGGACAGCCCTGCAGCAAAATCTGCAATAACGCAGCGGCGTTACGGCCCAGTTGCGTTGGCCCGATCTCCATGACCGAGGCCCAGACCCAAACATCGCCATCCACATGACCCACGTTGATGTTGGGCAAATCCTTCATGTGCATTTCAATGGTGCTGTGACTGTCGAAGTGCCCGATCTGGCTGTCCACACAGCCACTGTGGCGCAGCGCTTCGCGCAACAGATCGGCAATATCCATCGTGATCATTTGCAGCTTTCCTTAGAGGGTCTTGATGACATTGACGGAGACGGTCTCGCAGATTTCGCCGAACGACATCACGTCCAGCTCCCGGAACCGCCCCTCGATCAACTTCTTGATGTAGCGCCGCACATCGACCGAACACAGCAGCACCATGTCCTTGTGCGCGATGTGCACGCTGTCCAGGCCGACGGTCAATCGATCCATCAGCTCTTCCGATTGGGCCGGTTCCAGATTGATGAAACTGCCGCCCGATGTTTGCCGAATCCCCTTGCGCACGACCTCTTCGAACTCCGGTGACAACAGCAACACACGCAAGTCATTGCCCTGGGCAAACTTGTTGCTGATGTAGCGGGCCATCGCACCGCGAACGTGCTCGACCAGCGCCAGCGGGTCCTTTTCCCGCGACGCCCAATGGGCCAGCGATTCGAGAATCAGCTTCATGTTGCGCACGGAAATTCGCTCGCCAATCAGGCGCTGCAGCACTTCGGCGATCTTCTGCACCGTGACGTGTCGATAGACTTCCTTGAGCAGATCGGGATAACGCGCTTCCATCTCGTCGAGCAGTTGCTTGGTTTCCTGCACACCGAAAAACTCCTGGATATTGCGCGCCAACAGCGTGACCAGGCAGCGGTAGCACTCCTCGTCCGCGGGACGCAGGTGATACCCCAGTTGCTGCACCCGTTCCCTGTCAGCGGCATTGACCCAGACACCGCCCAGGCGATTGCTGTCGTTGCCGCGTACCAGGGCGAAACCCAGGGATTCGAGTTCCGGCGAGTAGTCGAGCAGACGCCAGTGATCGAAATGGATATCGAACTGTTCGGCGCGTACTTCGTTGATCAATACGGCCACTTGGTGGGCCGGCAAGGCCTCGCTGGCGCGCAGTTGCGGCTCGGGAATGCGCAACCCGTAGTCGACGAAAAACTGGCTGCGAAAGCGGGCCGGCCACCGCGCCTTGTTCAGTTCATCCAGGCGTACGGTGGGCACCAGCAACATCAAGGCGATGGTTTCAGTGGCGATGTTGTCGACGTCATCGAGCAGGCCCGATCCGGTCTGCGTGGCATCGCCCTGTGCAGGCGCCGCACGGCTGTCACCCTGACCTTGCGATTTGGAAGCCTTGCGCTGTCGAACGAACACAACCAACGCCAGGACGGCGGCAATGGGCAGGAAGGTCAGCAGCGGAAAACCGGGCAACAGGCCGACACCCACGGCCAGCAGCGCCGTCACACCCAGCACGAACGGATGGCCTAGCATCTGGGCGAGCATGTTGCGCCCCAGGTTGCTGTCGTCGCCGTTGACGCGGGTGACGATAAAGCCGGCGCCGATGGCGATCAGCAGCGCGGGAATCTGCGCCACCAGGCCATCGCCGATGGTCAGCAGGGTGTAGGTCGACAGAGCCGTGGACATGTCCATGCCCATTCCCCCAACCCCGATGGCCATGCCACCGATGAAGTTGACGAAGATAATAATGATGCCGGCGATCGCATCGCCCTTGATGAACTTCATCGCACCGTCGAACGAGCCGTACAACTGGCTTTCACGCTCCAGCACGCTGCGTTTTTCCTTGGCCTCCTCGGCCGTGATCGCACCGGCCTTGAGGTCACCGTCGATGCTCATCTGCTTGCCCGGCATGCCGTCGAGCGAAAAGCGCGCCGCGACTTCCGCCACCCGTTCCGAGCCCTTGGTGATCACGATGAACTGGACAATGGTGACGATGGAAAAGATCACGAAGCCCACCACCAGGCTTTCGCCGATGACGAACTCACCGAAAGACGCGATGATCTCCCCCGCATCGGCCTGACTGAGGATCAAGCGGCTGGTACTGATCGACAATGCCAGGCGAAACAAGGTGGTCAACAGCAGCAAGGCCGGGAATGTCGAAAAACTGAGGATGTGTTCGATGTAGAACGAGCCCATGAACACCAGCAGCGAAATGACGATGTTCAGGCCGATGAGAAAATCCACAAGCACCGTTGGCAGGGGGATGATCAGCATGGCAATGATCATCACCATCAGCGTCAGGATCAGCAGCTCTGGACGAGCGCCGACGTTGCGCAAAAACACATTGAGCATGGCCGTTCAGCTCCGGGAAAAAATCATGAGCCACCGTCCAGGCATCGCTGTTCGATGCACTCGTGGGCATAGGCAATGTCGGCCAGACGCGTGAACTGTTGCGCCAGGCGCAGCGGCGCCTCTTCATCGGCAAACAGTGGCGTTGGCAATTGCAGACTGAGGCGGCGCACTGCCTGCAACACGGCCGAACGCTCATGGTGCGCACTCAGCAACACGCGATCACCCAACACGCCTAGCAACAACTGATCGAGTTCATCGGGGTACGCCAACACACCGAACAGAAACACCAGCCAATCGGATTCATGGGGGTTGTGCCGACAGATGAGCGCGTCGCCAAGCAGGCTGCCAATGAACAGGTCATCGGCTGAACGCAAGCGTTTAAGGTCGTTCACCCTGGCCAGCAGTTGACCGAACTCCGCCCGCGAGCAACTGGGGTCCTGGGCGCTGATGTCGGTGAGCAACGCCGCTTCGATGAAAGCCAACACGCTCCTGCGCTGGGGTGGCCCGTACAGAGCAATCCAGTCCTGGTAGCAATTGAGCGGGCCGTCATCGGACTCGAGAAAATCCCGGTAGGTCTCGCGCAACAGGCCTGCACGCACAGCCATGCTCGCCCCGAACATTTTGGCTTTGAGGGCGGCGTTGATCCCGGCATTCATGCGCTTGGGAGAACCTTGGGCAACCACCGTCTGCAAAAGCGTTTCGAGCCGCTGGCGGGTAGCCGATTCCAGTTTTTTTCGACGTAACAGTTCTCGCAGCACCAACGCCAGATCGCTGTCATCGGGAAACAGACTGCGCGCCATCTCCAGTAGCCAGGCAACAGGTTTGTCCGTCAGCCGCGCCAGATTGAGGACCTGCCGCGCCTTGGGCACGGTGTCGTCCTCCAGGACCCTTTCGAAGCTGTCGGTCAAGGTGTCGGACTTGAGCTCGAAAAGCCGTCGTCCACGCAACTGTGCCAGCGCCGCCGACATTTCATCGCTAATCTGCACAAAGCGGCCAATGGCAGCAGCCGCGCCGCTGTCGTCCAGATCGATATCTGCTTCCACCTGTGGTTGCGGATGCTCGGCGGCCTTCTCGGCATTCAGCCGCGCCTGGGCGGCTCGCCCGCCCGTGGAAATCGGCGGCAGGATCATTCTACGGCAGCCCGAAAATAGGACCGGCGCACACGCTCATGCTGCTCCGGGGTCAGTAATCGTGTGCCCGGCTCGATGCTGCCAGGTTCCATTGCGTCGCGAATTTCCTTGGGCTGGATCAGGAACACCCGTACCGTGTTGGCCGAGCGGTTTTGCCGGTAGCTGAACAAGCGCCCGACCCACGGAATCGACCCCAGCACGGGAATGCGTCCGACTTGCTCACTGTTGTCATCACGGGTGAAGCCGCCTACCAACAGGCTCTTGCCCTGGGGGACCCGCGCCACCGTGCTGATCCGTGTGCGGCCGACGGTCGGCAATGTGCCCGGCTGCGTGCCCTCGTCAGGGCGTTCGACTTCGTTGCCGTCCTCGATGTTGAGCGACATTTCGACCTCGTCCGCCTGGGCGAAACGAGGCAATACATTCACCAGCGTGCCGTAGGTCACATGCTGCAAATCGACGCTGCGCTCCCCCACCAGCGGCGCATAAAACGTGCGGTTGTTGTCGAAGATCGCCGGTACGTTTTCTTGCGTCAGGATGACCGGCCGCGATACCACGTTTGCCCGGTTGGTGCGTTCCAGTGCCATGACCTGGGTCACGAACGACACGCCATCGAGGGTAGTCGCCGAGCCGGCATTGAGCGATGCGGAAAATGTCCCGCCCGAGTTCACGGTACCTTGCCAATTGATACCCAGCTGATTGAGTTCATCCTTGTGCAGATCAATGATCCACAGTGACAACTCCACGTGTCGCTTCGGCGTGTCGAGGGCACTCACCAGGTTCTCGATAAAGCGCACCTGCTCCGGCAACCCCTTGACCAACAGGCTATTGGTGTCGGGATAGGCCACTACCCGAATGTTCCCGGCAGCCACATCCCGCGCAATGATGCGCGGTGCAGCCGGGTCTTGATCCGAGGTGTTGGTTGCCAGGCCCTCCAGGGGAAACGCCGGCATCAAGCCCTGTGGTCGCTGCGCCGGCACTTGCGCGACCGACGGCTCGACTTCACGCTTCTCGCCGCGTAACAACGCCTCGATCACGGTGGCCAGTCCGGGGATGGTCACCTTGTCATCGCGAAGCTCGTATTGGCGATCGCTGACAAAGGTGTTGCGCACCTGGATAACGCCGATCTGCTGTTTGCCCAGCAGCAGTTCCGAGCGCTGGTTGTCCATCATCCCGGCCGCCTGCACCACCAGATCGACGTACATCGGCGGACCTGAGACATGGAAGGTACGCAGCCCATCGTGGCGCAATGGATAGCGGGCATCGTGCAACCCGGAACGCTCAAGGAAAGCCAGAAGCCTGGCCACGGTCAGGGTCTGCAACGACACCATCGAGCTTTTGATTTCCGGGGCGTCGTACAGATAGATCGCCTGACCGTCGCTGTACCAGATCAAGCCCATCTTCGAAGCGATTCGCTCAAAGGTTCGCTGCGGCGTACGCAGATCGAACGTACCGGAAACCCGCTTGGCCGCAGCGGCCTTGCTAACGATCACCGGCTTGCCCAGCGATCCGGACAGCTCGCTGAAAAATGTGCGCGCACTTTGTTCGCGGGCCTCGAAACTGTAGACATCGGCCTGCGCGACAAACGGCGTGAGCAGCAACGCGGCGCTCAGACAGACCGGAAAGAGGGGTAACAATCGGCAGTTCATCGGCTCATTTGCCTGCAAGATAGGAAATGTCGGCCAGGCTGCTGGGCGTGAAGCCCACCAGCTCGCGGATTTCCCTGGAGAAATGCGAAGACGAGGCAAAGCCGAACTCCAGCGCCACATCCGTCAGGGAGCCATCCTGCAGACTCATGTTCAGCAACGCCTGGGCGGTTCGCCAGCCACGCAAGGCAGGCTTGGCTGCCGTGCCCAGCGCCTGCCGGCACAGTCGACGAAAATGCGACACGGACACCCCATAACGCTGCGCCAGCGTGGACAGCTTTTCGCTGTGGGTGCCCTGTTCCAGCAGGAAGCGCACGAGTCCGTAGCTCTCGGTGTGGCGCAGCACACTGGCAAATGCCTGATAGGCCAAACCACCGATCATGGCCTGTTCGATGTACCAGCGCTCAAGGGGCCTCTGGCACTGAACGGTCGAACCAGGCACCGGCAATACAGCCCAAGGTGCCTCGCTGGCACGCTGATCGTTCAGCGCGTTTCCTTGGTCGATGAACACTTGCAGTTTGACCAACGGTGCTTGGGCTATTGGCAGGGCCTGCACGCCTCCGCGCACCTCGACTACACCGCTCATCGCAATCAGCCCTTCCCAACCGGCTGGCAACCAGCAGGTCGACGCAAACTGTTGCGAAACCAGACACGCAGGGGATTCGCTGACACGCAGAAACAGCACCGGTTCGCTGAAACGGGCATCGGGCAAACCTGTGGCGCCGAGTGACTCGATGTGCACCTCAACCTCCTTCACGACCTGACGATCAAGTGCCGGCAGGATGAAAGACACAGCGCGTTGAATCCTGATGAAAAGCTGATGAAGCCGGGTTGGCATTTGCCTTGCACCACTCCCGCCATCAGCACTCATGCCAATGGCGGGATGTGTGCCAGGACAATGGCGTCGTCACACGGCCCTGCGCGTGCAAGGACCCGGGACGACGCTTTTTTTTGCAAGGTGAACATGCGATGAACGAACCGTCAGCCGGCCCTCTGGCCTGGGTCAATGGCAGCGATGCCCCGGAAAAGACCGAAATCAACCTCGGCTTCATGGCCCTGAGCGACTGCGCCTCAGTCGTCGTCGCCGCCACCCAGGGCTTTGCCCAGCCCTATGGCCTGACCCTGAACCTCAAGCGCCAGCCATCCTGGGCCAATTTGCGCGACAAACTGGTCAGCGGCGAACTCGACGCCGCCCATAGCCTCTACGGTTTGATTTACGCGGTGCACCTGGGCATCGGCGGCGTCGCCCCGACCGATATGGCCGTGCTCATGGGCTTGAACCAGAACGGCCAGAGCATCAACCTCTCCCACGGTTTGCAGGGTCTGGGCGTGACCGGTCCTGAAGCACTCCATCGGCACGTGCACCAAACTCGCCCAAAATTGACCTTCGCCCAGACCTTTCCCACCGGCACCCACGCCATGTGGTTGTATTACTGGCTTGCCAGCCAAGGCATTCATCCCTTGCAGGATGTCGACAGCGTGGTGGTGCCGCCGCCGCAAATGGTTGCCCACCTGCAAGCGGGTCGCATTGACGGTTTCTGTGTCGGCGAGCCCTGGTCCGCCAGCGCCGTACAACAGGATCTCGGGTTTACCCTGGCGACCACCCAAACGATTTGGCCCGATCACCCGGAAAAGGTCCTCGGCTGTACCCGTGCCTTCGTCGAGCAGTACCCCAACACCGCCCGCGCGCTGGTGATGGCGATCCTGCAAGCCAGCCGCTTCATCGAAGACAGCGCCGAAAACCGCCGCAGCACCGCGCAGTTGCTCAGCGCACCGCAGTACCTCGACGCCCCGCTCGAGTGCATCGAACCGCGCCTGCTGGGCGACTATGCCGACGGACTCGGCAACCGATGGCAGGACCCGCACGCCTTGCGTTTCCATGGTGATGGCGGGGTCAATCTGCCGTACCTGTCCGATGGCATGTGGTTCATGACCCAGTTCCGCCGCTGGGGCTTGCTGCGTGACGATCCGGATTACCTGGCGGTGGCCCGTCAGGTCCAGCAACTAGACTTGTATCAAGAGGCTGCCAGCGCCGTCGGTGTCGCTTTTGCAGGCGAGGCAATGCGCAGCAGCCAGTTGATCGACGGCAAAGTCTGGGACGGTTCAGATCCGGCGGGTTATGCCCGCAGCTTCAAGCTGCACGCCATGAGCGACAGCTCGCCCCTTTTCGCCAGCCGCTGACGGGAGACTGCGAATATGCTGCGTATCCTGCTGATCAACGACACCGCGAAAAAAGTCGGGCGCCTGAAAGCCGCACTGACCGAAGCCGGCTTCGAGGTGATCGACGAATCCGGACTGACCATCGACCTGCCCGAACGCGTCGAAACGGTGCGTCCGGACGTCATCCTGATCGATACCGAGTCACCGGGCCGCGATGTCATGGAGCAAGTGGTGCTGGTGAGCCGTGACCAGCCACGGCCGATCGTGATGTTTACCGACGAGCACGACCCCGAGGTGATGCGCCAGGCGATCAAGTCCGGGGTCAGTGCCTACATCGTCGAAGGCATTCACGCACAGCGCTTGCAGCCGATTCTCGACGTGGCCATGGCGCGCTTCGAAAGCGACCAGGCCCTGCGCGCGCAACTACACGCCCGCGACCAGCAACTGGCCGAGCGCAAGCGCATCGAGCTGGCCAAAGGGCTGCTGATGAAGATGAAGGATTGCAACGAGGAAGAGGCCTACACCCTGATGCGTCGCCAAGCCATGAGCCGCCAGCAGAAGCTGATTCAGGTAGCGGAGCAGATTATTGCCATGAGTGAGTTGCTGGGCTGAGGCTTGCGGTGAATGTTCCATCGCCTTCGCGAGCAGGCTCGCTCCCACAGTTGATCGCGGTCCAATGTGGGAGCGAGCCTGCTCGCGAATGGGGACCACCCGATTCTGACTGTTGGCACAGATCTCGCTAGTTAATCACTACAGGTAACCAACGGCGGTTGCCCCACCTACGACAAAGACGTCGCTCACCCCATTTGCCCCTGGCGGATCGGGTAGCGGCGTTTTTTTGTTTTGGCCCCATTGCCCGGGGCCGGTGGTGCGGCCCTGCGGCGCCCCACCTGCACGACTCCCGTTCGAGACTCCTATCAGTTGAGGTGCGCGATGAATTCAAGCTTCTGGAAATCCGGCCATACCCCGACCCTGTTCGCGGCCTTCCTCTATTTCGATTTGAGCTTCATGGTCTGGTACCTGCTCGGCCCCCTGGCGGTGCAAATCGCCGGTGACCTGCACCTGACCACCCAACAGCGCGGGCTGGTGGTGGCGACGCCGATCCTGGCCGGGGCTGTACTGCGCTTTGTCATGGGCATGCTGGCCGATCGCCTGTCACCGAAAACCGCAGGCCTGATCGGCCAGGTGATCGTGATCTGCGCGCTGTTCGGCGCTTGGAAACTGGGCATCCACAGTTACGAACAAGCGCTGTTGCTAGGTCTGTTCCTCGGCATGGCTGGCGCATCGTTCGCCGTGGCCCTGCCCCTGGCGTCGCAATGGTATCCGCCACAGCACCAGGGCAAAGCCATGGGCATCGCCGGGGCCGGTAACTCCGGTACCGTACTGGCGGCACTGATCGCCCCCGTATTGGCCGCGGCGTTTGGCTGGAGCAACGTGTTCGGCTTCGCCCTGATCCCGCTGGTCCTGACCCTGATCGTGTTCGCCTGGCTGGCCAAAAACGCACCCGAACGGCCGAAAGCCAAGTCGATGGCCGACTACTTCAAGGCGCTGGGCGACCGTGACAGCTGGTGGTTCATGTTTTTCTACAGCGTGACCTTCGGTGGCTTCATCGGCCTGGCCAGCGCCCTGCCCGGCTATTTCAACGACCAATACGGCCTGAGCCCGGTGACGGCTGGATACTACACGGCGGCCTGCGTATTCGGTGGCAGCCTGATGCGCCCATTGGGCGGCGCCCTGGCTGATCGTTTTGGCGGCATCCGCACCTTGCTGGCGATGTACACCGTGGCGGCGATCTGCATTGCTGCCGTGGGTTTCAACCTACCAAGTTCCTACGCAGCCCTGGCACTTTTCGTCTGCACCATGCTCGGTTTGGGGGCCGGTAACGGTGCGGTGTTCCAGCTGGTCCCACAACGCTTTCGTCGGGAGATCGGCGTGATGACCGGCCTGATCGGCATGGCGGGTGGTATCGGCGGCTTTGCGCTGGCGGCCGGCATGGGTGCGATTAAGCAAAGCACCGGTAGCTACCAGATGGCGCTGTGGCTGTTCGCCAGTCTCGCCATCCTCGCCTGGTTCGGCTTGCATGGTGTGAAACGTCGCTGGAGAACCACTTGGGGTTCGGCCGCCGTGACCGCTGCACGGGTCTGAGATCGCCATGAGCCTGCAACTGAGTTTTGCCGAAGCCACTGCCACCGGCCCGCGTGAGGAAAATCAGGACGCCTTGCGCCTGGTGACGCCGGCCCCGGCACTGGCAGCCAGCAAGGGTTACCTGTTCGCCATCGCCGACGGCGTCAGCCAATGCGCCGATGGCGGACTGGCCGCCCGCTCGACGTTGCAGGCCCTGGCACTGGATTACTATGCCACCCCGGAAACCTGGGGCGTTGCCCAGGCCCTGGATCGCCTGCTGCTGGCGCAGAATCGCTGGCTGCAGGCCAACGGTGGCGGGCAACCCTTGCTGACCACGGTCAGTGCACTGGTCCTGCGTGGCCGGCGCTTTACCCTGGCCCATGTCGGTGATTGCCGGGTGTATCGCTGGCACGCAGATCAATTGCAGCGGGTCAGCGAAGACCACGTCTGGGATCAGCCGGGCATGCAGCATGTGCTCAAGCGAGCACTGGGGCTCGATCAGCACCTCGTGCTGGATTTCCTCGACGGTGAATTGCGCCTCGATGAGAGCTTCGTGCTGCTCAGCGACGGCATCTGGGCGGTGCTGGGCGATACGGCGATTGCCGCGATTCTGCGCGATCAACCGGACCTCGACAGCGCCGCACAGACACTGGTCAATGCGGCCCATCTGGCCGGCAGCCAGGATAATGCCAGCGCCCTGCTGGTGCGGGTCGATGCTCTCGGCGAAACCAGCATTGGCGAGGCGCTGATTCATGTGCAGCAATGGCCGCTGCCGCCGGCACTGAAGCTGGGTCAGGATTTCGAGGGCTGGCAAATTGAAACAATACTTGGCCAGAGCCAGCAGTCACTGCTCTATCGGGTGCGCGACAGTCAACGGCAACCCTGGCTGCTGAAAACCCTGCCCAGTGCGTTGCGTGATGATCACTTGGCCGGGCAGGCATTGCTCTCGGAGGAATGGTTTCTAAAGCGTGTGGCCGGACGGCATTTTCCTGAAGTCCATGCGGCCAGTCAGCGTCAGCATTTGTACTACGTGATGCGCGAATATTCCGGCTCGACCCTGGCGCAACTGCACGCACAGACCGGACCATTGCCGCTGGCACAGTGGCAAGATCTGGCCGAACGCCTGCTGAAGGCAGTCGGCCTGTTGCATCGACGGCAGATCCTGCATCGCGATATCAAACCGGAGAACCTGCTGCTGGGTGAAGACGGGGAATTGCGCTTGCTGGATTTCGGGCTCGCCTGGTGTTCCGGTCTGTCCGAAGACCAACCCTCAACCCTGCCCGGAACGCCCAGCTACATTGCGCCCGAAGCGTTTCGCGGTGAAAGACCGAGCCCGCAACAGGATCTGTATGCGGTCGGTGTGACTTTGTATTACCTGCTGACCGGGCATTTTCCCTACGGCGAAATCGAAGCGTTCCAGCGCCCGCGATTCGGGGTCCCGGTCAGCGCCAGCCGCTATCGACCCGACCTGCCGGAATGGCTGACACCGATCCTGGAACGCGCGGTGGCGGCGGATCCGGCTGAGCGCTTTGAAACGGCCGAGGAATGGTTGCTGCTGATGGAACAGGGGGAGCGCCATAGCTTGAGCGTACGCCCCAGGCCGCTGCTGGAACGAGAGCCGCTGAAGGTGTGGCGGACGCTAGCGCTGGTGTCGCTATTGATCAATCTGGTGCTGTTGTTTGCGGTATTTCATGGCTAAGACCGAGTCGTCCCCTTCGCGAGCAGGCTCGCTCCCACAGGGGCTCTCAGTTGTTCAGACAATCCCTTGTGGGAGCGAGCCTGCTCGCGAAGGCGAACTGAACGTCACGGCAACTCTTTCGACCTGATGAGGAAAACACGATGAACGCAAAAGTCTGGCTGGTCGGTGCGGGACCTGGTGATCCGGAATTGCTGACGCTCAAGGCCGTGCGGGCATTGAACGAAGCGGACGTCGTGCTGATTGATGATTTGGTGAATGATGCGGTCCTTGAGCACTGCAGCGGCGCCCGGATCATTCCCGTTGGCAAACGCGGCGGCTGCCGCTCCACGCCACAAGCATTCATACATCGTCTGATGTTGCGCTACGCACGTCACGGCAAATGCGTGGTGCGACTCAAGGGGGGCGATCCGTGCATTTTCGGGCGCGGTGGTGAAGAGGCTCAGTGGTTGCGCGAACGCGGGGTTGAAGTCGAACTGGTCAACGGCATCACCGCCGGGCTCGCTGGCGCCACGCAATGCGACATTCCGCTGACCCTGCGCGGTGTGGCGCGAGGAGTGACGCTGGTCACCGCCCATACTCAGGACGGCAGCAGCCTGAACTGGCAAGCATTGGCACAGGGCGGCACGACCCTGGTGATCTACATGGGCGTTGCCAAACTCAGTGAAATCCGTGAACAGTTGCTGGCCGGAGGAATGGCGCCAAACATGCCGGTGGCGATGATCGAAAACGCTTCGCTGCCCCATCAGCGCGAATGTCGGAGCGATCTGACGGCGATGGAAGAAGACGCCCATGCCTTCGAGCTGAAAAGCCCGGCGATTCTGGTTATCGGTGCGGTGGCGGCGAACGAAAAGATCAAAAGATCAGAAGATCGCAGCCTTCGGCAACTCCTACAGGGATCTATGTAGGAGCTGCCGCAGGCTGCGATCTTTTCAACCACAGCATCAAATCGCAGACAAAGAAAAGCCCGGCCTAAGCCGGGCTTTTCTCAGAGCGGCGAGCTAATTACTTAGCTTGAGCTTCAACCTGCGCTTCTACGCGACGGTTTACAGCGCGGCCAGCGTCAGTAGCGTTGTCAGCAACTGGGCGGGATTCGCCGTAGCCAACAGACTGAACGCGGGACGATTCAACACCGTACTGGTTGGTCAGAACTTGCTTAACGGCGTTTGCACGACGCTCGGACAGTTTCTGGTTGTAAGCGTCAGGACCGACGGAGTCAGTGTGACCTTCAACAGTAGTGGTGGTGGATGGGTACTGCTTCATGAAGTCAGCCAGGTTCTTGATGTCGCCGTAGCTGTTAGGCTTAACGACCGACTTGTCGAAGTCGAACTTCACGTCCAGCTCTACGCGTACAACTTCAGCAACTGCTGGGCAGCCATCAGCGTCAACAGTAACGTTGGCTGGGGTGTCCGGGCACTTGTCAACGTTGTCGCAAACGCCATCGTTGTCGCTGTCGGAGCAAACTTCTGGTGCTGGAACTGGAGCAGCAGCAGGCTTGGAGCCGCCACCGAAGTTCACACCCACACCCAGCATCGGGCCCCACTCGGTGTTGCCCTGGTCGATGTTGTAGTTGGCTTCTACGCCGGCACGGGCGAAGAAGTTCTCGGTGAAGTACACCTTGGCACCAGCGCCCACGTTGGCGAAGGTGGAGTGATCACGACCATTGCGGGCGTCCTGACCGATGCTCTCGTGCGAGAAACCACCAGAAACGTACGGACGAACCAGGTCACCCGGGTTGTTGAAGTGGTAGGTAGCATCGAGGCCGGTGTTGCTGCCCTTGATGTCCTTGCCGCTATCGCCACGGGCGTTGTGCACTTCGTTGTAGCGCAGGCCCAGAGCGACGTCGTCGGTCAGGAAGTAGCTGCCCTGAAAGTACGGGTTAGTGCCAGTGTTATCGAAATTACGCTCGCTATCGTAGTAACGCTTCTGAACGCCACCTTCGATTTCGACCGCGCCTTGGCCCTGTGCCAGAGCGCCGAACGAAGTAGCGGCAATCAAAGAACCAATGGCCAAGCCCAAGGTATTTTTCAATTTCATCCGTTAAATCCCCATCTGGTGATTGTGAAGCAGTCCCGCAAACCGGGGGACAACTCGGCGGCAAGTCTATCAGAACTTGCCTACACGTAAGAGATATTTGCGCCGAACTAAGTTTCGGCAATGCCTGCAAATTTCTCACGCAGTTTATCTAGAGCGCGTTTGTACCGCATTTTTGTTGCACTCAAACCCATGTGCATGATGTCTGCGATCTCCTGAAACTCCAGCTCTGCGACAAATCGTAGCACCAGAATTTCCCGGTCGATCGGGTTCACATACACCAGCCAGCGATCAAGTCCGCCCTTCTCCTCGGGTTTCGGCGCCTTTTCTTCGGACGCTTCTTCGAGGGGGTCGAGACTCAAGGCGTCCATCAAGCGACGCTTTCGCCGTTCCTTCCGATACTGTGTGATGCATTCGTTGTACGTGATGCTATATAGCCATGTCTTGAACTTCGATTTGCCCTCGAAGTTCTTCAGGCCATACAGCACCTTCAACATGACTTCCTGACAGACATCATCTGCGTCGCGATCGTTCCCGAGATATCGTGCACAGACGTTAAATAATGTTCGCTGGTAACGCCGCATCAATTCTTCATAGGCGCGCGTAACATGAAACAGCTCGGTATGCGAGCGCGCGACCAACTCCTCATCAGAGAGCTCGCGGGGGTCGTAGCGCGTGGATAGCGATTGGGCTTTATTCAAAACAAGTCGTGCCGACAGTCAGGTCAATGTCCGCCGCAGCCAGCATCAGCGGCATTTTGCGGCGGCATACATTAGCAGGGTTTGCCGGGTTAGCGGCTACTCACATGCTGCTCAAGGAGGATCCGATTGGAAAGAGAGACTAGCTCACCCTCATCGGTCAGCAATGTGGTTTTAACCGTGCCGATCTCTTCGATCTGCCCTTCGACCTCGCCAACACGCACTTGTTGCCCAACCTGGTACAACTCACGCACATAGATTCCCGCAAGAATCTGACCGGCAATTTCCCGGCTTCCCAGCCCCATGGCCAGCGCAACCGCCAGACCAACGGTAATCAATACGATTACGATCACGTGGTTGAGCAGGTCTGTCTTGACCTCCAACTGGCTGATCGCAACCGAGATACTGATGATGATCACCAGGCCCTGGGCTATACGCCCCAACCCGGAAGCGTAGTCCAGGCCTACGCCTTCTGCCGCCCCGCGCACCAGGCCATTGGCCAGTTGCGCCAGCAATACACCCACCAGCAACACCAGCGCCGCGCCGAATACCTTCGGCAAATACAACGCAAGCATATCCAGCGTAGCCGAAACTCGCTCAAGTCCAAGGGATTCTGCGGCAGAAACCAGAAAAATCAGCAGAACGAACCAATAGACGATCTTGCCGATCAGCGTGGAGATCGGGACTTGAAGGCCGGCGCGTGACAACAGCTTGGTCAGGCCGGTACCGCCCATCAAACGATCCAGGCCCAGTTTGGCGAGCAGTTTGGACAGCAACGTGTCCAGCAGCTTGGCCACGACAAAACCCAGCAGCAGCACGACCAGTGCGCCAAACAGGTTCGGAATGAAGTTCGCAACCTTGGTCCATAACGCAGTCATTGCAGTGACGAGGCTCTGTGTCCAGAGATCAAGTTCCATATTCAATCAGCCTTATCAGCAGTGCGAGCGGTAGGTTTACGAAGACGGGACACCGGCGCCACGTGGGCCGAACCGTTATTCAGGGCGATCATCAGGGCGGGCAGCCAGCGGCCCAGCAAGCTGAACAGATCGCCGGCACCGACCTGGCGGTTGGCGGTTTTCAGTACACGGCCAAGGCACGCATCGTCGTCCCGGGTGGACGGTGATGCCTTGAGCATGTCACGCAAAGACTGTTCAAACGGATCGTGCATACGCACCTCTCGTGATGTCTGTGAAAGACGCGGTCAAATTTGGTTGGGTCACATGGCTCACTTTCAAACCCAGCGCAAACGTCGGAATAACCACCACTGCCCGAGCGCTACCGAAACCATCAGCAGGCAGGCGACGAGGAAGCCATAGGGGCTTTGAGAGAACGGAATACCCCCGACGTTGATCCCCAAAAGACCGGTCAAAAAACTCATCGGCAAAAAGATCCCGGTGATGATCCCGAAGCGATACATCGTGCGGTTCATACGCACGCTCAATCGGCGGTCTTCAGCCTCCAGGACCAGCCCCACCCGTTCCCGCGTCAATTCAAGCTCCTCGAGATAGCGGGTCAGGCTGTTGTTCAATTCGTTCCAGTAATCGCCATCATCCTCGACGAACCAAGGCAACTTGATCCGCGTCAGTTGACCAAAAATGTCTCGCTGCGGAGCGAGAAAGCGCTTCAACGCAGCCGCCCGGCGACGGATCTGTAAAACTTCTCCGTGCTCGGGTGTATACCGTTCGTCGGCATCTAGCTTTTCTTCTTCCCCATCGACCACTTCCGAGAGGCAGCTGACCAGATCCTGCACCTTGTTGGTGAGGTACTGCGCCATATAAAGGATGAGTTCGGAGGCGGTTTTCGGCCCCTTGCCGTCTGCCAGTTGCACCAACAGTTCTTCGGTGGCGCGCAACGGACGCAAACGCAGGGAAATGACCCGTTGGGCGGAGCCGAAGATCCGTACCGAGACCATGTCTTCAGGCTCGGCCCCTGGATTCAGATTGACCCCACGCAAAAATAGCAGCAGTTCGCTGTCGGAAAGCTGTAACAGACGCGGACGGGTGTTTTCTTCAAGCAGCAGGTCGCAACTGAACTCACTCAGACCACTGGTTTTACGCAGCCAGGTCTGGGTCTGCGGGTGACTGCGATCCCAGTGCAACCACAGGCTTTCATGGGCCTGCAGCTGCAAGTCATCGAGTTCTGTCCGGGCTATCGAACGCGCACCGCCTTTACCGTCCAGCACCAGGGCATGTACCAACCCCCACTGCGCGTTTTCTTCCTCGAACATCCGCATTCCTTCGGTCAAATTCCTACTCAGGCATTTTCAGCGGGCTCGGCGAGACGATCACGCCGTTATTGTCCGCATAGATGTATTCGCCAGGACGGAAGGTCACACCGGCGAAGGTCACGGCAACGTTCAAGTCGCCGATGCCGCGCTTGTCGGTTTTCATCGGATGGCTGGCCAGCGCCTGAACCCCGAGGTCGGTTTGCGCAATGACGTCCACATCGCGGATGCAGCCATAGATCACCAGACCTTCCCAACCGTTGTTCGCGGCCTTCTCGGCGAGCATGTCGCCCAGCAACGCGCGACGCAGGGAGCCGCCACCGTCGACTACCAGTACCTTGCCATTGCCTTTGAGTTCGACCTGTTCCTTGACCAGCGAGTTATCTTCGAAGCACTTGATGGTCACGATTTCACCGCCGAATGAATCACGGCCACCGAAATTGCTGAACATCGGTTCCAGCACCTGCACCAGCTCCGGGTAGGCGTCGCACAGGTCAGGCGTAAGGTAATGGATCATCGAAAAACTCCTGTAAAGAGGAAGACAGCACGAACAACACTGACATCGAAAATGACCAAAACAGCACAATGCGTCATATCTTAGCCGCAAGCCGATCAGAGCGAAATGCCTCTGATAGAGCGCCCAGCTTAGATTGCCGTGGTCAAATCCGCTTGCTCACCCAGCAAAGGTGTTTGCTGATCCGCCAGCCAGCGGGCCACCAAGGGCCAGACTTCGGCTTGAGCGGCTTTGCTAACCAGCATTTCCACATGGCCGAAATTATCGCCAAAGCCCTGCTCGCGGCCCAGGTTGATAAATTGCTTTTGCTCGGAACCCAACTGTTCGAACAACTTGCGACAAGCCCACGCCGGGTCCTGATGGTCGCCAGCGGCACTGACCGCCAACACCGGTACTTTGACCTCGGCCAAACCCGCCCACCAGTCCTTGTCGGCATCGCCAAAGCGGCCGAACAGGCCATACCAGCGCATGCTTTCCAGGGCCAGGCCAACAGGCTCGTCTTCCGGGCCACGCTTGAGCCGTGAGCCGGACAATTGCGCAAACCGATTGAGGATGAAACGCCCGCTCCACTCGACTGGCGGAATCTTCAACGGCCAGTAGGTGCGACTGACTTGCGTGCCGAAAAACGCCACCGACGCGACCACCGGCTCGCCAATGTACTCACCGCCCAGCGCTGCCGCCAGGGTAATGCCGCCCAACGAGTGGCCAATCCAGTGCGGCACCTGCCCGCTTTGCTCGCGTACAAAGGCGCCAATGGCCGGCAGATCGTAGCGCGCATAGTCGGCGACGCGGTTCTTGCGGTAGCCCTGGTTGCGCTGGGACAGACCGTGACCGCGCATTTCCGGAATCCACACATCGAACCCCAAGCGCGTCAGATAAGCGCCCAACCCCAGGCCCTTGGGGGAAAACCAGAAGCGTCGATTGGAAAAGCTGCCGTGCAACAGGATCACGGGCACACCACGCACCGCCGGCTCGTCGGCCATGCCCAGGCGCGTCACAGCCAGCTCGACGGTACCGTCCGGGCTGTTGCCGGGTTTCAAACGATAGACATCTTCGCTCAGATCACCGCGCCGTTCGGCACTGATCAGGGCGACAGGAAATAGGTTGCTGCTGCTTTGCATAATCTCTTGCACAAAAAAGGGCGGCATCCAGAGGAGCCCGCCCTACTTGAATCTCAAAAAGACCGCTCCCTGTAGGAGCGAGCCCTGCTCGCGAAGAACTTCAGGACACCACGTTTTTCCAGGATAAACGCGTTATCGTTAACGTCCATCGCGAGCAAGCTCGCTCCTACAGAGAGAGCGGCCCGTTTCACACCATCAAGCCGAAGCTTGACCTTCCGCCAGGAAGAACCAGGTCTCCAGTACGGAGTCAGGGTTCAACGAAACGCTTTCGATGCCTTGTTCCATCAGCCATTTGGCCAGGTCCGGGTGGTCCGAAGGGCCCTGACCGCAAATGCCGATGTACTTGCCCGCCTTGTTGCACGCGGCAATGGCGTTGGCCAGCAGTTTCTTGACTGCCGGATTACGCTCGTCGAACAGGTGCGCGATGATACCGGAGTCACGGTCCAGGCCCAGGGTCAGCTGGGTCAGGTCGTTGGAACCGATGGAGAAGCCGTCGAAGAACTCGAGGAACTCTTCGGCCAGGATCGCGTTGGACGGCAGTTCGCACATCATGATGACGCGCAGACCGTTATCGCCACGGGCCAGGCCGTTTTCAGCCAGCAGATCCACCACCTGGCTCGCTTCGCCCAAGGTACGGACGAACGGCACCATGATTTCGACGTTGGTCAGGCCCATGTCGTTGCGCACGCGCTTGAGTGCGCGGCACTCGAGCTCGAAGCAGTCGCGGAACGATTCGCTGATGTAACGCGAGGCGCCGCGGAAGCCCAGCATCGGGTTTTCTTCTTCCGGCTCATAGAGCTTACCGCCGATAAGGTTCGCGTATTCGTTGGACTTGAAGTCCGACAGACGCACGATGACCTTCTTCGGATAGAACGCCGCCGCCAGGGTGCTGATGCCTTCGACCAGTTTTTCGACGTAGAAGCCGACCGGATCGTTGTATCCAGCAATACGCTTGTCGACGCTTTCCTTGATGTCCTGCGGCAGGCCGTCGTAGTTCAGCAGCGCCTTAGGGTGCACGCCGATCATGCGGTTGATGATGAACTCCAGGCGGGCCAGGCCCACACCGGCGTTCGGCAGCTGTGCGAAGTCAAAGGCGCGGTCAGGGTTGCCGACGTTCATCATGATCTTGAACGGCAGCTCCGGCATGGCATCCACGGAGTTCTTCTTGATGTCGAAGCCCAGTTCGCCTTCGAAGATGAAACCGGTGTCGCCTTCAGCGCAGGAAACGGTGACGCCCTGGCCGTCTTTCAACAGCTGGGTGGCGTTACCGCAACCGACCACGGCCGGAATACCCAGTTCACGGGCGATGATCGCCGCGTGGCAGGTACGACCGCCACGGTTGGTGACTATGGCGCTGGCGCGCTTCATGACCGGTTCCCAGTCCGGATCGGTCATGTCGGAGACCAGTACGTCGCCGACCTGGACCTTGTCCATCTCGGACACGTCCTTGATGATGCGGACCTTGCCCGCGCCGATGCGCTGGCCGATGGCGCGACCTTCCACCAGCACGGTGCCGGTTTCCTTCAGCAGGTAACGTTCCATGACGTTGGCCTGGGTACGGCTCTTCACGGTTTCCGGACGGGCCTGCACGATGTACAGCTTGCCGTCGTCACCGTCCTTGGCCCACTCGATGTCCATCGGGCAGCCATAGTGTTTCTCGATGATCATTGCCTGCTTGGCCAGCTCGCTGACTTCGGCATCGGTCAGGCAGAAACGCGCGCGTTCGGCCTTGTCGACATCGACGGTCTTGACCGAACGACCGGCCTTGGCCTCGTCGCCGTAGATCATCTTGATGGCCTTGCTGCCCAGGTTGCGGCGCAGGATCGCCGGGCGACCGGCGGCCAGCGTGCCTTTGTGGACATAGAATTCATCCGGGTTCACCGCGCCTTGTACGACGGTTTCACCCAGGCCGTAGGCGCCGGTGATGAACACCACGTCGCGGAAGCCCGATTCGGTATCGAGGGTGAACATCACGCCGGCGGTGCCGGTTTCGGAACGGACCATGCGTTGTACGCCGGCCGACAGGGCTACCAACTTGTGGTCGAAGCCCTGATGCACGCGGTAGGAAATCGCGCGATCGTTGAAAAGGGAGGCGAACACTTCCTTGGCGGCGCGAATGACGTTATCGACACCACGGATGTTCAGGAAGGTTTCCTGCTGACCGGCGAAGGACGCATCGGGCAAGTCTTCGGCGGTAGCGGAAGAACGTACGGCCACGGCCACGTCAGGGTTGCCGGAGGACAGCGCGGCGAACGCGGCGCGGATTTCGGCATTCAGTTTTTCCGGGAACTCGGCTTCCATGATCCATTGACGGATCTGGGCGCCGGTCTTGGCCAAGGCATTCACGTCGTCGACGTCCAGGGCATCAAGGGCGTCGTGAATCTGCTGGTTCAAGCCGCTCAGTTCCAGGAAGTCGCGATAAGCCTGAGCGGTCGTGGCGAAGCCACCGGGCACCGATACACCGGCACCTGCAAGGTTGCTGATCATCTCGCCCAGGGATGCGTTCTTGCCCCCCACATGCTCAACATCGTGTTTGCCGAGCTTATCGAGGGAAACTACGTACTCTACCAAGGTGATCTCTCCACTAACTGTGTTGGAAAAGCTCAGACACCGGCTGCTCGGGGGAGCGTTTGCCAGCTGTATGGCCTGGACCTGGAAAATAAGTGAGAATGCGGGCCAATGGCGGCCGGCAAACCGCGCCTATCATATCCAAGATTCGTTACTAGCTTAAGGCCCAAGGTGCAAATGAAACGATCTGCTTTCTTTATCTCCGATGGCACCGGCATTACGGCCGAAACCCTGGGTCAAAGCCTTCTGGCGCAGTTCGAAAACATTACCTTCAGCAAAGTCACGCGGCCGTACATCGACAGCGTGGACAAAGCGCGGGCCATGGTACAACAAATCAACAAAGCCGCCGAAACCGACGGCTTCCGTCCGATTATCTTCGATACCATCGTCAATCAGGACATTCGTGAGATCCTCGCGACTTCCAATGGTTTCATGATCGACATTTTCTCGACCTTCCTGGCGCCTCTCGAACAGGAACTGACCGAGCATTCTTCCTACACCGTCGGCAAGTCCCATTCCATCGGGGCCAACACCAATTACATGGAGCGTATCGAGGCCGTTAACTTCGCCCTCGACAACGACGACGGCGCCCGTACGCACTATTACGACAAGGCCGACCTGATCCTGGTGGGCGTGTCACGCTGCGGCAAAACGCCTACCTGCCTGTACATGGCCATGCAATTCGGCATCCGCGCGGCCAACTACCCTCTGACCGAAGACGACATGGAACGCCTGCAACTGCCCAGCGCCCTGCGCGCCCACCAGCACAAGCTGTTCGGCCTGACCATCGACCCGGACCGCTTGACCGCGATCCGCAACGAGCGCAAGCCCAACAGCCGCTACTCGAGCTACGCCCAGTGCGAGTTCGAAGTGCGCGAAGTGGAAAACCTGTTCCGCCGCGAAAACATTCCGAACATCAACTCCACGCATTTCTCCGTTGAAGAAATTTCCGCAAAGATCCTTGTGGAGAAAGGCGTCGAGCGGCGTTTCAAATAAATCTCAATCGCCTGTTCTGGCCTCATCGCCAGCAGGCTAGCTCCCACAGTTGATTTGTGTACACCGCAGATCCCCTGTGGGAGCTAGCCTGCTAGCGATTGAACGATAACGCGGTCTCCTAGATAACAAACAAATCCACAAACCTGTTCACCGGCGTCGCCTCAAGCCGCGCCTGGTCCTTGCACAACGCAAATATCTCCTCGCTTCGCTGCCCGACAAACCGCGTCGCCAGGTTCGCCCTGAACTTGTCCTCCAGCAACGGGATACCCTCGGCACGGCGCCGACGGTGGCCGATCGGGTATTCCACCACCACGTTTGCGGTACTGGACCCATCCTTGAAGAACACCTGCACCGCATTGGCGATGGAGCGCTTGTCAGCCTCCAGATATTCGCGGGTAAAGCGCGGGTCTTCGACGATGACCATTTTGCCGCGCAACACATCGATGATCGGATGCGCTTTGTGGAAATCGTCCTCGTAGTACTCCGCCACCAGATTGCCGAAGGCCAGTGGCACCGCGGTCATGTACTGGAGGCAATGATCGCGGTCGGCGGCATTGGCCAACGGGCCGACCTTGGAAATAATGCGGATCGCCGACTCGTGGGTGGTGATGACGATCCGGTCGATTTCATGCAGGCGATTACGCACCTGCGGGTGCAACGTCACTGCCGCTTCACAGGCGGTTTGCGCGTGAAACTCGGCGGGAAAACTGATTTTGAACAGCACGTTTTCCATCACATAACTGCCGTATGGCCGGGAGAAACTGAAGGCACGCTTGTCTTCGGGCTTGAGCGCCAGATCGTTGTTGGTATGGCTGAACAGCACGTCATAAAAGCCCCACTGCCTGGCACCCAAGACACCCGGAATCCCCATCTCGCCACGCATCGCAATATCCGCCAGACGCACGCCACGGCTTGACGCATCGCCCGCCGCCCAGGACTTGCGCGACCCGGCATTTGGCGCATGCCGGTAGGTGCGCAGCGCCTGGCCGTCGGCGAATGCGTGGGACAACGCCGAGAGCAACTGCTCACGATTGGCGCCCATCAGCTTGGCGGTAACCGCCGCCGAGGCGACCTTAACCAGAATGACGTGATCAAGACCGACGCGATTGAAGGAGTTTTCCAGGGCAATCACACCTTGAATCTCGTGTGCCATGATCATCGCTTCGAGCATGGTACGAACAGTCAATGCTGCATTGCCATTGGCCAAGCGCTTTTGTGATAAATGGTCAGCCACGGCAAGGATGCCACCGAGATTGTCCGACGGATGGCCCCACTCGGCCGCGAGCCATGTGTCGTTGTAATCGAGCCAACGCACGATGCAACCGATGTCCCACGCCGCCTTGACCGGGTCCAATCGAAAGCTGGTGCCCGGCACCCGCGCACCAAAGGGCACAACGGTCCCTTCGACCAACGGCCCCAGGTGTTTGGTGCACTCGGGGAAACGCAGCGCCAGCAGGCCACAGCCCAGGGTATCCATCAGACAGTTGCGGGCGGTGTCCAGGGCTTCTTCGGACTCGACCTTGAAGTTGAGGACGTAATCGACAATGTCCTGCAAGACCTGGTCATAGTCCGGGCGATTGTTGAGGTCAACGTTGGCGCTCATGTTCGATTCACTCTTGTAGGAGCGAGCTCGCTCGCGATGGTGGAAGGCACACCACTGTGCATCAGGGACGCCTCGTTATCGTTGACGTCCATCGCGAGCAAGCTCGCTCCTACAGGGGTGTGTCGATCAGAAGGAGTCGCCCGGCACCCGCACGAACCCTTCCATCAACACCCGCGCACTGCGGCTCATGATGGCTTTGTTCACGGCCCATTCGCCATTGAGCTGGCTGGCCTCGGCGCCGACACGCAGGGTGCCGGACGGATGACCGAAGCGCACCGCGTTGCGTTCGACACCGCCGGCCGCGAGGTTGACCAAGGTGCCGGAAATCGCCGCCGCCGTGCCGATCGCCACAGCCGCCGTGCCCATCATCGCGTGGTGCAGTTTGCCCATGGACAGCGCGCGCACCAGCAGGTCGACATCGCCGGCGGCAATCGCTTTACCGCTGGAGGCAACGTAGTCCGCTGGCTTGGCCACGAATGCCACTTTGGGCGTGTGCTGCCGCTTGGCCGCTTCGTCGACGTTGGCAATCAGGCCCATGCGCACTGCGCCATAGGCACGGATGGTTTCGAACATCTGCAGCGCTTTCGGATCACCGTTGATCGCGCCCTGCAACTCGGTGCCCTTGTAGCCGATGTCTTCGGCATTGACGAAAATCGTCGGGATGCCGGCGTTGATCATGGTCGCCTTGAAGGTGCCGACACCGGGTACTTCGAGATCATCGATCAGGTTGCCGGTAGGAAACATCGAACCGCCGCCGCCCTCTTCTTCCGCAGCCGGATCGAGGAACTCGATTTGCACTTCAGCGGCCGGGAACGTCACGCCGTCGAGTTCAAAATCGCCGGTTTCCTGCACTTCACCGTTGGTGATCGGCACATGGGCGATGATGGTCTTGCCGATATTGGCTTGCCACACGCGAACCACGGCAACGCCGTTGTGCGGAATGCGGCTGGCATCCACCAGGCCATTGCTGACGGCGAACGAACCGACTGCCGCCGAGAGGTTGCCGCAATTGCCGCTCCAATCGACGAAAGGCTTGTCGATGGAGACCTGACCGAACAAGTAATCGACGTCGTGATCGGCCTTGATGCTTTTCGACAGGATCACGGTTTTGCTGGTGCTGGAGGTCGCGCCGCCCATGCCGTCGATTTGCTTGTCGTACGGATCGGGGCTGCCGATCACGCGCAACAACAAAGCGTCGCGGGCCGGGCCCGGAACCTGTGCCGCTTCCGGCAAATCCTTCAGGCTGAAGAACACGCCTTTACTGGTACCGCCACGCATGTAGGTGGCAGGAATTTTGATCTGAGGTGCGTGAGCCATAATGCTCGTTACTCCTTGAAATGAGACACGGGACCCAAGGTCCCGTGTCCGTACAGCCTGTGTTAAACGGCTACCGCCGATTCTTCGAGGAAGTCCTGGGCGAAGCGCTGCAACACGCCGCCCGCCTCGTAGATCGACACTTCTTCAGCGGTGTCGAGGCGGCAGGTCACCGGCACTTCGACGCGTTCGCCGTTCTTGCGATGGATCACCAGGGTCAGATCGGCCCGTGGCGTGCGATCACCGATCACGTCATAGATCTCGGTGCCGTCGATGGCCAGGGTGTGACGGTTGGTGCCCGGCTTGAACTCCAGCGGCAACACGCCCATGCCCACCAGGTTAGTGCGGTGGATGCGCTCGAAACCTTCGGCGGCGATCGCCTCCACACCCGCCAGACGCACGCCCTTGGCTGCCCAGTCGCGGGACGAGCCCTGACCGTAGTCGGCGCCGGCGATGATGATCAGCGACTGCTTGCGATCCATGTAGGTCTCGATGGCTTCCCACATGCGCATCACTTTGCCTTCCGGCTCGACGCGGGCCAGGGAGCCCTGCTTGACCTTGCCGTTTTCCTGGACCATTTCGTTGAACAGTTTCGGGTTGGCGAAGGTGGCGCGCTGTGCGGTCAGGTGGTCACCACGGTGGGTCGCGTAGGAGTTGAAGTCCTCTTCCGGCAGGCCCATTTTCGCCAGGTATTCGCCGGCGGCGCTGTCCATCATGATGGCGTTGGACGGCGACAGGTGATCGGTGGTGATGTTGTCCGGCAGTACCGCCAGCGGGCGCATGCCCTTGAGCGGACGGGCGCCGGCCAATGCGCCTTCCCAGTACGGCGGACGGCGGATGTAGGTGCTCATCTCGCGCCAGTCGTACAGTGGCGCGACTTTCGGGCCGTTGTCTTCGTGGATGGCGAACATCGGGATGTAGACCTGACGGAACTGCTCCGGCTTCACCGAGGCCTTGACCACCGCGTCGATTTCTTCGTCGCTCGGCCAGATGTCCTTCAGGCGGATTTCCTTGCCGTCGACCACGCCCAGCACGTCTTTTTCGATGTCGAAACGGATGGTACCGGCGATGGCGTAAGCGACCACCAGCGGCGGCGAGGCGAGGAATGCCTGCTTGGCGTACGGGTGAATCCGGCCGTCGAAGTTACGGTTGCCCGACAGCACGGCAGTGGCGTACAGGTCGCGATCGATGATTTCCTGCTGGATCACCGGGTCCAGCGCACCGGACATGCCGTTGCAGGTGGTGCAGGCAAAGGCCACGACGCCGAAACCGAGCTGCTCCAGCTCATCGGTCAGGCCAGCTTCGTCCAGGTACAGCGCCACGGTTTTCGAGCCCGGCGCCAGGGATGATTTGACCCAAGGCTTGCGGGTCAGGCCGAGTTTGTTGGCGTTGCGCGCCAGCAGACCGGCAGCGATCACGTTGCGCGGGTTGCTGGTGTTGGTGCAGCTGGTGATGGCGGCGATGATCACCGCGCCGTCCGGCATTTGCCCTGGAACGTCTTCCCACTGTCCGGAAATGCCTTTGGCCGCCAGATCCGAAACGGCCACACGGGCGTGCGGGTTGCTTGGGCCAGCCATGTTGCGCACCACCGAAGACAGATCGAAGGTCAGACCACGCTCGTATTGCGCGCCCTTCAGGCTGTCAGCCCACAGACCGATCTGCTTGGCGTAGCTCTCGACCAACTGCACCTGCTCGTCTTCACGGCCGGTGAGCTTGAGGTAGTCGATGGTTTGCTGGTCGATGTAAAACATCGCTGCAGTGGCGCCGTATTCCGGAGCCATGTTGGAAATGGTTGCACGGTCGCCGAGGGTCAGCGCGGACGCGCCTTCGCCGAAGAATTCCAGCCAAGCGCCCACAACCTTCTGCTTGCGCAGGAATTCGGTCAGCGCCAGCACCATGTCGGTGGCGGTGATGCCCGGTTGCAGCTTGCCGGTCAGTTCGACGCCGACGCTTTCCGGCAGGCGCATCCAGGATGCACGGCCCAACATCACGCTTTCCGCTTCCAGACCACCGACACCGATAGCGATCACGCCCAGCGCATCGACGTGCGGGGTGTGGCTGTCTGTACCGACGCAGGTATCAGGGAACGCCACGCCGTCACGCACCTGGATCACCGGAGACATTTTCTCCAGGTTGATCTGGTGCATGATGCCGTTGCCTGGCGGGATCACGTCGACGTTCTTGAACGCCTTCTTGGTCCAGTTGATGAAGTGGAAACGGTCTTCGTTGCGACGGTCTTCGATGGCGCGGTTCTTCTCGAACGCCTCCGGATCGAAGCCACCGCGCTCGACGGCCAGGGAGTGGTCGACGATCAGCTGGGTCGGCACCACCGGGTTGACTTGCGCCGGGTCACCGCCTTGCTGGGCGATGGCGTCACGCAGGCCGGCGAGGTCCACCAGCGCGGTCTGGCCGAGGATGTCGTGGCACACCACGCGAGCCGGGAACCATGGGAAATCGAGGTCGCGCTTGCGCTCGATGAATTGCTTCAGGGATTCGGTGAGCGTGGCCGGGTCGCAGCGACGCACAAGGTTTTCCGCCAGCACGCGGGAGGTGTACGGCAGGGTGTCGTAGGCGCCGGGCTGGATGGCCTCGACCGCCGCACGCACGTCGTAGTAATCCAGATGGCTGCCGGGCAGCGTTTTACGGAATTCTGTGTTCATCGGTCAGGACTCGGTCACGGTAATTACAAAGGGTGGGGCTTGGCACTAGGCCTGAAGTTCACACCATCCACTGTGGGAGCGAGCCAGCTCGCGAAAGCGGTATTTCAGTCAACATCGATGTTGAATGTCTGTCCGTCTTCGCGAGCAGGCTCGCTCCCACAGGGTCTCGGTTCCTTCAGTTGCCGAAGTTCAGGCCTCCACCATTCAGCGTTGTTCGATTGGCACGAACTTGCGCTGTTCAACGCCGGTGTACTCGGCGCTCGGGCGAATGATGCGGTTGTTGGCACGTTGTTCGTAGACGTGGGCGGCCCAGCCAGTCAGGCGCGAGCAGACGAAAATCGGTGTGAACAATTTGGTCGGGATGCCCATGAAGTGGTACGCCGAGGCATGGTAGAAGTCGGCGTTCGGGAACAGTTTCTTCTGCTCCCACATGGTCTTGTCGATAGCTTCGGAGACCGGGAACAACACCTTGTCGCCCACTTCTTCAGCCAGCTTCTTCGACCAGCCCTTGATCACTTCGTTACGTGGATCGCTGTCCTTATAGATCGCGTGGCCAAAGCCCATGATCTTGTCCTTGCGCTCAAGCATGCCGAGGGTGCCTTTGATCGCCTCTTCCGGCGACGAGAAGCGCTCGATCATTTCCATCGCCGCTTCGTTGGCGCCGCCATGCAGAGGGCCGCGCAGCGAGCCGATGGCCGCGGTGATGCAGGAGAACAGGTCGGACAGGGTCGAGGCGCAAACGCGAGCGGTGAAGGTCGAGGCGTTGAACTCGTGCTCCGCGTAAAGAATCAGCGAGACGTTCATCACCTTAACGTGCAACTCGCTCGGCTTCTTGCCGTGCAACAGGTGCAGGAAGTGGCCACCGATGGACTGCTCGTCACTCACGCAATCGATACGCTTGCCTTCGTGGCTGAAGCGATACCAGTAGGTCATGATCGCCGGGAAGGCGGCCAGCAGGCGGTCGGTCTTGTCGTGCTGCTCGGAGAAGTTGTTCTCCGGCTCCAGGTTACCCAGGAACGAGCAACCGGTGCGCATCACGTCCATTGGATGGGCGTCGGCAGGGATGCGTTCCAGCACTTCTTTCAGCGCTTGCGGCAGGTCGCGCAGCTTGCTCAGTTTGCTGATGTACGCCGCCAATTGGGTTTTGCTTGGCAGTTCGCCGTACAGCAGCAGGTAAGCGACTTCTTCGAATTGTGCGTCAGCCGCCAGTTCGCGAACGTCGTAGCCGCGATAGGTCAGGCCTGCGCCTTCCTGGCCCACGGTGGACAGTGCGGTTTGCCCGGCAACCTGGCCACGGAGCCCGGCGCCACTGAGTACTTTTGCTTCGGCCATTGCTGTCTCCAATCTTCTTGAATTTGTTGGGGAAACTTCCCTCCTGTAGGAGCGAGCATGCTCGCGATGGTGGACGCTACGCCGCGGGGTCACAGGGTTCCCGCGTTATCGTTGACGTCCATCGCGAGCATGCTCGCTCCTACAGTCACAGGGTGTTGATTACTTCTTCGCGGCAAACAACGCATCGAGCTTCTGCTCGAAGGTGTGGTAGTCGATGCGATCGTAAAGCTCCATGCGGGTCTGCATGGTGCCGATGACGTTCTGTTGCGTGCCGTCGCGACGGATGGCGGTGTAGACGTTTTCCGCGGCCTTGTTCATGGCACGGAAGGCCGACAGCGGGTACAGCACCAGGGATACATCGGCACCAGCCAATTGTTCGGTGGTGTACAGCGGCGTCGCGCCGAATTCGGTGATGTTGGCCAGGATCGGCGCTTTCACGCGACTGGCGAACAGTTTGTACATTTCCAGTTCGGTGATGGCTTCCGGGAACACCATGTCGGCGCCGGCTTCGATGCAGGCGGCAGCGCGATCCAGCGCGGACTCCAGGCCTTCCACCGCCAGGGCGTCGGTACGGGCCATGATCACGAAGCTGTCGTCGGTACGGGCATCGACGGCCGCCTTGATGCGGTCGACCATTTCCTGCTGGGTCACGATTTCCTTATTAGGACGGTGGCCGCAACGCTTGGCGCCGACCTGGTCTTCGATGTGAATCGCCGCCGCGCCGAACTTGATCATCGACTTGACGGTACGGGCAACGTTGAAGGCCGAGGAGCCGAAACCGGTGTCCACGTCCACCAGCAGTGGCAGATCGCAGACGTCGGTGATGCGGCGCACGTCGGTCAGCACGTCATCCAGGCCGGTGATGCCCAGGTCAGGCACGCCGAGGGAGCCTGCAGCCACCCCGCCACCGGACAGGTAGATCGCCTTGAAACCGGCGCGCTTGGCCAGCAGCGCGTGGTTGGCGTTGATCGCGCCGACCACTTGCAATGGATGCTCGCTGGCGACCGCATCGCGGAAACGCTGGCCTGGAGTGCTTTTGTTCAAACTCATGACTCACCTCGTTTGGCTGTCGGATTGGCGCCGTCCTGGTAATGACGGGCGATATTGCGTTTGGAAGCGCCGATGTGACGGCGCATCAACAACTCGGCCAGCTCACCGTCACGGTCGGCGATGGCATCGAGAATTCGGTGGTGTTCGGCAAAGGCCTGGTGCGGACGATTGGGTGTTGTGGAGAACTGGATGCGGTACATGCGCACCAGTTGATACAGCTCGCCGCAGAGCAATTGCGTCAGGGTGCGGTTGCCGCTGCCCTGGATGATTCGGTAGTGGAAGTCGAAATCACCTTCCTGCTGGTAATAGCCTCGGCCGGCCTGGAACGCTTCATCGCGCTCGTGGGTTTCGAGGACACGCCGCAGTTCGTCGATCTCTTCGACGCTCATGCGCTCGGCGGCCAGGCGACAGGCCATGCCTTCAAGGGACTCGCGGATTTCGTAGAGCTCCAGCAGTTCGGCATGGTTGAGCGAGACAACCCGAGCGCCGACGTGCGGTACGCGAACCAGCAGGCGCTGACCTTCCAGACGGTGGATGGCCTCACGCAGCGGACCGCGGCTGATGCCATAGGTACGCGCCAGCTCCGGTTCGGAGATTTTGCTGCCCGGGGCGATTTCACCCTTGACGATAGCCGCCTGGATGCGTCGGAAGACGTTCTCGGAAAGCGTTTCAGAATCGTCTGAAATCGAAACCGGAGGTTCGAGTTGGTCCAGCATATTGTCGACACCTTGTAAGCCAGTGCCGCAAAAACTAACCAATACCGCCGTAACAGTCAAAGGATAATTGGATATTGTCGACAATCGTCTAATAACCACATTGATCACAAGGACGCGGCCAACCTGTTTATAGTCGCCGGGCAGCGCTGGCGCCATAAAACCACCGTGCTAGAATGCCGCCCGCATTTGTTTGTCACATCTGCACTGTCTGTCATAAAACCCTGATAGGCATACGAGGAGCTTGCGCAGCAATGCCAGGGTCTTGAATCGAAACACGGACCGCTGCGCACCAGGATTTATGAGACTCAAGCCCTTCCCCGCTTTCCTTTATTTTCTTTGCCTGCCAGGTGTCGCCGTGGCGGGGGAAAAGACCGTGTATGGCCTTAATGAGTACGCGTCGCTGGGTGGCCTGGACCTGGAAGTGGCCGCCAAACTCGATACCGGGGCCAAAACCGCTTCCCTGAGTGCCCGCGACATCAAGCGCTTCAAACGCAATGGCGAGTCCTGGGTACGTTTTTACCTGGCCATCGACACCGCCCACTCTCACCCGATCGAACGCCCGCTGGCCCGCGTCAGCAAGATCAAGCGCCGGGCCGGTGACTACGACCCGGAAGAAGGCAAGAAGTACACCGCCCGCCCGGTGATCGAACTGGATATTTGCATGGGCTCGGCCCTACGCAGCATCGAAGTGAACCTGACCGACCGCAGCGCGTTCCAATATCCGCTTTTGATCGGCTCCGAAGCGCTCAAACGCTTCGATGCGCTGGTCGACCCCAGTCTTAAATACGCTGCCGGCAAACCCGCCTGCGCCACCGACGCTCATACCGCAGAGTAATTCCAATGCGCTCTCTTACCCTTCATCTGAAAATGCTGATCGCCATCCTGGTGGTGCTGGGCATTTCAGTCACGGCCTACCAGATCTTCGTGCTGGGCATTCCCGTGACCGAAGACGCCACCGACGACTTGTGGAACATCGACGCCAAGGTCGAGTTCGTCGCCAGTGCCAAGGATCCGGTCAAGATCCAGATGTTCGTGCCACCGCTGAGCCGCGACTATGTCAGCCTCAACGAGAGCTTCATCTCCAATAACTACGGGGTGGCGGTCAACCGGGTCGACGGTAACCGCAAGGTCACCTGGTCGGCACGTCGGGCCAAGGGCAACCAGACCCTTTATTACCGCCTGGTGCTGACCAAGCGCTACAGCGCCGAAAAGTCCAAGATCAAAGGTCCGACCTTCCGCGACAGCATCGCCATCGAAGGCCCGGAAAAAATCGCCGCCGAAGCCCTGCTCGCGCCGATCCGTCAACACTCGGCCGACGTCGAAACCTTCGTCGGCGAAGCGATCAAACGTGTCAACAATGTCAACGACGACAACGTGAAGCTGCTGTTGGCGGGCGATCCGTCCACGGCGCAAAAAGCCAGGATCGTCGAACTGGTGCTGTCCATCGCCCACGTGCCAGTGGAAAAAGTCCACACCATTCGCCTGGTGGCCGACCAGCCGCAGACACCGGAGCTCTGGCTGCGAAGCTTCAACGGCACCGACTGGCTGTACTTCAACCCGGAAACCGGCGAACAGGGCCTGCCGACCGACCGCCTGCTGTGGTGGACCGGTGAGGAGAACCTGATCACCGTCGATGGCGGCAAGAAAGCCACTGTCACCTTCAGCATGAACAACAGCGAAATGAACGCCATTCGCCTGGCCAAGCTGACCGACGAAAACACCGACGCCAATTTCCTCGAATACTCGCTGTACGGTTTGCCGCTGCAAACCCAGCAAACGTTCATGATCATGGTGATGATCCCGATCGGCGTGCTGGTGATCCTGATCCTGCGCAACCTGATCGGCCTGCAGACCCTCGGCACCTTCACCCCGGTGCTGATCGCCCTGGCCTTCCGCGAAACCCAGCTTGGCTTCGGTATCGTGCTGTTCACGATCATTACGGCCCTGGGACTCTCACTGCGTTCCTACCTTGAACACCTGAAGCTGCAAATGCTGCCGAGGCTGTCGGTGGTACTGACATTCGTGGTGGTATTGATCGCGGCCATCAGCCTGCTCAGCCACAAGCTGGGCCTTGAGCGAGGGTTGTCGGTGGCGCTGTTCCCGATGGTCATTCTGACCATGACCATCGAACGCCTGTCGATCACCTGGGAAGAACGTGGCGGCGGCCATGCCATGAAAGTGGCGATCGGTACGTTGTTCGCCGCAACCCTGGCTCACCTGATCATGACCATTCCGGAGCTGGTGTACTTCGTGTTCACCTTCCCGGCGATCCTGCTGATCATGGTGGGCTTCATGCTGGCCATGGGTCGCTATCGCGGCTACCGCCTGACCGAGCTGGTGCGTTTCAAGGCTTTCCTGAAAAAGGCTGACGCTTGATGTTCGGCTTCTGGAAGACCTGGAAGGCCCTGGAAGCCCGGGGCATCATGGGTATCAATCGGCGCAACGCAGACTACGTACTCAAGTACAACAAGCGCAGCCTGTACCCGATTGTCGATGACAAGATCATCACCAAGGAACGTGCCATCGCGGCCGGCATCCATGTGCCGGAACTGTACGGGATCATCTCCACCGAGAAGGAAATCGAAAAACTCGACGAGATCATCGGTGGGCGCAGCGACTTCGTGATCAAACCGGCCCAAGGCGCCGGCGGTGACGGCATCCTGGTGATTGCCGACCGCTTTGAAGGGCGCTATCGCACGGTATCCGGCAAGATCATCAGCCACGAGGAAATCGAGCATCAGATTTCCAGCATCCTCACCGGGCTCTATTCCCTTGGCGGGCATCGCGACAGGGCGCTGATCGAGTACCGCGTAATCCCGGACCAGATCTTCAAAAGCATCAGTTACGAAGGCGTGCCCGACATCCGCATCATCGTGCTGATGGGCTACCCGGTCATGGCCATGCTGCGCCTTCCGACCCGCCAGTCCGGCGGCAAGGCCAACCTGCATCAAGGGGCCATCGGCGTCGGTGTCGACCTCGCCACCGGTCTGACCCTGCGTGGCACCTGGCTGAACAACATCATCGCCAAACACCCGGACACCACCAACGCGGTGGACGGCGTGCAACTGCCCTACTGGGACGGCTTCATGAAACTCGCCGCCGGGTGCTATGAGCTGTGCGGCCTGGGTTACATCGGTGTCGACATGGTGCTCGACCAGGAAAAAGGCCCGCTGATCCTTGAGCTCAATGCCCGGCCGGGCTTGAACATCCAGATTGCCAACGACTGCGGCCTGACCTTGCGCACCCACGCGGTCGAAGCGCGACTGGAAGAGATGAAGGCCCGTGGCGTGACCGAAACCGTCGAAGAGCGTGTGGCGTTCGTGCAGGAAATGTTCGGGCATATTCCGCCGGTCGAAGGTTGATCCCTCCCCCTGTAGGAGCGAGCACGCTCGCGATGGTCGTCAACGATGACGATGGAAACCTGACACTACGCGGTGTTCCGGCGCTCATCGCGAGCATGCTCGCTCCTACAGGTCATCAATCCCCACTAGGACCAAATCCCGCAGGGGACTACAATCGCCACCCCGCCTCGATGGCTGATCCAACCCGCCCATGCTGATCTGTTCCGTATACCCGCTCCCCTATCGCGCCAACCCCGCCGACTACTTTTCGGCCATCCGCCACGCCCCCGGCGCAGTGCTGCTCGACAGCGGCCGACCCAGTGCCGAGCGCGGCCGGTTCGACCTGCTCAGCGCCTGGCCGCTGGAACAGCTGACGGTAGCGCCTGACGAAAGTGGTGGCGATTTCCTGCAACGCCTGCGGGACAACCTGACACGACTGGGTGAAGCCTCCCTGCCGGCAGCCTATGAACTGCCATTCGCCGGCGGTTTGATCGGCTACCTGAGCTACGACTTCGGTCGTCATCTGGAACACCTGCCAAGTGAGGCGCAGGACGATCTGCAACTGCCGGATGCGCGCTTCGGCCTGTATGACTGGGCGCTGATCAGCGATCACCAGCAGGCCACCAGTCAACTGGTGTTTCACCCGACGCTGGCGGACAGCGAGCGTCAACGCCTGATCCAGCTATTCAATCAATCAGCTGTTGAAGCGGTCGAGCCGTTCAAACTGAAAGCCCCCATGAAGGCTGACCTGAGCTCAGATCAGTATCGCCAGGCAATCGAACGCATTCAGCAATACATCCAGGCCGGCGACTGCTATCAGGTCAATTTCGCCCAGCGTTTCCGCGCGCCCTGTCAGGGTGATCCGTGGACCGCGTATTGCGCCTTGCGCCTGGCATGCCCGACGCCGTTTTCCGGGTTCCAGAGTTTGCCTGACGGCGGCGCGGTGCTGAGCCTGTCGCCGGAGCGCTTCGTCAAAGTCAGTGAACGGCATGTGGAAACCCGTCCGATCAAAGGCACTCGTCCTCGCGGACTGACCGCTGCCGAAGATGCGGCGAATGCCGATGAACTGCTGGCCAGCCCCAAGGATCGCGCGGAAAACCTGATGATCGTCGACTTGCTGCGCAACGACCTCGGTCGCACCTGCCGCACAGGCTCGGTCCGGGTCCCGGAACTGTTCAGCCTGGAAAGCTACCCCAACGTGCATCATCTGGTGAGCAGCGTGACCGGCGAACTGGCGGACGACCGGGATGCACTGGACCTGATCGCCGGCAGTTTCCCGGGCGGTTCGATTACCGGCGCGCCGAAGATTCGGGCGATGCAGATCATCGACGAGCTGGAGCCGACCCGGCGCGGGTTGTATTGCGGCTCATTGTTGTATCTGGACGTGCGCGGCGAGATGGACAGCTCCATCGCCATACGCAGTTTGCTGGTCAAGGAAGGTCAGGTGTGTTGCTGGGGTGGCGGCGGGATTGTCGCGGATTCGCAGTGGCAGGCCGAATATCAGGAATCGATCACCAAGGTGAAAGTACTGCTCGATACCCTGCAGAACCTCTAAAAGCTTCGCGAGCAGGCTCGCTCCCACAAAACCGGCCAGGCCCCCTTGGAGAGAAGCCCCCCGCAAAAGAGACCTCCCGGGCAAACAACAAACCCCAATACCATTTGCCGCCC
>NZ_JBPKAM010000036.1:0-56910 GCF_051216495.1 Pseudomonas baetica | reverse complement strand
TTTTTGTTTTTTTTCGCCGTCCTCTTTTCCGGCCCTTCCCCCCCCCCCTTGGAAGCTTCTTTCCGTTGGGGGAGCGAGCCTGCTCGCGAAGGCGTCATCACGCCTTACGCAAAATCAAGCGTCGCGAAACAGCCAAGGCTGGCTCGCACGATGCTTGGCTTCGAACGCCGCGATCGCATCGCCGTCCTGCAAGGTCAGGCCGATATCGTCCAGCCCGTTGAGCAGGCAGTGCTTGCGGAAGTCATCGATTTCGAAGCTGTATACCTTGCCGTCCGGACGGGTCACGGTCTGGGCCTGCAGATCGATCTGCAATTGATAGCCCGGTTCGGCCTCGACCTGCTTGAACAGCTCATCGACTTCTTCATCCTTCAAGATGATCGGCAGCAAACCGTTCTTGAAGCTGTTGTTGAAGAAGATGTCGGCGTAGCTCGGCGCGATGATGCTGCGGAAACCGTATTCTTCCAGTGCCCATGGCGCGTGTTCGCGGCTGGAGCCGCAACCGAAGTTCTCACGGGCCAGCAACACGCTGGCGCCTTGATAACGCTCGGCATTGAGCACAAAGTCCTTGTTCAGCGGGCGCTTGGAGTTGTCCTGATACGGCTGACCCACGTCCAGGTAACGCCACTCATCGAACAGGTTCGGACCGAAACCGGTGCGCTTGATCGACTTCAAGAATTGCTTCGGGATGATCTGGTCGGTGTCGACGTTGGCACGATCCAGAGGCGCGACAAGTCCAGTGTGCTGGGTAAAAGCTTTCATGCTGCGCTCCTTAGATCAATTCACGGACGTCGACGAAACGACCGTTCACAGCGGCGGCCGCGGCCATGGCCGGGCTGACCAGGTGGGTACGACCACCGGCACCCTGACGGCCTTCGAAGTTACGGTTGGAGGTCGAGGCGCAATGCTCGCCCGACTCCAAACGGTCCGGGTTCATCGCCAGGCACATCGAGCAACCCGGCTCGCGCCATTCGAAACCGGCTTCGAGGAAAATCTTGTCCAGACCTTCCGATTCGGCCTGTGCCTTCACCAGGCCCGAGCCCGGCACCACGATGGCCTGCTTGATGGTCGACGCCACTTTGCGACCCTTGGCGATCTCTGCCGCCGCGCGCAGGTCTTCGATCCGCGAGTTGGTGCAGGAACCGATGAACACGCGGTCCAGCTGAATGTCAGTGATCGCCTGATTGGCGGTCAAACCCATGTACTTCAGGGCGCGTTCGATGGAACCGCGCTTGACCAGGTCCATTTCCTTGGCCGGGTCCGGCACGTTCTGGTCCACAGCCAATACCATCTCCGGCGAGGTGCCCCAGCTGACTTGCGGCTTGATCTGGGTCGCGTCAAGCTCGACGACGGTGTCGAACACCGCATCGGCGTCGGACACCAGGTCTTTCCAGGCTTCGACGGCCATATCCCATTCGGCGCCTTTCGGGGCGAACGGACGTCCCTTCACGTAAGCCACGGTTTTTTCGTCCGCGGCCACCAGACCTACGCGAGCGCCGGCCTCGATGGACATGTTGCAGATGGTCATACGGCCCTCGACGGACAGGTCGCGAATTGCGCTGCCAGCGAATTCGATGGCGTGGCCGTTACCGCCAGCAGTGCCGATCTTGCCGATCACGGCGAGGACGATGTCCTTGGCCGTGACGCCGAACGGCAATTTGCCTTCGACGCGCACCAGCATATTCTTCATTTTCTTGGCGACCAGGCACTGGGTGGCGAGCACGTGCTCGACCTCGGAAGTGCCGATACCGTGGGCCAGGGCGCCGAACGCGCCGTGGGTCGAGGTATGGGAGTCGCCGCAGACCACGGTCATGCCCGGCAAGGTGGCACCCTGCTCCGGGCCGATGACGTGAACGATGCCTTGGCGGACGTCATTCATCTTGAATTCGACGATGCCGTATTCGTCGCAGTTATCGTCGAGGGTCTGGACCTGCAAACGCGAGACCTGGTCGGCAATGGCTTCAATGCCGCCCTTGCGTTCAGGGGTCGTCGGTACGTTGTGGTCCGGGGTCGCGATGTTGGCATCGATCCGCCAAGGCTTGCGCCCGGCCAGACGCAGGCCTTCGAAGGCTTGCGGCGAGGTCACTTCATGGATGATGTGACGATCGATATAGATCAGCGCAGAGCCATCGTCGCGCTGCTTGACCAAATGCGAGTCCCAGAGCTTGTCGTAGAGCGTTTTGCCGGCCATCAGACGGTTTCCTCATCAGCTTGTTTCTATGCCCTGGGTTTCGAGTAATTCAATAACCCTTTGGCTTGTGAGGCTGATGCTATGGGGTTAGATTAAATAACTCAAATTCATATTTTTTATGCTTTGGATAACCAACTGGAATGCACCCATGGACCTGGCCAATCTCAACGCCTTTATTGCCATTGCCGAGACAGGAAGCTTCTCCGGTGCCGGTGAACGGCTGCATCTGACCCAACCGGCGATCAGCAAGCGCATCGCCGGGCTGGAGCAGCAATTGAAGGTCCGGCTGTTCGATCGCCTGGGCCGTGAAGTCGGCCTTACCGAGGCCGGCCGTGCCCTGCTACCCCGTGCCTACCAGATCCTGAATGTCCTCGATGATACGCGCCGCGCCCTGACCAACCTCACGGGCGAAGTGACCGGTCGTCTGACCCTGGCTACCAGTCACCACATTGGCCTGCACCGTTTGCCGCCTTTATTAAGGGAGTTCACCCGCCGCTACCCTGAGGTCGCGCTGGATATTCAGTTCCTGGACTCGGAAGTGGCCTACGAGGAAATCCTCCACGGCCGGGCGGAATTGGCAGTCATCACCCTGGCGCCGGAGCCCCATGCACTGGTCAAGGCCACGCCGGTGTGGGACGACCCACTGGACTTCGTGGTCGCCCCGGAGCATTCACTGCTCGACAACGGCAAGGTCAGCCTCGCAGACATCGCCCGCCATCCGGCGGTGTTTCCCGGTGGCAACACCTTTACCCACCATATCGTCCAGCGACTGTTCGAAGCCCAGGGCCTGACGCCGAACATCGCCATGAGCACCAACTACTTGGAAACCATCAAGATGATGGTGTCGATCGGCCTGGCCTGGAGCGTCCTGCCACGCACCATGCTGGATGATCAGGTTGCGCGAATACCTTTGCCGGGCATACAACTGTCTCGCCAGCTAGGCTATATCCTGCACACAGAAAGGACGCTATCGAATGCAGCACGGGCCTTCATGGCCTTGCTGGATGCTCAGATCGATCTGCCAGGGACTCAAGGCTAACCTGTGCTACGCCTATAGAGCCGCGAATTCCTGTGCCAAATGCCCTATTCAGCCCAAGGCTTGCCAATGCCGAAATCTGTTGACCGTATTCCGCCGATGCCGCGTATTCAGGCGCTTGATCCCAGGCGTTCCGAGCAAAGCTGGGAAAGCGCCCCGCAATTGCTGGCCGCCCTGAACGGTGCACGTCTGGGCGCCTGGTATTGGGATATCGAGCGCGGGCAGATCAGTTGGTCGCGGGGGACCCAGGCGTTGTTCGGCTTCGATCCGCGGCAACCCTTGCCCGCCGATCTGGAATACCTCGACCTGTTGCCGCCGGAGGACCGGGCAAAAACCGTTCGCGCCTTCCATGCAGTGATCGCCGGTGCTCCACTTGAGCAAGCCATGCACCACCGCATTCGCTGGCCTGACGGCAGCCTGCATTGGCTGGAAATCAACGGCAGCCTGCTGCCCGACAAGCATGGTCGACCAAGGATGATCGGTGTGATCCGTGAAATCACCCACCAGCGCCAGCGCGAACAGGCATTGAGCAGTTCCGAAAAACGCTTCGCCACCCTGTTTCACCTGTGCCCGAACATGGTCCTGCTGACCCGCCAGGAAGACGGTCTGATCACCGAAGCCAACCAGTACTTCGAAAGCCTGTTCGGCTGGCCGGTGCAGGATGCCATCGGCCGCACCACCGTGGAACTGGGCCTGTGGGTACACCCCGAACAGCGGGCCGAACTGGTCAAGGCCACCAAGGCCAAAGGCGAACTCACGAGCATGGAGGTGCAGTTTCGCGCCAGCAACGGACAGATCCATGACGGCATCCTCAGCGCGCAAAAGGTCGAACTCGAAGGCCAACCCTATCTGCTGAGCACCTTCCTCGACACCACCGATCGCAAAGCCGCCGAGCAAGCACTGAAAGACAGCCAAGAACGCCTCGATCTGGCGCTGGACTCGGCGCAACTGGGTACCTGGGACTGGCACATCCCCAGCGGCATGCTCTATGGCTCGGCCCGGGCCGCACAATTGCACGGGCTGGAAGCCAAGCCTTTCCACGAGTCCTTCGAAGATTTTTTCGACGGCGTGCCCGGCGAAGAGCGCGCCAACATGCGCGATGCCTATCGCAGCCTGCGCGAAGGCCCGGCCGGCAACTATCAACTGACTTACCGCGTGCAGTTGCCGGATGGCAGCTCGCGCTTCCTGGAAAGCCGTGCCCGCCTCTATCGCGATGAAAGCGGCGCGCCGTTGCGCATGGCCGGCACCCTGCTCGATATCACCGATCAGGTCGAACGCGAACAACAGCTGGTGGCTTCCGAAGAGAAATTCGCCACGCTGTTCCAGGTCAGTCCGGATCCGATCTGCGTCACCCACCAGGACACCGGGCAGTTCATCGAGATCAACTCCAGCTTCACCCAGACCTTCGGTTGGACCACCGCCGATGTGATCGGGCGCAGCGCCGACGAAATCGGCCTGTGGGACGCCTCTGCAAAGAGCCTGCAACGCATCGAACAGGTGATTCGCGAACAAGCGCTGAACAACGTGGCGATCCTTGTCCAGCACAAGGACGGAGAATCACTGACCTGCGTGATTTCCAGCCGCCAGATCAGCGTCGGCGATCAGCCGTGCATCGTCACCACGCTGCGTGACATTACCCAGCAGCAACGCTCGGAAGCGGCACTCAAGGCCAGCGAAGAGAAGTTCGCCAAGGCGTTTCACTCCAGCCCGGACGCCATCACCATCACCGAGCGCGACACCGGGCGCTATCTGGAGGTCAACGATGGTTTCTGTCGCTTGACCGGTTATCGCGCCGATGAAGTGATCGGTCGCACGGTGTATCAGGTCGGCATCTGGGCCGAAGAGAAGCAACGCTCGGCGTTGCTGGCCGAACTGCAGATCAAGGGCCGGGTGCATCACCTGGAAATGCTCGGGCGCAACAAGCGCGGCGAGTTGCTGACGGTCGAAGTCTCGGTGGAGCCGATCACTCTCAACGAAACCGCGTGCCTGCTGCTGACCGCCCGGGACGTCAGCCTGCTGAAAAACGCCGAAGCGCAGATCCGTCACCTGGCCTATCACGACCCGCTGACCAACCTGCCCAACCGCGCATTGCTGATGGATCGCCTGAGCCAACAGATCGCCCTGCTCAAACGCCACAACCTGCGTGGCGCCCTGATGTTTCTCGACCTCGACCACTTCAAGCACATCAACGACTCGCTCGGCCATCCGGTGGGCGATACCGTGCTGAAGATCATCACCGCGCGCCTGGAGGCCAGCGTGCGCATGGAAGACACCGTTGCGCGTCTGGGCGGCGACGAATTCGTGGTTCTGCTCAGCGGTCTCGAAGGTTCGCGTAACGACGTCACCCTTCAAATACAGGAGCTGGCCGACACCCTGCGCGAATTGCTGTCCGAACCAATGTTCCTCGACGGCCAGCGCCTGCAAGTGACACCGAGCATCGGCATTGCGCTGATTCCCGATCATGGCTCCACGCCCACCGACCTGCTCAAACGTGCCGACATCGCGCTTTACCGCGCCAAGGATTCGGGGCGCAACACCGCGCAGATGTATCACAACACCATGCAGAAGGCCGCGAGCGAGCGCCTGCGCATGGAAACCGATCTGCGCCTGGCACTCTCCCGGGGTGAATTTCGCGTGCACTACCAGCCTCAGCTCGATGCCCGGGATAATCGCATCGTCGGCGCCGAAGCACTGGTGCGCTGGAACCATCCGGAACTCGGCGCCCAATCGCCCACGGAATTCATCAAGGTGCTAGAGGACAGCGGCTTGATCCTGGAGGTTGGCACCTGGATCGTCGACGAAGCCTGCCAGGCCTTCAGGCAACTGATTGCCAACGGCTTGGTGGACCCGCAGGATTTCAGCCTGTGCGTGAACATCAGCCCGAGGCAATTTCGCCAGAATGACTTCGTCGAACACATCGAAGAGAGCCTCGCCCACTACGGTCTGCCCTGCTCGATGCTGAAGCTGGAAATCACTGAAGGCATTGTCATCCAGAATTTGGAAGACACCATCAATAAAATGCGCCGCCTGAAAAAACTCGGCGTGAGCTTTGCCATGGACGATTTCGGTACCGGTTACTCCTCACTGACCTACCTCAAGCGCCTGCCGGTCGACACATTGAAAATCGACCAGTCATTCATTCGCGACGCCACCACTGACCCCAACGATGCCGAGATCATCCGCGCCATCGTCGCCATGGCCCGCAGCCTGGAATTGAAAGTGATTGCCGAAGGCGTGGAGACGCCCGAGCAACTGGAATTCCTGCAAGGGCTGGGTTGCCACTTCTATCAGGGGTATCTGCACAGCCAGCCGTTGCCGGTCGAGGAATTCCAGAAACTGCTGAAATGACACCGCCCCTGTAGGAGCGAACTTGTTCGCGAAAAACCTGAGAACACTTCGGGGTATCAAGTTTCCCGCGTTATCGTTGACGACCATCGCGAGCAAGCTCGCTCCCACAGAAGGTGGCTATTCATACCTGTGTATGACATTCCTGACCCTCTGTACAAGTGACGCCATCCCGGCCAAATCGTAAATTGGATCCCACGCAATCGGCCAGCGGACAAACGTCCCGCCCCACCGATGAATGATCGCAGCTGCCGATCATTCTCCCGTGCAACACCCCGGCCACTCTTCCCGATCACAGGGCCGGGTTTTCTGCGCCCGCATACCCGTTATGCGGGCGCTTTTTTTTGATCATTGAGGTGATTCCATGGGTGAATACCGCAAATTATGGTGGTCGCTGATTGGCGTCCTCGGCGTAACCTTCTGCCTGCTCGGATGGTTCGGCCACGAGATTTACCGACAGGCGCCACCGATACCCGAACAGGTGCAAACCGTCGAAGGCAAAACCCTGTTCCGCGCCTCCGACATCCTCGACGGCCAAACCGCCTGGCAGAGTGTCGGCGGCATGCAACTGGGCTCGATCTGGGGCCATGGTGCCTATCAGGCACCGGACTGGACCGCCGACTGGCTGCATCGCGAACTGCTCGCCTGGCTGGACCTGGCGGCGCAGCAGAACTACGCCAAGGCCTATGGGGATCTCGAAGCTGATCAGCAGGCCTTGCTGCGCCACCAACTCAAACGCGAGTACCGCGGCAATCGCCTGGTGAATGGCACGCTGGTGCTCAGCGAACGGCGTATCGAGGCCATCGAAAAAACCGCTGCGTATTACCATGCCTTGTTCGGTAACGACGCTGCGCTGCATGGAAGTCGTGAAAGCTTCGCGATGAAAGAGAACACCCTGCCCGACACCGCGCGGCGTCAGCAGTTGACGTACTTTTTCTTCTGGACCGCCTGGGCGGCCGCCACCCAACGTGATGGCCAGACGGCGACCTTTACCAACAATTGGCCCCATGAACCCTTGATCGACAACAACCCCACCGCCGAAAACGTGGTCTGGTCGATTGTCAGCATTGTCGTGCTGCTGGCGGGTATCGGTTTTCTGGTCTGGGGCTGGGCGTTCCTGCGCAATCACGAAGAAGGCGAACCCAAGGTTCCGGCCAAGGACCCGCTGAGCCTGATCAAACTCACGCCCTCGCAAAAGGCTTTAGGCAAATACCTGCTACTGGTCGGTGCGCTGTTTGGCTTTCAAGTGCTGATGGGCGGCGTGACCGCGCACTACACGGTCGAAGGCCAGGATTTCTATGGCCTGCCGCTATCGAAGTGGTTCCCCTATTCGCTGACCCGAACCTGGCATTTGCAGAGTGCCATGTTCTGGATCGCCACCGGCTTCCTCGCGGCTGGGTTGTTTCTGGCACCGTTCATCAACGGCGGCAAAGACCCGAAATGGCAGAAACTGGGTGTCGATGTGCTGTTCTGGGCCCTGGTGTTGGTGGTCGTCGGCTCGTACACGGGCAACTTCCTCGCCATCGCCCAACTGATGCCGCAGCAATGGAGTTTCTGGCTTGGCCATCAGGGTTACGAATACGTTGACCTGGGCCGTCTGTGGCAAATCGCCAAGTTTGCCGGGATCGTATTCTGGCTGGTGCTGATGTTGCGCGCGATGCTGCCTGCCCTGCGTCAGCCCGGCGATAAAAACCTGCTGGCGCTGCTGGCTTGCTCGGTGATCGCCATCGGACTGTTCTACGGCGCCGGCCTGTTCTATGGCGAACGCACCAACCTGTCGATCATGGAGTACTGGCGCTGGTGGGTCGTGCACCTGTGGGTCGAAGGGTTCTTCGAAGTCTTCGCCACCACGGCACTGGCGTTCATCTTCACCAGCATGGGACTGGTCTCCAAGCGCCTGGCCACCACCGCCACCCTCGGTTCGGCCTCGCTGTTCATGCTCGGCGGCGTACCAGGCACCTTCCACCACATCTACTTTGCCGGCACCACCACGCCCGTGATGGCGGTGGGTGCAACGTTCAGCGCCCTGGAAGTGGTTCCCCTGATCCTGCTGGGCTACGAAGCCTGGGAAAACTGGCGCCTCAAGGACCGCGCAGCGTGGATGTCACAACTTCGCTGGCCGCTACAGTTCTTCATCGCCACCGCGTTCTGGAACATGCTCGGTGCCGGGGTGTTTGGTTTCCTGATCAACCCGCCGATTGCGCTGTATTACATTCAGGGCCTGAACACTACGCCATTGCACGCCCACGCTGCCTTGTTCGGGGTTTACGGATCACTGGCCCTGGGTTTCAGTCTGCTGATCCTGCGTTATCTGCGACCGAATCTGCAGTTCAATGATCGCCTGATGAACACTGGCTTCTGGTGGCTCAATGGCGGCCTGATGCTGATGATCGTCACCAGTCTGTTGCCCATCGGCATCCTGCAGTTCCATGCCAGTGCCAGCCAAGGCCTGTGGTATGCCCGCAGCGAGGCGTTCATGCAGCAAGACCTGCTGCAAACCCTGCGCTGGGTCCGCACCTTCGGCGACATCGTGTTTCTGGTCGGCGCGTTCGCGGTGATCTGGCAAATTGCAGGCGGCCTGCTGTTTTCGTCCCGCCATTCGCACGCTGCGCAAACGAGGACGGTAACCGGTCAGCGTTAAAACACGGGCATGAAAAAGGGCGCCAATGGCGCCCTTCTTTTTGGCTCTGGCTTAGTGTTGCAGAGCCGGTTTTTGCGTCCCGTTGATCGGGATGCGCTTGGCTTTCGCCTCTTCCGGAATCACTCGCAGCAGGTCGATGCTCAACAGACCGTTGCGCAGATCCGCGGCCTTGATTTCGATATGGTCCGCCAGACGGAAGGACAGTTTGAAGGCTCGCTGTGCGATGCCTTGATGCAGGAAGGTCACGCCTTCGCTGGCATCACGTTTGCCGCCACTGATGGTCAGCACACCCTTCTCGACTTGCAACTCCAGGTCTTCCTCCTGGAAACCGGCTGCCGCCACGACGATGCGGTATTCATCGTCACCGTGTTTTTCGACGTTGTAAGGAGGATAAGTGCTACCAGGCTCGTTGCGCAGGGCGGTTTCGAACAGGTCGTTGAAACGGTCGAAACCTACCGAGGAACGGAACAGAGGCGCCAGGGAAAATGCAGTAGTCATGGTTCAAATCTCCTGAAAAAAATCAGCAAGGTTTTTGTCTCCGCGACCCGAATTCGGCATCGCGTAATCCTTAGATAGGGACCGCTGATTACATTTCAAGAGATTTTTTCAGATTTTTTAAGCCGCCTCGGCCACCTGTAATCCCAGCAATCGCGACACCTGATCCAGTTCAGTCTCGCGACGCAGGACAGTGAACAGTTCCACCGCCTCGGGATAATTGCGGGTCAGCATCGCCAGCCACTGCTTCAAGCGGCCCGGCGCTTGTCGCGGTGTCATCTGTGCCACGGCTTGCAGCCAGAAGTCCTGGACCAGGGGTAACAGCTCGGCCCAGGTCATCTCGACGACCTCCTCGCCCGCCCGTGCTGCGGCAATCTGCCGGGCCAGGTCCGGGCGCGAAACCAGACCGCGACCGAGCATGATGTCTTCCACGCCGCTGATCTCGCGGCAACGGCGCCAATCGTCGACGTCCCAGATATCGCCGTTGGCAAACACCGGCACCTTGACCACGTCCTGCACCCGGGGAATCCACTCCCAATGCGCCGGCGGCTTGTAACCGTCGATTTTGGTCCGCGCGTGGACCACGATATGCTCCGCGCCGCCCTCGGCCAGGGCCGTGGCACACACCAATGAACCGTCCGGGCTGTCAAAGCCCAGGCGCATCTTGGCCGTCACCGGAATGTGCGCCGGAACGGCGCGACGGACATGCTCGACGATCCGGTTCAGCAGCTCGGGCTCCTTGAGCAACACCGCGCCCCCCCGGGACTTGTTCACCGTCTTGGCCGGGCAGCCGAAGTTCAGGTCGATCACCTCGGAACCCAACTCGCAGGCCAGCGCAGCGTTTTCCGCCAGGCACACCGGATCCGATCCGAGTAATTGCACGCGCAGTGGCACGCCGGACGCGGTGCGGGCACCGGTCAGCAGCTCAGGGCCGAATTTGTGGAAATAGGCAGGTGTCAGCAGTTGATCGTTGATCCGAATGAATTCGGTCACGCACCAATCGATACCGCCCACACGGGTCAGTACGTCGCGCAAGATGTTGTCGACCAACCCCTCCATGGGCGCCAAAGCAATTTGCATGAAAAACACACTCGACGAAAAACGTGCGGCAGTTTACTGGATTACGCAAGAAATCGCAGATTCCTTGTGGGAGCGAGCCTGCTCGCGAAGACGACCGCACATCCAAAATCGATGGATCTGAAAGACCGCTTTCGCGAGCAGGCTCGCTCCCACATTTAGATTTTTGTTGTTTCCAGATGGTGTAACAACGCCGGGCCATAACCCTCTATGAACTCCGCCGGCATGCGCTTGGGCTTGCCCGTGGACAGCTCAATGCAGACGAAGGTCGTTTGCGCTCGCAGCAACGTCGAATTATCGCTGGGGCGCTTCAACTGGAAGTGACGGGTCATTTTCAGGCGCTGGTCCCAATCGACGATCCAGGTCGCCAATTGCAGCTCGTCGCCTTCATAGGCGGCTGCCAGGTAATCGATCTCGTGCCGCACCACCGCCATTGCCCGGTCCAGTCGGCGATACTCGACCAGATCCAGGCCAAGGCGCTGAGAGTGGCGCCATGCGCAGCGCTCGAGCCAGGTCACGTACACCGCGTTATTAGCGTGACCCAGACCGTCAATGTCCTCAGCGCCTACTTGCAGATCGATGATAAATGGCGTTGCCCGATCCCAGCCCATGCCCCACTCCCGGTCAGATGATTTCGACCGGGGCAGTGTAACGGAAGCTCAGGCCGATTGGCGCGATTGCAGACTGCGGCCGGCCAGCAGTGATAGGACGCCATCAATCACCCGAGGGTCGGCAAGCACCCGTTGATGGCCGCCCTCTTCCAGACGTAACAGCCGGCTGTCGAACCAGGCTTCATGGATCAGTTGGGATTCCTTGACCGGGACGAAATTGTCGTCTTCCGCATGAACAATCAGGCCGGGCATGTCGAGTTGATAGTGCGCCACATCCAGCGCGGCGGCACGCATGCCAACGTCCCTCTCGACCTGGCGGATAAAGGCAGAACGGGCTTTCGGAGGTAACCGCATATAGCGGGCGAAGCCGCGCAGCACTCCCAGAATCCGCGCCGGGGCGGCGATACTCACCAGGGTTTCTGTACGCAGGCCAAGCTGCACGGCCAGCATTGCGCTGGCGCCACCCATGGAGTGACCAATGACCGCTTGCAACGGCGGCAACTCGGCGGCGGCCTCAAGCATGGCGCGAGCGAACAACACCACATTCGCCTCGGTTCCCGGAGAGCGACCGTGTGCCGGGCCGTCGAGGGCGATGACGCTGTAACCGGCATCGACCAGTGCAGTGATGAGACTGGCAAATTGTGTCGGCCGACCTTCCCAGCCGTGCATCAACAACACCGTCGGCCCCTGCCCCCAACGCAATGCCGAGAGACCGAAACGCAAAGTGATTCGTTCGGATTTGGCCAGCAGCGGCAATTCCCAATCCCGCGGCGGAAAATCCCGCGGCGTCATGAACGCCAGTCGCATTTTGCTTGCGACCAGTTTCGGAGCAAACCAACCCAAGGTGCCATTAACGCCACGAACCCACTTCAACGTGCTCATCGCTCACTCCCAAGGCTTTGCCTTCAGGTCAACGCACCGCCGACTTGGCAGCGCGAAGCAATCGGTCGGATAAATCACCTGGGCCCAGCGCACGTGCCAGCGCCAGGCCACCCACCATCAAGGCCATGTCGGCCAACGCTTTGTCGGTTTCTTCAGGACTGGCCGCCAACTGCGCGACCATCAGCTCCAGGTGCTCGTTCAGCGCGATTCGGAAGTCCTCGGGCAGACGTCCGAGCTCACCGATCGAGGCCGGGATTGGGCACGCAGACTCGCTGGAATCACGGTGTTTGCGTGACAGATAGAACGCAGCGACCAAAGCGCGACGCTCTTCACCGGTCAGCTCGGCATCCATGTCGGCAATCAAGTCACGACGGCGACCCAGCAATTGCTTGAAGGCCTCCAGCATCATCGCGTCCTTGCTTTCGAAGTGCGCATAGAAGCCACCGACCGTCAGGCCGGCCGCGCCCATCACTTCGCCCACGCTCGGTTCGGCCGGGCCGCGCTGAATCAGCGCTGCGCTGGCGGCCTTGAGGATGCGTTCGCGGGTTTGAGCTTTTTTATCGTTCATCGTTGCCTCCGAATATTACGACTAGAATATTATTCTCATAATAATTTTCTGCAAGTCGTGGATGTGACCGCTGGTCTGAAGAACAGTTTGGGAGAAAGGGTGGGATTTGGCCAAACGCCAGACAAACAAAAGGGCCATTCAATAATTGAATGACCCTTATAAAATCCCGCAGAGCGGGTAATCGTGGCGTCCCCTAGGGGACTCGAACCCCTGTTACCGCCGTGAAAGGGCGGTGTCCTAGGCCACTAGACGAAGGGGACGCAAACCCTTCTATACAACTGATCAGTGCTGAGAGCTGATCGATTCAAGGCCGGTGTGGCCAGACCTTGAACTGTAAATTGGTGGAGCTAAGCGGGATCGAACCGCTGACCTCCTGCATGCCATGCAGGCGCTCTCCCAGCTGAGCTATAGCCCCGGATTTTTCGCCTCGCGGCGGAGCGACATCTTGCAACATCGCTTCTGTGAAACTGGCGTCCCCTAGGGGACTCGAACCCCTGTTACCGCCGTGAAAGGGCGGTGTCCTAGGCCACTAGACGAAGGGGACGCAAACCCTTCTATACAACTGATCAACGCTGAGTGTTGATCGCTTCAAGGCCGGTGTGGCCAGGCCTTGAAGTGTAAATTGGTGGAGCTAGACGGGATCGAACCGTCGACCTCTTGCATGCCATGCAAGCGCTCTCCCAGCTGAGCTATAGCCCCTCATCGTTGATGTCATCGCTGAGGACGGGGCGAATCTTAAGGGTGTAACGAAAGCCTGTCAAACTTATTTTTCAAAAAATTTAAAATTTTTTGTCGGCATAACAATCACTTACCGCCCTCCCCCCGAAAATCCGGGGTTTTCTTCAACTGTAGGAGCTGGCTTGCCAGCGAAGGCGGCCGCAAGATCAATGCAAGCAGCAAGGTCGCTTCGCCAGCAAGCCGGCTCCTACAGATCGGGCATGCGCAATCAGGCGATCGCGCCCAACAGCTTTTCCCACTCTTTGTTTTCTTTCTTCGACACGCCGCCCAGCAGGTCAATCGCCTGGCGCAAGCGGAAACGGGTCAGGTCCGGACCGAGGATTTCCATCGCATCGAGCACCGATACCGAGCTGGCCTGCCCGGTGATCGCCGCAAACATCAGCGGCATGGCATCACGCAGTTTCAGCTCCAGGGATTCGACAACCGCCTGGATCGTTGCCGTGATGCTGTCCTTCTCCCACTGACGCAGGCTTTCGAGCTTCCACAGGATCAACTGCATCAATTGACGGACCTGATCACCGGAGAGCTTCTTCGATTCGAACAGCTTGGCGTCCGGATTCACGCCACCGGCGAAGAAGAAACCGGCCAACGGCGCGACCTGGCTGAAGGTTTCAACCCGGCCCTGGACGTGCGGCGCGATTTTCATCATGTATTCGGAATTGAATGCCCACTTCTGCACCCGCGCGGCGAACTCTTCTACTGGCAAGTCACGCAGCCACTGGCCATTGAGCCAGGACAGTTTCTCGATGTCGAAGATCGGCCCGCCCAGAGAAACACGCTTGAGGTCGAAGTTCTCGACCATTTCCTGCAGCGAGAATTTCTCGCGCTCGTCCGGCATCGACCAGCCCATGCGCCCCAAATAGTTGAGCATGGCTTCCGGCATGAAGCCCATGCGCTCGTAGAAGGTCACCGAGGTCGGGTTCTTGCGCTTGGACAGCTTGCTCTTGTCCGGGTTACGCAGCAGCGGCATGTAGCACAGCTCCGGTTGTTCCCAGCCGAAGTATTCATACAAGAGGATCAGTTTTGGCGCCGATGGCAGCCACTCTTCACCACGCAATACGTGGGTGATGCCCATCAGGTGGTCATCGACCACGTTGGCCAGGAAGTAGGTCGGCAGGCCGTCGGTCTTCATCAGGACTTGCATGTCCATGCGATCCCACGGGATTTCAACGTCGCCACGCAACATGTCCGGAACCACGCAAACGCCTTCGCTCGGCACCTTCATGCGGATCACGTGCGGTTCGCCAGCGGCGAGACGGCGCGCGACTTCTTCCTTGGACAGCAACAGCGCACGGCCGTCGTAACGCGGGGTTTCGCCACGGGCCATTTGATCGGCGCGCATCTGGTCCAGCTCTTCGGCGGTGCAGAAGCACGGGAAGGCATGACCCATGTCCACCAGTTGCTGGCAATACTTTTGATAAATGTCGCCACGCTCGCTTTGACGATACGGACCGTGTGGACCGCCGACGTCCGGGCCTTCGCTCCAGTCGATGCCCAACCAGCGCAGGGCGTCGAAAATCTGCTGCTCGGACTCGCGGGTCGAGCGCAACTGGTCGGTGTCTTCGATCCGCAGGATGAACTCACCACCGTGCTGCTTGGCAAAGCAGTAGTTGAACAAGGCGATGTAGGCGGTACCTACGTGGGGGTCCCCGGTAGGCGATGGCGCGATGCGAGTGCGGACGGTGGTCATGGCATGTCTCGAAAAGAGTGAAAAGCAAAGATTAAACAAAGGGCGAATGGTAACAGGCGACACCCACCCCGCTCCAGCGAACAGGGCATTTAAGCCAAGTTTGCGTCTGGAACGCCCGTATGACGTGCTGAATGGCCGAATATCAGCCGATGGCATTTACCGCTTATCGGCTGTATGCCAGATTCGCCTGCTGATAACTTTCCTTACATATTCTCGACTACAGTTTGCCCCATGCCTGCCCAACTCAAGCGTCGCCTGTCCATTTTCCTGCTGATCGTCCTGCTGATTGCCGGGGGCCTCTTCGCCCACTGGTTCTTCAAGGGGCGTTTTTATGAAAGCACTGACAACGCCTATGTTCAGGGCGAGATCACTCGCGTCTCGAGCCAACTGGGCGCGCGCATCGACCAGGTGCTGGTGCAGGACAACCAGCACGTCGAAAAAGGCCAACTGCTGATCAGGCTGGAAGGCGATGATTTCCGCCTCGCCGTCGATCGCGCCAACGCGACCCTCGCCACCCGCCAGGCCGAGCGCCTGCAAGCCCAGAGCAAACTGACCCAACAGGCCAGCCTGATTGCCGCCAGTGATGCGCAGGTCGCCTCCAGCCAGGCCAGCCTGGGCCGTACGCAGATTGACTTGAACCGGGCAGAGACCCTGCGCAAACCCGGCTACGTGTCGGAAGAACGGGTTACGACCCTCTCTGCCGAATCCCATATCGCCCGCTCGCAACTGAGCAAAGCCCAGGCGGACGCCCAGGCCCAACGCCAGCAAGTTAACGCGCTGAGCGCCGAGATCAAACGTCTCGATGCGCAAATTGCCAACGCCAAAACCGACCTGACCCAGGCCGAACTGAACCTCACGCGCAGTGAAATTCACGCGCCTATCAGTGGCCTGATCGGCCAGCGCTCGGCCCGTGAAGGCCAATATGTGCAGGCTGGCGCCTACCTGCTGTCGATCGTGCCGGATGAGGACATCTGGATTCAGGCCAACTTCAAGGAAACCCAGATCGGCCATATGCAGCCCGGACAGAAAGCCGAGCTGATCTTCGACGCTTACGGCGACACGCCGATCGAAGCCCGGGTCGATAGCCTGTTCGCCGCCTCGGGCGCGCAATTCAGCCTGTTGCCACCGGACAATGCCACGGGCAACTTCACCAAGGTTGTACAACGGATTCCAGTCAAACTGACCTTCGCCGCCAACAATCCGCTGCGTGGCAAGATCCGCCCGGGCATGTCGGTGACCGCCAAGGTGAACATCAAGGACACCCCTGACGATGTCACCAACACAGTGAGCAGCAAAGACACCCCAGACGATGGCCGGTGATCAACTGATCCGCCCGGTCGGCGAACCGACCCGGCGGGACTGGATCGCGGTGATGAGCGTGATGCTCGGCGCCTTCATGGCGGTGCTCGACATCCAGATCACCAACTCTTCGCTCAAGGACATTCAGGGCGCACTATCGGCGACCCTGGAAGAAGGCTCGTGGATCTCCACCTCGTACCTGGTGGCGGAAATCATCATGATCCCGCTGACCGCGTGGCTGGTGCAGTTGCTGTCGGCGCGACGCCTGGCGGTGTGGGTGTCCCTTGGTTTCCTCGTCGCCTCGCTGCTGTGCTCCATGGCCTGGAGCCTGGAAAGCATGATCGTTTTTCGTGCGCTTCAGGGCTTTACCGGCGGCGCGCTGATCCCGCTGGCGTTCACCCTGACCCTGATCAAACTGCCCGAACATCACCGCGCCAAAGGCATGGCGATGTTCGCCATGACCGCCACCTTCGCCCCCTCCATCGGCCCGACCCTGGGCGGCTGGCTGACCGAGAACTGGGGCTGGGAATACATTTTCTACATCAACATACCGCCCGGCCTGATCATGATCGCCGGCCTGATGTATGGCTTGGAGAAGAAGGAAGCGCACTGGGAACTGCTGAAAAGCACCGACTACACCGGGATTGTTACCCTCGGCGTCGGCCTGGGTTGTTTGCAGGTATTTCTTGAGGAAGGCCATCGCAAGGACTGGCTCGAATCGGACCTGATCGTGGCGCTCGGCAGCATTGCACTGATCAGCCTGATCACTTTTGTGATCGTGCAGTTTTCCAAGCCCAACCCGCTGATCAACCTCGGCATTCTCGGTAATCGAAATTTCGGACTTTCGAGCATTTCCAGTGTCGGGATGGGGGTCGGCTTATATGGTTCGATCTATCTGCTGCCGCTGTACCTGGCGCAAATCCAGAACTACAACGCCCTGCAGATCGGTGAAGTAATCATGTGGATGGGCGTGCCGCAGCTGTTTCTGATTCCACTGGTGCCCAAGCTGATGAAGTATGTGTCGCCGAAATGGCTGTGCACCGTGGGATTCGGCCTGTTCGGTCTGGCGAGTTTTTCGTCCGGGGTGCTGAACCCGGATTTCGCCGGGCCGCAGTTCAATCAGATCCAGATCATCCGCGCGCTGGGGCAGCCGCTGATCATGGTCACCATCTCGCTGATCGCCACGGCGTACATCCTGCCCCAGGATGCGGGGTCAGCGTCGAGCCTGTTCAACATCCTGCGCAACCTCGGCGGCGCCATTGGCATCGCCCTCCTCGCCACGTTGCTGGATGCGCGAACCAAGACCTACTTTGACTACTTGCGCGAGTCCATTGTGCCAAGCAACCCTCAAGTGGCCGAACGCCTGGCGTCGCTGACCAACACACTGGGCAGCGAAACCGCGGCGCTGGGCAAGCTCAGTGAAATCGCTCATCAGCAGGCATCGATCATGGCCTACAACGATGCGTTTCATTTTGTCGGGATTGCGCTGGGGATCAGCATGTTGGCAGTGTTGCTGACCAAGACATTGCCGGCGGGGTTGAAGGCTGGGGAAGCTCACTGAGACCGTGGCACCCCATTCGCGAGCAGGCTCGCTCCCACAGGGATCACACCGAACCTTGTGGGAGCGAGCCTGCTCGCGAAGACGCCATCACAGGCGCCGAAAATCTCAAACCGTGATCAGACGCTCCCGCAACTTGGCAATCTCGTCTCGCATCTGCGCCGCCGCTTCAAACTCCAGATCCCGGGCGAGCTGGTACATCTTCTCTTCCAACGCCTTGATACGCTTGGCGACTTCGCCCGGCGAGCGCAATTCGGCTTCGTATTTGGCACTTTCTTCGGCAGCCTTGGCCATGCCCTTGCGCTTCTTGCTGCGCGAGCCCGGCACGGTGGCGCCTTCCATGATGTCGGCAACGTCCTTGAATACGCCCTTGGGCGTAATGCCATTGGCCAGGTTGAAGGCGATCTGCTTGTCGCGGCGACGTTCGGTTTCACCGATCGCGCGCTCCATGGAGCCAGTGATGCGATCGGCATACAGGATGGCCCGACCATTAAGGTTGCGCGCCGCCCGGCCGATGGTCTGGATCAGCGAGCGCTCGGAACGCAGGAAGCCTTCCTTGTCCGCATCGAGGATGGCCACCAGCGACACTTCCGGCATGTCCAGACCTTCACGCAGCAGGTTAATCCCCACCAGCACATCGAAGGTACCCAGACGCAAATCGCGGATGATTTCCACCCGCTCCACGGTGTCGATGTCCGAGTGCAGGTAACGCACGCGCACGCCGTGGTCGCCCAGGTAATCGGTCAAGTCTTCGGCCATGCGTTTTGTCAGCGTGGTGACCAGAACCCGCTCTTCGAGCGCTACACGCTTGGTAATTTCCGACAGCAAGTCATCGACCTGGGTCAGCGCCGGGCGGATTTCCACCTGCGGGTCCACCAGGCCGGTCGGACGCACCACCTGCTCGACCACGCGCCCGGCGTGCTCGGCCTCATAGTTACCCGGTGTGGCCGAGACGAAAATCGTCTGCGGACTGATGCTTTCCCATTCGTCAAAACGCATTGGCCGGTTATCCAGCGCCGACGGCAAACGGAAACCGTATTCCACCAGTGTCTCTTTACGCGAACGGTCGCCTTTGTACATGGCACCGACCTGCGGCACGCTGACGTGGGACTCGTCGATCACCAGCAAGGCGTCCGGCGGCAGGTAATCGTAAAGGGTCGGCGGCGGTGCACCGGCTTCGCGTCCGGACAGATAGCGCGAGTAGTTTTCGATCCCGTTGCAATAGCCCAGTTCAAGGATCATCTCCAGGTCGAAACGGGTGCGCTGTTCCAAGCGCTGGGCTTCCACCAGTTTGTTGTTGGAACGCAGGTATTCCAGACGTTCCTGCAGCTCGACCTTGATCCCTTCCACGGCCTCCATCAGGGTTTCCCGAGGCGTTACGTAGTGACTCTTCGGGTAGAACGTGAAACGCGGCAGTTTGCGAATGACTTCGCCGGTCAGCGGATCGAAGGCTGAAAGACTTTCCACTTCGTCATCGAACAGCTCTATGCGAATCGCTTCAAAATCCGATTCCGCCGGATGGATATCAATCACATCCCCCCGCACCCGGAACGTCGCGCGGGCGAAATCCATGTCGTTACGGGTGTATTGCAGATCGGCCAGACGCCGCAGCAACTCGCGTTGATCGAGTTTGTCGCCGCGATCCACGTGCAACACCATCTTCAAATAGGTTTCCGGACTGCCCAGACCGTAGATACACGACACCGTGGTGACGATGATCGCGTCCTTGCGCTCCAGCAAAGCCTTGGTCGCGGACAGACGCATCTGTTCGATGTGATCGTTGATCGAGGCGTCCTTCTCGATGAAGGTATCGGAGGACGGTACATAGGCTTCGGGCTGGTAGTAGTCGTAGTAGGAAACGAAATACTCCACGGCGTTGTTCGGAAAGAACGCCTTGAACTCGCCATACAACTGCGCGGCCAGGGTCTTGTTCGGGGCCAACACTAACGTCGGGCGCTGAACCTGGGCGATCACGTTGGCGATACTGAAGGTTTTGCCCGAGCCGGTCACACCGAGCAGCGTCTGGTGCGCCAGGCCTGCTTCGATGCCCTCGACCATCAGACGGATGGCTTCCGGCTGATCGCCAGCGGGCGCGAAGCGGGTGACTAGCTGGAATTCAGACATGAAAAATCTCTCTGTTCTCGGAGCATTGAGATCGCGCCTGCACAGTCAAACCGGCAGGAACGGGAAAGGCCGCAAACGACACTGGTCGCCCGAGGAAAAAACTGGATTGTGCTCAATGTGGCGTCGATTGCCCGCGCTTTCAAGGCAAACGTCTTACATCTGTTTTTGTCTTTACCGTGACCAATCGACTAACGGTCGGAAAATAATCGGAAAAACTTAACGTAAATGCCGAATCGTCTGTCGCCATCGATCGCAGATGGCCTCTATACTAGCTCCCCGTTTGTGCACCGCTCTAGTGCATTCGGCTGGAGCGCCACACGTCCCTCCATTCTCCATTAGAGCTGCCGCAAAAATGAGCCTGTTCTCCGCTGTCGAAATGGCACCACGCGATCCAATCCTGGGCCTCAACGAAGCATTCAACACCGATACCCGTACCGACAAAGTCAACCTGGGGGTGGGTGTTTACTGCAACGAGGAGGGGCGAATTCCACTCCTGCGCGCCGTTGTCGAAGCCGAGACGATTCGCGCCGCTCAACACGCTTCCCGTGGCTACCTGCCAATCGACGGTATTGCTGCCTACGACCAGGCCGTGCAAAAGTTGCTGTTCGGCAAAGATTCGCCGCTGATCGCCGCGGGTCGTGTCATCACCACCCAAGCCGTTGGTGGTACTGGCGCACTGAAGATCGGTGCCGACTTCCTCAAACAACTGCTGCCGAACGCTGTCGTGGCGATCAGCGACCCGAGCTGGGAAAACCACCGCGCGCTGTTCGAGACTGCCGGTTTCCCGGTACAGAACTACCGTTATTACGACGCCGCGACCCACGACGTAAACCGTGCAGGTCTGCTGGAAGACCTGAACGCCCTGCCGTCCGGCTCGATCATTGTGCTGCACGCCTGCTGCCACAACCCGACCGGTGTCGACCTGAGCCCGGCGGACTGGAAAAACGTGCTGGAAGTCGTGAAAGCCAAAGGTCACGTACCGTTCCTCGACATGGCCTACCAGGGCTTTGGCGATGGCATCGACGAAGACGCCGCCGCCGTGCGCCTGTTCGCCGAGTCGGGCCTGACCTTCTTCGTTTCCAGCTCGTTCTCCAAATCCTTCTCGCTGTACGGCGAGCGTGTTGGCGCCCTGTCGATCGTCAGCGAGTCGAAAGAAGAAAGCGCGCGCGTGCTGTCGCAAGTCAAACGCGTGATCCGCACCAACTACTCCAACCCGCCAACCCACGGTGCAACCATCGTAGCTGCCGTGCTCAACAGCCCGGAACTGCGCGCCCAGTGGGAAGCTGAACTGGCTGAAATGCGCCTGCGTATTCGTGGCATGCGCACCCAGATGGTTGACCTGTTGGCGAAGAACGCACCACAGCGTGATTTCAGCTTTGTTGGGCGTCAGCGTGGCATGTTCTCCTACTCCGGCTTGAGCGTTGAACAGGTTCACCGCCTGCGCAACGAGTTCGGCATCTATGCCCTGGACACCGGTCGTATCTGCGTGGCTGCATTGAACCAGAGCAACATCAAGACTGTGACGGATGCCATCGTTCAGGTCATCTGAACCGCGGCCTGATCCGAAGAACGGGAAGCCAGATGGCTTCCCGTTTTTTATTTGTGGCAGATATTTCCCGACGGCCTGACCGAGGCCTCTAAACTGCACACAGATCAAATGTGGGAGCGAGCCTGCTCGCGAAGGCGACAGTTCAGTCAAAGATGTGTTGAATTGGACATTGCCATCGCGAGCAGGCTCGCTCCTACAGGTTTTGTGTACACCCGAGATTTCCGAAGAGAACCGACATGAAAAACGACAACCTGCGCGCCGACCGCGACGACCTGGATGATCTGGACGTCTTCACCCCTCGCCACCAGGCCAAACGCGGCAATAACCTGGTGATGCAAATCGCGGCCGGCGTATTTCTCGGCGGCCTGGCCTTGTGGCTGGTGCAACTGGGCGCCACGGCGCTGTACGCCAAACTGATGCTGGCCACGATTACTTTCGGCGGTTAGGCCGATTCGATGCCGTTGCGAGCACCATCGTTCGACGATGTTTAACCGTCTGTCCCCCTGATTCCGCCAAATGACTATCGGATGCTTGACTTCTCTTTTTGAATCAGTAACATAGGCGCCATTCCGCGATAGCTCAGTTGGTAGAGCAAGTGACTGTTAATCACTGGGTCCCTGGTTCGAGTCCAGGTCGTGGAGCCAGACAGCAAGACCGAAAGCCCCTGAATCGAAAGGTTCAGGGGCTTTTTTGTGGCCATGCATAAATACCAGGATCTTTCGATCCATAAAAAAGGGCCGACCTGTCTTTCGACAGGTCGGCCCTTTTCAACTGCGCATGTCAGACATGCTCACTGCTTTTCGCCAGCACCGGTCGCGGCTCCACCGCCCCATGCGCCGACTCCATCACCGGAATCTCCTTGCCATCGCAGTCATGCAGCTTGCCGTCACTGAAGTAATCCCCTTCGCGCAACGCCGCCAGATCCTGATAACGGATGACCCGCTCGGTCCCCGCTGCAAATACCGATTGCTGATCGGAGTTACCGGCAGTCAGGTGGTTGAAGGCCAGGTTCAGCACGATGGCCATGATGGCCGAGGAGCTGATGCCCGAGTGGAAGATCGTGGCGAACCAGCTTGGGAAGTGATCGTAGAAGTTCGGTGCGGCAATCGGGATCATGCCGAAGCCGATGGAGGTGGCAACGATGATCAGGTTGACGTTGTTGCGGTAGTCCACCTTGGACAGCGTACGAATGCCACTGGCGGCTACGGTACCGAACAGCACGATCCCGGCGCCGCCGAGTACGGAGGTCGGCACCGCGGCGATGACCCGGCCCATGAATGGCAGCAAGCCGAGAATCACCAGGAACAAGCCACCGGTGGCTACCACGTAGCGACTCTTGATGCCGGTCACCGCTACCAGCCCGACGTTCTGGGCGAAAGCACTCTGGGTGAAGGAGCCGAAGATAGGCGCGATCATGCTCGACAGCATGTCGGCACGCAGGCCATTACCCAAGCGCTTGGAGTCGACCTTGGTATCGATGATTTCACCGACCGCCAGGATGTCCGCCGAGGTTTCCACCAGGGTCACCATGACCACGATGCACATCGACAGGATCGCGGCGAAGTGGAAGGTTGGCAGACCGAAATGGAACGGGGCGGGGAAGCCGAACATCGGACCCTGGGTGACAGACGAGAAGTCCGCCATGCCAAGGAACACCGCGATGACCGTACCGATGACCATGGCCAACAGGATGGACAGACGGGAGATGGTCGCACTGCCGATCTTGCTCAAAAACAGCACCAGCACCAGCGTCACCGCGGCCAGGCCGATATTGGCCATGCTGCCGAATTCCGGGGAATGACTGTTGCCACCCATGGCCCAGCGCGCGGCCACCGGCATCAACGTCAGGCCGATGGTGGTGATCACGATCCCCGTGACCAGCGGTGGAAAGAATTTGGTGATGCGTGAGAACACCGGCGTGATTAGCAGGCCGATCAGAGACGCCGCAATCACCGCCCCCAGAATCGCCTGGAAGCCGCCCTCCCCCCCCGTGCTGACAATCGCCACCATGGTCGCGACACCGGAGAACGAAACGCCCTGTACCAGCGGCAACTGACAACCGAAAAACGGTAAGCCCAGGGTTTGCAGCAACGTTGCCAGCCCCCCCGCAAACAATGAAGCAGCAATCAACAAACCAATGTCCGCCGGCGACAAACCGGCAGCCTGACCAATGATCAAAGGCACCGCGACGATGCCACCGTACATGGTCAGAACATGTTGCAGGCCGTAAGCCATATTCGCGCCGATCCCGAGGTTTTCATCTTCGGGCCGTTGGTGTGAAACATGGGGCGTTTTCATGTTAGGGGGTTCCCTGGTTTTTGTTATGCGCACACTGTATGCAAGACTCAGGACAACTGTCTATAGAATTGTATACAACTAGCCGTTCAAATTATGAACGGTTGGTCATGCAGACTGTGTGCCACCGCGCATCAAACCTTGAAATACATCCTGCCGGGCCATTCTCCTCCGCCCGCTAGTCTTTTCAGTTCCTGTCGACCATCGGTCGTGGTCCCCCTCTTTCACATACATATAAAGTATGCATAATGAAGCCATTCGAAATTCAGTTCCATAAGGCAAAGAACGCAGCCAACAAGCTCAAGCACAAAGGCATCAGCCTAGCCGAGACAGAGTCGGTGTTTCATGACGAACGCGCCCTGACGCTTCAGGACGATCACCATGATGAACAGCGCTGGATCACCATCGGTTTGGATGCGAAGGGTCGATTGCTGGTCGTTGCGTACACCTATCGTGAGCCAAATTTCGTTCGAATTATTTCAGCGCGCCTCGCCAGCAAAAACGAGCGCCGACAGTACCTGGAGGCTTGACCGATGAAAGATGAATACGACTTCAGCCATGCCAAACGCGGGGCAGTTGCCTCCGGCAAAGGCAAGACCCGAATCACCATCATGCTCGATGATGTTGTCATCGATGCAGCGCGTGTGCTGGCAGAAAGCGAGGGGTATGGCTACCAGACTGCAATCAACAACACCCTGCGCCGGGCATTGCTGGCTGACCAAGGGAGGACTGCAGAGTCCAACGCTGTCGGGCATATCAAGAAGGGGATCACGGCCTCCGAATTGAAAAGCCTGGAGAAAAAACTCTCAGAGGCTCTCAGGGAGATTCATCGCGTGATGGCGCCAGAAGCGCAACCGTGAACATGAAGCAAAAAGGGGCAGATTGATGCAATCCGCCCCTTTTTTGTGTGCACGATCAGATGGTCATTGCGGCTCGATCAAGCGCGCGAGCGTATGCAGCAATGTTGCATTAACCGGCACACGAATATTGAACTCACCCTCCAGCAGAGCGACCAGGTCCTGCACATCTGTCACCTGCCGGCGCTCGCTGTCCCGGCCCATGCGATGGATCACGAAACTGCCATTGTTGAGGGTACGTCGCCACCCTTCCCCGGTCCGCGCCACCATCAGCTGCCTGGCGAACGATGATTCGGGATGGGTGGAGACGTACCAGTTGCCGACGGTGTAGTCGATGTCTTCCTGCCGTTGCAGATCGAAGATGTACATCGCTCGCCACTCATCCCCGACCCTGGCGCGAAGGGTGTAACCGTCAGCATGTTGCTCGATGCGATAGGACTCATGGGGAGTGAGCTGTTCAGCAGTACTCTCAAGTAACAGTGGCGCGGTGGGCACCATGCCGCCGAAGCCGACGTCAGTGATGTAGCGCACGCCATCCAGGGTCACCAGGCTCAAACGATGCGTACGAGCCGTCCATGCACCTTCGGGCTGGCCCATGACCACGCGACCACTGATGCCGCGCGCGTCAAAACCCAGCTCCTGAAGCAAATGCAGGTATAGCTTGTTGAGTTCATAGCAGTAACCGCCGCGCCCTTCGTGCAGGACTTTTCGTTCTATTGAAGGCAAATCGATCAGCACCGGCTCACCCGACAATGTAGCGAGGTTTTCAAACGGGAAAGTGCCGGTATGTCGCAATTGAAGCTGGCGCAAGGTTTCCAGGGTCGGCGCCGGAGGCGCATCGAAGCCCAGGCGCTGCAGGTACAGCGTAGGGTTCATCAGGCGTGGTTCGCTCATCGTTCAGTCCTTATGCACGCAGGCGACGGATCGTTCCGCCAATGGCCGCTATGTATAAGGGATGAACCGTTACCGTCGACAATTGATTTAGCCAATCGACCTGCAGGAGAACTCAGATTGTGATCTCGAGACCTCTCAGTGGTTGCGTGAGCGGATACCGGTGCGGCGTAATAGACGCCGACATCCGATCTGCCTGCCGAGAACCCCTTAGATGACAGATGCCACCCTGCAAGGCAGCCGAATCAGTCTGCGCCCGCTGCAATACACCGATGCCGATGCACTGGTGCACGCCGCCGCGGACGGTGAACTGTGGAATCTCACCGTCACGATTGTGCCCTCCTCCACCACCGTCGATGCCTACCTGAAAAAAGCCCTTGATGGCCGTGATGCGGGTACGGTGATGCCCTTCGTCATTGTGCTGAAGGACACCGGCGAGGTCATCGGTTCGACACGTCTGTGGAAAATCGACCGTATCAACCGCAAGCTGGAAATTGGCAGCAGCTGGATCTCGGCTCGCTGGCAAAAAACCTTCGTCAATACCGAAGCCAAGTACCTGCTGCTTCGCCATGCTTTCGAAGTACTGGATTGCGTGCGGGTGCAGTTCACCACCGACGAAAATAATCAGGCATCGCGCAAAGCGATCCTGCGGCTCGGTGCGCAGCAGGAAGGCATCGTACGCCACGAACGCATCATGCCCGACGGGCGCAAGCGTAATTCGGTGCGGTTCAGCATCATTGACGAGGAGTGGCCACAGGTACGTCAGGACCTGGAGCAGAAACTGGCTGATCGCGATCGTCGCTAAACCGCCGAACGACTGTGGGAGCGAGCCTGCTCGCGAAAGCGGTGAGCCAGCCAACAACACTGTTGAGTGAAAGATTGCTTTCGCGAGCAGGCTCGCTCCCACACGGTTTTCGATAAAACATGGATGGGTGATCGACTTTGCCGAAATCACAGCCAATCGTCACCTAACCGGCCAACACCCTGCCCTTCACATCAAAATCAGGTAACCGCTGGTTTTCAGGAGAGGCACTTTGATGAACCTCAAAATCACTTCGCTCATGCTTGCAGGATTACTGTCTGTGACCTCGCAGGCCTCCTTCGCTGCACCCGGCGATGATGCGGGGGCAGCAGCCACCAAATCCGGCACTACCAGCCGTCCAGTCATGCCCCCTGATAACATGCCCGCCTCCCCCTCTGGCGGTAACGCCGGGGACGGCGGAGCAACCCGATCATCAAGTAGCACATCGGGTAGCGCCAACGGCTCTGGCTTTGGCTCAGGATCGGGCGCAGGTGGCGGCACCGGTCCGGCAGGCGGTGGAACCGGTGGTGCCGGCGGCGGGACAGGCAGCCGATGGTGAGTCCTCGTCGCCTGCCTCCATTGCCTGACGGTTACATCTGCTTGACCGGCGGCGGGTTCCACTTGCCGTTCAACGCCTCGGCCTTCGGCCCATACAGGCGCATGGTCAGGTTGAACGGCCCTTTGGGTGCCGGCAGCCAATTGCTCTCCAGTGCCTTGCCGGGGCTTTCGTTCTGGAAATAAATGTCCAGCGAACCATCGGCGTTGTTCTTGAACGGCATCCAGCTACTGACTGCAAAACGGTTGAGCTCATTGCCGACCTGGAAGCCTTCGGGGTCGTACAACGTGACCGACCAGAACGCGTTCACCGGCGGTGTCTGCCCCTTGGGAAAATGCAGCACATATTTGTTTGCACCATCGAGGGCCTTGCCATTTTCATCGCCGATGTTCAACGGATAGATCGCATCCTCGGGCAAGTTGGCGCCCAGCCCCACCTGGGCAACGATTGCGCGCTTGAGGTAGTAGTTGCCGTAGACGCCCATGGTGTCGGTATTCATTGACCAACCGTTGACCACCCGCGCCAGCGTTTCCACCTTCCACTTCATCAGGGCCTGCGCCTCTTCAGGCACGGATTGCAGTGCGGTTTTGATTTCCGGGTCCAGCGCATCCATGTCGAACGCCTTGCCGGGCTCGATGCCGATCCGTTTGATCTGCGCCAGCATCGGTTGGTCGGTGCTGTGGGCCGGATGCACGTTGAGCAATTGCGCGGCGTAGGCGAAGTAGTTGGCCGCGGACATCGTGTCGACCTGAATTTTTGGCGGCGTCTTCATGTCCACGGCAGGGTCGATCTTGACGCTCACTGGCTCAGGACTTTTGCCCAGCATCGACAATGGCGTCACGGTATAACCGGCCTGGATCTTGTGCACCGCCGCGTAGTCCGCCGCGCCGTCGGTTTTGGTCCGGCCGATGACCCAGACATAAGGCGTAGGAGCCGGCAGATGATCCAGCCCGGCAGGCACCGTACCGGTCCACCCCGGTGGCGTTACCAGAAACTGCGCGGCTTCAGTGCCCGTGGTGCGCCAGCCCGGCGAGGCAAACACGTCGCTCCACATGTCGAGCATCGGCAGCAAATAAAAGCGCCCGGCAGTGTCCGGCGCGGCGATCACCAGCGGTTCCTTGGTCAAGTCAAGCCAGGCGATGGAATACAAGGTGTCGAAATTGGAACGCACCACGCCTTTGAAATCCGCCGGCGGGTACTGCGGCACGCTGACAAACATGTTCATCGGCCCCTTGCCGAACTCTTTGCCCGGCTCGATGTTGGTGAACTGCTTGCGGGTGATGTCCATGGTCAGCAGCGGATAGAAATACACGTAGGCTTCGACACCGATGGCGTGAGCTTCTTCTGGTGTGACTTTCGATTGCGCGTGACTGACCAGCGGAAAGATAGCGGAGGCTGCAAGGCTAAGTGCAACGGCTGTCAATGCTCGGGTTATCAACATGTTGGCGATCGTCCGTGCGGTTGGAAGACCTGCCGGATTCGACAGGGCTAACGGAACTCTAGACGATCAATTGAGCAAGTTCTGACAGGCGGACGGCCGGCTCGACAAGGTGTTTCTCAGGTGAAACAACAGGGCAAGCGCTTCAACGATCCGACCGCATCAGCGCCGGGGCACCGCCCTCCATCGACAACACCGCCAAGCGATTTCGCCCCGAATGCTTGGCCTGATACAACGCCGCATCCGCACGCTGGATGAACACATCCATGCTGTCGCGCCCCGTCGGAATGAACGAATAACAGCCAAGGCTGACCGTGATGTACCCCGTGGGCGCGCCGGTGTGGCTGATGCTCTTGTCCATGACGCTACGGCGGATGTGTTCGGCGATGGCCATGGCGCCATGCAGGTCGGTGTCGGGCAGCAACACCGCAAACTCTTCCCCGCCGTAGCGCACCGCCAGGTCGGCCTTTCGCTGACAGCAACCTTTCACCGCTCGTGCCACTTCGGCCAGACAGTGATCGCCCACCACATGGCCGTACGTGTCGTTGTAGCGCTTGAAGTAATCGATATCGAGCATGATCAGGCTCAGAGGACTTTGCTGGCGTGCGCCGCGTCCGAATTCGATCTCCAGTGCCCGCTCGAACAAACGGCGGTTGGCCAATCCGGTCAGGCTGTCATGGGTGGCGATCAGCTCCAGCGCTTGCTGGGCCTGACGCAAATCCGCCTCGACCCGCTCGCCGGCGCGCACCTGACGGATGAATACCCAACCAAACAAGCCCACGACGAACATGACCAGCGCGACGATGACACTGGAACGAAGCGCCGTGTCATACCATCCCGCCAGAATCGAATCCCTGGATGATGCCGCGGAGACGACCAGCGGGTAAGCCTCCAACTGCCGGTAGCCATACAAGCGGACGATGTTATCCACCACCGATGTAAACATCGCGTTGCCGGAAGGCGCCTGAGGCAAGAGTTTCTGGAAGATTTCGCCTTGGGCCAATGACGTGCCGATCTGCGACTCTACAAACGGTCGGCGTGCCAGCAGCGTTCCGTCGGTCAACGCCACGAACATCGAGCCGTTGTCATCGATACTGAAGCTTTTGAAGAACTGGTCGAAGTACGACATCTTGATCCCGGCCAGCAATACGCCCTGGAACTGGCCGTTTTTGTCGTTTACCCGCTTGGAAATCGGAATGATCCACTCGCCATTTTCCCGGCTACGTATGGCCGGGCCGATGTGCGCCACGGTCGACACATTCTGCTGATGAAACTTGAAGTATTCGCGATCGGCCACACCGCCCCCCCGGGGCAGATTCTCGAACGAGGTCACGACCCACTGGCCTTTCTGGTCGAACAGCAAGATGCCGTGTAACTGCTCCAGCGACTGCACGCGCCGGGCGAAGGTCTTTTGCAAACGGGGCCTCAAGGGCGGGCCAAAACCATCGACCTGAATCCAGTCCACCAGGCTGGTCAATACCAGATCCGCCTTCATGAAGGTGTCTTCGGCCTGCTGCGCCATGGCACGCGTCAGGTTTGACGAGGCGACCCGGGCCTGACTCAGGTCATGACGCCGTGATTGCTCCAGCTGAAGGTAAAGCAAGGCGCACAGGCACAAGCACACCGTGAAAATGAACAATACCGCGGCCTTGCGCAGCGGTATGCGCGTCAATGCGACGCCGGGAGAGTGGTGAATATCGTGCAAACGTGTGGGCAAAGAAGCTCGTCCTTTAAGGGCAACCATGGACACCGACCCAAAGCCCTTATTTTTTGTGCGCGCAGTCTACGAGGTTATCGGGGATAAATGGGAACCACCTATCAAGTGGCTCCGACCTGCATACCGCGTCGCTGGACTGTGCTGATCGTAAGACGATCACTGGGGCATATAAAAAAACGGGCGCTCCAAAGCGCCCGTTGCTATCTACCCATGTTGCCTGTCAGATAAACCCGTCCAACTCATCCAGCCCCACACGAGGCACCAGCTCCACAGGAATTCTGGAAACATCGGACAAGTTGTAGACTTGAAAATCCTTGTTCATGACGTACTTCGAAAGGATCTCGAACGACGGCAGGATTCTTGTTTGAAAATGCTCATCAAGCCGACAAGGAGAAACGACTCCCCCTGGCGTTTCATAGAAGCGGCTCGCTGACTGATTCAAGTCGACACCCACCAGAAATACCTTGGTAAACCCCAGGTGATAGGCCAGTTGTAAGGCCAGATAGGCCACCGTGCGAGCGTCGAAAAAACCGCGTTTGAGATTCTTGCTGAAACCCAATGTCCGGCTACGGCCACTGCCCAGCTTGCGGCTTCTGACCAAGTCTTTGTCAGTACGGAAAAAATCACCCCAGGAAAGCTTGGGCGCTCGACGCAGCAGATACAACTCGCCTTTGGGCTTTACCGATGTATGCCAGATGTGCTCTTCCCACAGCCCGACCCGCTCGCTAAGGCGCATGGCATCTGAAAACAATTCAGGTTGCTGCCGGGGAAAACCCTGGTCGGTACACACATAAAAAAACGGTTTGATACCTGTCCCGATGAACTTGGAAATCGCACCATTCATGGTGATCATCGGAACATTGGCAAACTTCTCCAGCGGAAAATCCCTGGCGGACGGCCCCGAAGCAATGATGAACACCGATCCTTTTTGAATGTTGCGGCACCCATCGAGGTCATTCACATGAAGTGGACCTGCGATACGTGACAAGTTTTTCTGCGCAACATCCATCTTCAATTTTCCTATCCATTTCGTCCGATCATTTGTGACCAATTTTTATTGTGATCGTTTTTAGCGGCAGGGCCAACCTTTTGACGTCAAAATCAAATAGTCACAACAAAGCGTAAAGGCCGCCGTAGAGCCTTTCCCTCATAAAAAATCGAAGCGCGGCCCTGGATTCATGAGAAAACCATGGGCACCTTCCACTGCTTACGGCTGGCTTTGTCCTGTCACCGCCATCGCGGTTTCCCCCCGCGGCAACTCCAGTGCCGGCAGCTTCGAAGGCAGGTTCAACTGCCGAAGTACCGGATCATCATAGCCATACACATCAGGCTTGAACGTCACCCGCCCCTCTTTACTCAGGTCAACCGTCCAGTAAGCCAACAGCACGGGCACCTTGACCGGAAGCCTGATGTTTTCGGTCCTGCCATTGGCCAACTGTTTTTGAATGCCCGCGCTGTTCCAGCGCGTCGGGTCATTAAACAACAGTTCGACCAGTTGCAGCGGATTCTCCACGCGGATGCATCCGGAACTGGTGGCGCGCACCGATTTGGCAAACAGCTCGCGATGCGGCGTGTCGTGCAGGTAAATCGCATAGTCGTTAGGGAAGCGAATAACCACCTGCCCTAACGAGTTTTCAGGCCCGGCATCCTGACGCAATGTGATGCCTCGCGCGTTGTACCAATCGACAGTCGACGGATCGAGCACGTTGCCTTGCCGGTCCAGGGCCCTGATCCGGTTGGCCGCCAGGTAGTCCGGGTTCTGCTGGATCTTGGGTAGCATGTCCTTGACCAGAATCGTCGGCGGCACGGTCCAGGTGGGGTTGAACGTGACATAGGTGATCTCGGACTGAAACACCGGTGTACTGCGAAACGGCTTGCCAACCTGTACCCGCGATCGCCAGATCGGCTGACCATCGCGGTACAGCGCAATCTTGTACCCGGCGATATCAACCACGACAAAGGTGCCCTGAAGTTTGTACAACAACCAGCGCGCCCGCTCCATGTTCACCCTGACCTGATCGATCCGCGCCTCGACAGGCACATTCAGCGCAGCCAGCGTCGCCGCCCCTGCCACGCCGTCCGCGCCCAGGTACTGCTCGACTTGATATTTCTTCACCGCCACGATGACTTTGTCGTCGTAATCGTTGCGCTTGCCCTTGTGCGACTCCAGATACCCGCCGGCCACCAGTCGGGCACGCAATTGCGCAACGGCCGCACCGTCCATGCCCGGCTTGAGCGATTGCCCCTCGGTGACTCTCGGCCAACCACCGGCATCCCGAACCTGCCGCAACTGCGCCAAGGCGTCGCGCATGCTGCGATACACCGCCTCTTGCGGTGGCGCTTGAGCGAAAGCACGGGCCACATCGTGATCATCAAGGGCGGTAAAGAAACTGGTCACATCCTCACGGGGGTCCACCCCTTCCGGATCGAAGTTCCAGTGAAAATCCAGTCGGGACGGGTCGACCTTGCCGCGTCGCAATTGCAACAGCGCAGTGATGTAGGTACGGGTCAACCCGATATCGTAAGCCGCTGATTGCGCCGGCGTCGGTGCGGCAGCCTGCATCGACAGTTGCGCCTCGGCCAATTCGCCGACCCGGTAATCCGCAGGGTTCAAGCCATCGATTTCAGTCTCATTCAGACTTTTGAGCAGCTGGGTAACATCGCGCCCATTCGTCCAGGCGGCGCGATAGTTGCGATGAGAATAAAAATCGAGCACCACACGATTGATGTCTGCACGCTGATGCTTGCGTGAGGTGAGCAACGGCGGGAACGCCGATTGCAGCGGTTCCAGTACCGCTTGGATCGCTTGGCCAACGACATCGTCGGGTGCTGCGCTCAACACACTGGATTCCGGAGATACCGGCACAATCGGCGACGTTTCACCGAACGCAGTGCCGCTGATCAGAAAGACCATAACAAAAGCACGGCTTATGACGAATAACCTTGTTAATTGCACCATGGATAATCCTTAATCTCCCGCAAATCAAAAAGCTAGCGTTCCACTCGCTGCTAGACTCGACATATTCCTGATGAGACATTTTTATGGCGCTACATCGCTTTGGCTTTCTACTCACAGCGCTGCTGTTGACGTCGGCCTTCACCTCCACAGCCTACGCCGAATCGCTTGAAGTCGCGCTGGCCAAAGCTGCTCCAAATGCCAATGCCAAGGTTATTGCCCTGGCGGTCCGTGCCACCCAATGCACCCGCGCCCAAGGCAAAGCCCCGGCACAGAGACTAGCAGTGATCGATTACTCCCTGCCCTCGACCGAACAACGGTTGTGGGTGTTCGACCTGAAAAAGCGCAAACTGCTGTTCCACGAACTGGTCGCCCATGGCCGCAACAGCGGCGAAAACATGGCCACCCAGTTCTCCAACCAGAACGAAAGCTACGCCACCAGTCTCGGGCTGTTCCGCACGCAGGAAAGCTATCGAGGCCAGAACGGCTACTCACTGCGCATGGAAGGCCTGGAACCGGGCTTCAACGATAACGCCTTTGATCGGGCAATCGTCATTCACGGCGCACCGTACGTCAGTCCGGTGCTGGCCCGCGCCAACGGGCGCATCGGCAGAAGCCTGGGTTGCCCGGCGGTCCGACCGGCAATTGCCCATCGACTGATTGATTCGATGAAGGATGGGCAACTGTTGTTTTCCTACTATCCGGATCAACGCTGGCTGAAGTCCTCCTCCTACATCAATTGCGGGAGCGGCACCGTGGCGTCGTCGGACAAGACCACCAAACGCCAGTAACCCACGCCCCACCTGTCAAAACTGTAATCCCCGCCTCAGCCTTCTGAAAGGCGCCGCCCGTTAGCCTCGTCGACACGTTCACCAGGCTGACGGGAAAAACGGCATGCACTCCAACACTTCAAGACGCACCTTCGTCAAGGGACTGGCTGCCGGCGGGCTGCTTGGCGGTCTCGGGCTGTGGCGCACGCCGGTCTGGGCGATCACCAGCCCCGGCGAACCACAGGTGCTGGCAGGAAGCGATTTCGAACTGTTCATCGGCGAAACAGCGGTCAATATCACCGGCAATCCGCGTACCGCCATGACCATCAACGGCAGCCTACCCGGCCCGCTCCTGCGCTGGCGTGAGGGTGATACGGTGACGTTGCGGGTAAAAAACCGGCTCAAGGACAGCACTTCCATTCACTGGCACGGCATCTTGCTGCCGGCCAACATGGATGGCGTGCCAGGGCTGAGCTTCAAAGGCATCGAACCGGGAGGCGTGTACGTCTATCAGTTCAAGGTCCGGCAAAACGGCACCTACTGGTACCACAGCCATTCAGGGCTTCAGGAGCAGGTCGGCGTGTACGGCCCGCTGGTGATCGATGCCAAGGACCCGGAGCCCTTCCAGTACGACCGCGATTACGTGGTGATGCTGACCGACTGGACCGATGAAGACCCGGCCAGCCTGATGAAGACCCTGAAAAAACAATCCGATTACTACAACTACAACAAGCGCACCGTGGGTGATTTCATCCACGACGTCAGTGAGAAAGGCTGGGGCTCGACCGTCGACGACCGCAAGATGTGGGCCGAGATGAAGATGAACCCCACCGATCTGGCCGACGTCAGCGGTGCTACGTACACCTTCTTGATGAACGGCCAGGCGCCTGACGCCAATTGGACGGGCGTATTCCGCCCCGGTGAGAAGCTGCGATTGCGCTTCATCAACGGTTCGGCGATGACTTACTTCGACGTGCGCATTCCGGGCCTGAAAATGACCGTGGTGGCCGCCGATGGCCTGCACGTCAAACCGGTGAGCGTCGACGAGTTTCGCATCGCCGTGGCTGAGACCTACGACGTGATCGTCGAGCCGACCCTCGAGACCTACACCCTCTTTGCCCAGTCAATGGACCGCACCGGCTACGCCCGTGGCAGCCTCGCGGTGAAGGCCGGTTTATCCGCGACAGTGCCTCCACTGGATCCGCGTCCACTGGTCACCATGGATGACATGGGCATGGGCGGGATGGATCACGGCAGCATGGCCGGCATGGACCACAGCGCCATGGCCATGCCCGGCATGCAAGCCCACCCCGAATCGGAAAACGACAACCCGTTGGTAGACATGCAAGCCATGTCCACCTCGCCCAAACTCGACGACCCCGGCCTTGGCCTGCGAAACAACGGGCGTCGGGTCCTGACCTATGCCGACCTGCGCAGCACCTTCGAAGACCCCGATGGCCGCGATCCCGGTCGCACCATCGAATTGCACCTCACCGGGCACATGGAGAAATTCGCCTGGTCGTTCAACGGCGTGAAGTTCTCTGACGCCGAACCCTTGCGCCTCAAGTACGGCGAGCGCGTCCGGGTGGTGCTGGTCAATGACACGATGATGACGCACCCCATTCACTTGCACGGCCTATGGAGCGACCTCGAAGACGAGAACGGCGACTTCATGGTGCGCAAACACACCATCGACATGCCGCCGGGGTCACGGCGCAGCTATCGGGTCACCGCCGATGCGCTCGGGCGCTGGGCCTATCACTGCCATCTCCTGTACCACATGGAAATGGGCATGTTCCGTGAAGTTCGCGTGGAAGAATGAGGCGCTACCCATGACCAGAATCACCGCTATTGCCTTGGCCCTCGTCACCCAGGGGCTGGCACTTCCTTCGGCATTGGCCGCTACCCACGACATGCAGGGCATGGACCATAGCCAGATGACCGGCATGGACCACAGCCAGATGCAGCCCATGGACGACGGCCAGATGCAGCCTGCTGCACCGACCGAAAGCCGTACCCCCATCCCGCCACTGACCGATACCGACCGCGCCGCCGTCTACGCCAGTCCCCACGGCCACTCCGTGCACGACAGCGTACTCAACACCTACTTCCTCGCCGACAAACTGGAATGGCAGGACGCCGATGACGGCAGCACCCTGGCCTGGGATCTATCGGGCTGGATCGGTGGCGACATCGATCGCCTGTGGCTGCGCTCCGAAGGCGAGCGCACCAACGGCAAGACCGACGACGCCGAAATCCAGGCACTCTGGGGCCATGCCATCTCGCCATGGTGGGACGTCGTCAGCGGCGTACGCCAGGACTTCAAACCCGGCGCCCCGCAAACCTGGGCCGCATTGGGCGTGCAGGGCATGGCGTTGTACAACTTCGAAGCCGAGGCCACGGCCTTCATCGGCGAGGGCGGCCAGACGGCTGCACGACTGGAGGGCGACTACGACATCTTGCTGACCAACCGATTGATCCTGCAGCCGACCGCCGAACTCAATTTCCATGGCAAAAACGATCCGCAACGGGGCATTGGCTCGGGGCTGTCCAACAGCGAAGCCGGCCTGCGCCTGCGCTATGAAATCCGCCGGGAATTCGCGCCGTACATCGGCGTGACCTGGAATCGCACTTACGGCAAAACCGCCGATTACGCCACCGACGAAGGCGAGGACCGCAGCGAAGCACGACTGGTTCTCGGCGTGCGGATGTGGTTCTGAATCCATTAATCCAATAACCCACCACCAACCGCTTGAAGCGGAAAGAGGCCTTGCATGCGCGCGTTCAGAATCACTGCTGTTGCCACCCTGTTTTCAACCGGCCTGCTGTTGAGCAGCCTCGCCCAGGCCCACCCAAAACTGCTCTCCTCCACACCTGCCGAAGGCGCTGAAGGCGCAGCGCCGAACCGCATCGAACTGCAATTCTCGGAGAACCTCGTGACCCAGTTTTCCGGGGCAAAACTGGTCATGACCGAAATGCCCGGCATGGCCCATTCGCCCATGCCCATGAAGGCCAAGGTCAGCGGCGGCAGCGACCCCAAAACCATGTTCATCACCCCAAGTTCGCCGCTGCCCGCCGGTACCTACAAAGTCGAATGGCGGGCGGTGTCTTCGGACACCCACCCGATTACCGGCAACGTTACGTTCAAAGTGAAATGATCGATGAGCGAACTGGCTAACATCATCCTGCGTTTTGCGCTGTACATGGATTTGATGCTGCTGTTCGGGGTGGCGCTCTTTGGGCTGTACAGCCTCAAAGGACAAGAACGGATAACAGGGACGGTGTTGCCGTTTCGCTCACTATTGATGGGAACCATTGCGTTCGGCGCAGTGCTGTCCGTCGCCGGCATAGTGTGGCTGGCGAGTGCCATGAGCGGTGAGTCGGACATCGCCGCACTGCGCCCGCACATTGAAATGATGGTGTTGGAAACGGATGTCGGCCTGGCCTGGACGGTTCGAATCATTGCGCTGGTTGTCGCTGCAATCGCAACGATGCTTAACCGACGCGCCCCCACCCTCAGCGTGTTGCTGGCAACTATCGCTGGCGGCATAGCCCTCGCCTCTCTGGCCTGGAGCGGCCATGGTGCAATGGATGAGGGTGTTTGGCATTTCACGGCGGACATTCTGCACCTGTTGGCGGGAGGCGCCTGGCTGGGGGCACTGGTCGCGTTTGCCTGGATGTCGCGGGGCGACGCGCTGCACACCGAAAATCACGTCCGCCTGCTGGCCCGTGCCGTGACCCGGTTTGAATCCGTTGGCGCAGTGATCGTGGTTGTCATTGCGGTGACCGGGGTAGTGAACTACCTCTACATCGCCGGGCCGAAAATCGAAGGGGTGTTGCTTGGCACTTACGGGATTTTGCTGTTCGCCAAAGTCGCGCTGTTTACCGGCATGCTGGTTCTCGCCGCGCTGAACCGCTTTCATTTGGGGCCGCTTCTGGCGCGCTCTTTGCGCAATGGGCAATATCGGGTGGCGGCAAATGCCTTACGGCGCAGCGTCGTGGTTGAGCTGGCAGCAGCGGCGTTGATCGTGGGATTGGTGGCTTGGCTCGGAACCTTGAGCCCGGAAACGGCAATGGGCGAGCTGTAGTGAATGCCCGTTTTTGCTAAAAGTTTCACTACACTGCCCGTTCAAAACCACTCCACTACAAAAGCCCGACAACAATGAAAACGATCAACAGCACCCTGATGTTCAGTAGCCTGCTCGCGCTATCGCTTGGCGCCCAGGCACAGGAAGGCCCATCGCACCTGGACAGCGTCATTCAACAAGGCCAACTGCGCGTCTGCACCACGGGCGACTACAAACCCTATACCTACAAAGCCGAGAACGGCGAATACTCAGGCATCGACATCGCCATGGCCCGCGCCCTGGCGGACAGCCTCGGCGCCAAGGTCGACTGGGTGCCCACCACCTGGAAAACCCTGATGCCCGACATGCTCGCCGGCAAATGCGACATCGGCATGGGCGGCATCTCCGTCACCCTCGAACGACAAAAAAAGGCCTTCTTCAGCACCACCCTCGACGTCGACGGCAAAATCCCGCTGGTGCGCTGTGAAGACCAAGCGAAATACCAGACCATTGAGCAGATCAACCAACCCACGGTGCGCCTGGTCGAACCGGCCGGCGGCACCAACGAAGCCTTCGTCCACGCCTTCCTGCCCAAGGCGCAACTGAAGCTGCACGACAACGTCACCATCTTTCAGGAGCTGCTGGATAAGAAGGCTGACGTGATGATCACTGACGCCTCGGAGGCGCTGTATCAGCAGAAGCTCAAACCGGGGCTGTGTGCGGTGAATCCGACACAATATATGCAGTACGGCGAGAAGGCTTACCTGCTGCCGCGTGATGACATGACCTGGAAGTTGTATGTGGATCAGTGGCTGCATCTGGCCAAGGTGACGGGGAATTATCAGAAGGTGTTGGGGCAGTGGATTGCGGTGCCTGAGGGTAAGTAACGAATAACCGCTTTTTCGGAAAAGACAGCTCACTCAAGTCATCTTCAAACAGCGAGAGCCTGTGGCGAGGGGATTCATCCCCGTTGGGCCGCGAAGCGGCCCCCTGCGTCTGTCGCCATAAATTAAAGTCTCAGACTTAAGTGAATAGCATTGTTACCTGGCGCCGCCCTTTTACGCTGGTATCAAATCAGTCGTCGTGCAATAGCCCCGAACTGTACTCACCAAAGCTATTGCCAAGCGCACTGCCATGGAAACTCATCTTGTCGGCGCTATGGGTTGGCCCCGGACCAAAGCCGCTGGACGGTACGCTTTCTGCGGAATAGCGATTTGTCGTGCTCACTCCCGAACAGGCGCTCAACAACAAAGCACCGGCGATTAGCGCGACTTTGGCGAGGTTTGAGATCATTTTCTGTGTCCTGTGGGGTGGAGGCGTGGCGGGATGGATTTGCGCCTTCATCCTAGGCTGCTGGGTGGGTGGGGATTGTGAAACTTGGCGGGGTGACAGCGTTGGTTCAGGTTTGCTGGTTTTATGAGCCACTCCGTCAGAAAGAGCACCGTCCTACACGACGCTGGGAAATATCCGTACACTTGCGCATTGCTGTGCCTTTGTCATGAGCCCTATAGTCCGGACGCGCCCAAAATGGCGTATCGGGTTTGGCGACTCGATGCCTTGGTACAGGAGCCTCCGAGTTATCTCGGAGCGTTTCTGAACGTACTTGGCTGCCTTTTTTTGGTGGCTGTGCGTGGGAGACCTTAAGGTCTGCCGGTTTTACCATGGCCCGGTTCGCCAACCCGCGTACAGCTACCACCCGATTGTTTGGCGACGATTGAGTGGTAGGTCCTTTCTACTACATGGTGATCACTCATGAACGAATACATGGCTTTAACCAGCAACGCCGACGACCTTCCCTCGCTGTTCGTCAACACCACACAACCCCTGCACTCACTGCTCAGCACTGCCAGCTACAGAATTCGAGCTCTGACGCAGATCCTTGAAAACCTCGCGATGCGGGGCGACATCACTACCGACTCAGTAATTCTCAGCGACTTTGCGTTGCTCTGTTGCGTGCCGCTGCGTGATGGTTGTGATGTGCTGGATGTCATTGCGCGACGCATGGATGCTGAGTCGTCGTGATGTGAAAAGGGGCGTCCAGCTTGGGCGCCCATTTGGCTTCACGGAGGCCACTCACCATGAATACTCATCGTTGAGGGTTTCGATGGCCAAAGCCAAAAAACAGAAGAAAATCCGCAGAAAGACCATCCACAAAAAACTAACATTCATGGATGTTCAGCAGGCAGCGCATGATGGACAGAAGGTGTTTGATGCATTTGTGATCAAGGGCAAGATCGCCACTGCGCCCTGAACTGACGTACGGAAAACCATCCCCCCTCCCCGATTGCCGACCTCTTCCCGTTACCTCTTCATCGTGCCGATGATGGATTGGACCGACCTACCACCGCGGATCAATAAATAAGGACCTAAAAGACTACAATAAAACCCCCGTACCAGTTTCGTACCAGTAATATTCGCGTTTTATCAAATTCCGCTCGCCCCCCCTAATCCTCTGTAGCAAATTTTAAGCAACCCTTTTCGGCACCAATCATGAGCACTGTCGCTAACGTCAAAAACCCTTAGCCCCTTGGCGCCCATCCTCCGTACTCACTCGATCCATGAACTTTACATGGTGCTACGCTCTCCACTTCACAGAGGAATAGTGATGCCCAACTCAGACTAGGTCCCTTCCCTGCTTTTCAAGATCAACGAAAACCAACTCGTACTCGAAGCCGCCGAGCACGGAAAAAGGTCTATCACAATGAAACCGCTTTGGAAGCGGCCGTCATGGAGCTATCTCCATTGGCTGAGCGGAAAAACGCTGGATTGGCGAAACGCAGGTCACATAAATCAAGGCCTAGCTCGTATAGGACGGTGGTATCTGATCTAGCAGGTGAAGTACAACCTCTGCTCGATCAAGAACATTAGCCGTAAGGACCTTCACACTATCTTGCACATCTATTTGCTGCTGGCTGCTAGCATGCCGCAGAACGCAGTGGCTACGATTCAGTGCGCGAACCGCTGTGATATGTAAATTGAACGAACTGAAGCCACTCCCGCCGCGCAGAGCGCAGATCAATCGTATGCGCGCCATTAAACCGACCTTCCGCCAGGGCATCTCTGACAAGCAATTTCACGAAAGCAAAGCTTCGAACTCCTCAATCGAATTAGCTTACGGTAGGAGTTCAAGTACGTGGCGCAACCACGTATAGTGCTCTTGGCCGTCGGCTTTGGCAGTGTCCCCTTTAGGCGTGCCGCTGAACAACCATTTTTTGAGAACGACGAAGGGCTTGGCTTCAGCTGTTAATGTCCAATCAACCAGAAGAGGCTTGGAGTATGTTTTATTTAACACCAAACTAATCGCACTTTGAAGGTATTAACCTATAAAATGCGGTTATCCATAGTCTACTCACCGCTATCACTAAGTAGTGATCAGCGTTCTGGGAGAGCTATAGCTCCAATGACTATAATCGACTACTAAGAGCTGCTAACTTGTCGCCATACAATGCATCCATTAGAAGCCCTCACATAACTTATGTCATCATGGTAAGCCCGAATGTACTTAAGCTATAAAGTCGCAGTTGTGATTCCTAGTTTCAAGGTAAGAAACCACGTCTTAGGAGTAATTGAAGCGATCGGGCCAGAAATTAGTCTAATTTACGTAATTGACGATTGCTGCCCGGATGGAACAGGTGACTTCGTAGAAAGCAACTGCAATGATGAGCGCCTTCGAGTAATCCGTCATGTTGAAAATCAAGGCGTTGGTGGTGCCGTAATGACGGGATACCAAGCAGCTATCGATGAAGACGCGGACATCATCGTGAAAGTGGATGGTGATGGCCAAATGGATCCGAGACTGATCCCTAGTCTTATTTCTCCAATTATTGATGGTAGAGCTGATTACACTAAGGGAAATCGCTTCTTTGATCTCGAAGAAATCCGCGCAATGCCAAATTTACGTTTATTCGGCAATGCAGCTCTATCCTTTATGACCAAGCTATCATCCGGATATTGGAACTTATTCGACCCAACAAATGGATTCACCGCTATTCACCGAGAGGTAGCGAAAAGCCTGCCGTTTAAAAAAATAAGCCACCGCTATTTTTTCGAAACCGACATGTTATTTCGACTAAACACACTCCGCGCGGTAGTAGCGGACATTCCGATGCATGCGAAATACGGGGAAGAGATTAGCAATCTTAGAGTATCTAAAATCATTGGCGAGTTCTTTGCTAAGCATACTCGAAATTTTGTCAAACGGATATTTTACAATTATTATTTGAGAGACATGTCCCTTGCTTCCATTGAGCTTCCACTTGGTTTGAGCTTCTTTTTTTTCGGGCTCACATTTGGTAGTTATCAATGGATAAACTCTGCCAGCACAGGCTTGCCTTCATCTGCTGGCACTGTAATGCTTTCCGCTTTACCCATTATAATTGGACTACAGCTTACACTGGCCTTTTTGGGGTATGACATAAACTCCGTCCCAAACAACCCCCTGCAAAAACTTAGAAGCCCCCTTATCCAAGATAAAAATAACGGAGCACAGAATGCACAAAGAAGATAAAGCCTGGATTGATTTCAGGGAAAAATTCTCTGAACTTTATGATGATTCAAATTATTCGAGCCCACTCCAGTCTTTAGTCATGCGCGCAAGCCACAAGCTTACCGAGAAAGCATACAACGATGAATCGAACTTTAGTAAAGTCTTAGAAATTGGCGCTGGTACTGGTGAACACGTCAACTTTGTACAACACAACTTTGAAGAATACACCCTCACCGACCTAGACCATAAAACACTGGACATTGCAAAGTCTAAACTTGAAAAAAATCACAGAGGAAAGTTTAAATTTGAAATCCAAGAAGGTAGCCAGCTAAAATATGAAGACAACACTTTCGATAGACTAATAGCAACTCATGTCCTAGAACACATCTACCAACCACACCTGGTATTAAAGGAGTGGGTCAGAGTAGTGAAGGACGGAGGTGTTCTTTCAATACTGATCCCAACAGATCCTGGGCTTGCTTGGCGGCTCGGTAGACACTTTGGACCACGAAGATATGCAATTTCTCAAGGAATTGCATATGACTACATCATGGCAAGAGAGCATGTAAACTCATGCCATAATCTTATTGCAATTCTGAGACACTACTTTCCCGATGCAAAGGAGTCTTGGTGGCCACTCCCCATTCCATCAATTGACCTTAACTTATTCTTTTCCTTTCATGCCATTGTTAACAAAAAAGAGTTTGTATAATGGTTGCGTACATGGTGGCTTTCTTCTGCGTTTTGGGTTTGGCCATTGGGCAGTTGCTATTTAAACTTAGCTCAACATCGCTTGCTTTAACCGGGACTCTACTATCAGTAAAATCTGCCCTACCACTCCTTACTGCCATGATTATTTATGGCGTCACCTCTGTAGCATGGGTTTGGGTTTTGCAGAAGATCGAGCTTGGTCGCGTATACCCAATTATGGCATTAGCCTTCGTTTTTGTGCCCCTCGGTAGTCATTTTATTTTTGGTGAGCGCTTCCAGGCACAATATTTCATTGGTTTAATCATGATTGTTGCGGGCATCATAATCACCATTAAAAGCTAAGCCACTAGCCTTCAAACAAACACTTATAATTAATAGTGACCCCCCCTCAAAATAAAAATCATAATGATAATACTCACCACACTATTTTCCACAAGCATTTCACTCGTGGAAAACACTCCTAACCGGATGATTTCTTATGGCAGATGAAATTTTCGAAGTAAATAATACTAATTTCGACCCAAGAAAAATCCACCGAGTTCCGCAGCCATCATTTTTCAATGACTCAAGTGAGATGACACTACGGACAATTACTTCTACTTTTTTGATTGCGTTTGCTGGATGGACCATCTCGGCGAACGCTTGCGTTTTGTTTGGATGGAACCTAAAAAATCTTCTGGTTTTCGCCCCCCTTGTAATAGCCTCATTATTTTTAGCATATGTTTATATACCAAAAACACATCAAACCAACTCACCGAATACAAATTCCACAGCCAAGACAGGCAAGCCAATCTATAAATATACACGTCCTTGCGCTCTAGCCATACTACTTATACTGCCTGCATCTCTATACTGGTCATGGATAGCATTCTGGAGCCTTTCTATATTATTGCTGTTAATAGCTTGCCTTATATCACCAGAGACAAAAACAGAATCAAAGCCCTCACACACAGCTAAAATATGGAGAAAATTTTCTCCACTAACAATCCTATTACTTGCAGCCACTGCAATCACACTTTCTTACACCGTTTCGAGAAGTGATTTGGATGACGCATTTTATGTCGCAATCGCAGCATATTCATCGTCAAATCCAGAGCACAGTCTTCTTGCAGGTGACCCGATGCTTGGGGAAACTGGACTGCCACTTATATTTCCAAGTTATCGCTTTGCTTCTTTCGAATTGCTTTCTGGCGCTTTTTCTTACTTACTCTCCATTCCCTCAATGGACGTTTATTACATCTACCTTTTGCCTATATGGGTTATTGCAAGCATAGCTGCAACCTTTCTTTTAACAAGGGAACTAATACCTAATAGTTGGATTTTTGCTGGAATCATAACATTTCTGCTTACTTTGCTGCTCGGAGAGATGCATCGTAGCCCTGCAAATTTTTCATTCGTCCGTCTCTTTCAGGGAAAATCTGTTTTACTGTCAGTAATTGTTCCAGCTATTTTCTACCTTACTGCGCGTTATTTTTCCAAACGGGGCACGAATGCTGATTTGTTTCTACTAGTGTGCTGTCAAGTAGCAGCCATTGGACTATCTAATTTTGGGATGCTCGCCGGCCCAATCGCGGGTTTTGGAGCTTTAGCATCTAATATCCCGTTGGCGTTAAAAGGTGGAAAGCGAAAATTCTACTGTGCACTAGCTGTCTTATTGATCCCTCTCCCTTACTTGATAAATGTTGCCTTGCAAATCAAGGGAACGGCAATTATGGATTATGAAACCGAGACAGCAGAGAGCGTATGGACCAATGTATTTGGGGCTCACCAGCAATATTTGGTAGGTATTTTACTTTTGACTGGCCCAGTTCTAGCCAAAGATACAATAACCAAATGGAGACTGGCTGTTCCTTCTTTTATATTTTTTGCGATCTACCTTAACCCGTGGTTATCTGACTTGATATCAAGGTACGTAACAACACCTCCAGTTTATTGGAGGGTAGTTTGGTCTTTCCCAATCTTGGTGTTTTCTGCAGTATCTTTCTGCATGATAACTACCGAGCTATTTGAACGAAAGGCGTACCGATTCCTTGTCGCCCCCCTGCTTGCAATTTTACTTGGCCTAACATTGTACTCACTCCCATTCAATACACTTCGCTCGGCTAACATTGGTGAAATTGAAACTTTTGCAGCATGGAAAATCCCAAGATCCGACCTTCTTGTTGCCCAGAAAGCAACTGCTATGGGGGATGGGGATGGGATGTTGCTCGCGCCAGATGAAATCGCAGGCATCATTTCGAGATTCGAAGAGCATCCTCGACTCGTAAGTACCCGGGGACTATATTTAGATCTTTTGAGGCCGACCATCGGAGATGAAAAATATGAGAAAAGACGTGCTCTGCATGACTTTACGATTGGTAAAATTGAAGGAAACGGTGAACTGGTAAGGGCCGCTCTCCACTCTATAAAAACATCATTAATCGTCCTAAACCTAAACAATGAAACCACACTAGCCACCCACATCCTAAGCACAGAAGGATACAAAAAGCAAAATACAATTAGCGGCTATTCTTTTTGGGTTAAACAAAAATAACAATAGTACACGTGGAATATGTGCCGGCAAATGCTGTAAAAACAGGAAGTCAGCGGAATTTTACCGCAGAAGTTTTTTTAGTTATGAACAGTGCTTATAGCGTTCAAAACATTCAAAAAAAACCAGGCCTAGCTGTAGTCGAATGGTGACTTCCAGCCACCATTCGATACTGCAGGCCGTTCAGTTAGAGGGACTCCAGCAAAATCAACCGCAAATCAACATCAGTCGCTGGAAACGTCTTCGACTTCCGATCCGAGCACGCAGCCCATAAGGCGGCGGCTCGTTATGAACGTGTGAGTCACTGATATAGACATGACGACATTGATGTAGTACTTTTCCGCTAAATATAGGGTACTGAGACATATGAACAATAATTGTCCCATCTGTAATGAAACTCTTGTCCCGGGGATCCAACCCTGGCATTTTGAGTGTGCAACCTGTCATTATGAGAAAGGTGATCTTCAACCGACTATTAATGACTTGTCATCACATGAGCTTATCAATGAAGCGGATAGAGAAACAGGCCTTCGTGAAATTCGAACTAGTAATTTCAATACGTTGATTGATGTCATTTCTAAATTTAAACCTACAGGGGGAAGTCTGATTGATGTAGGCTGTGCACATGGCTGGTTTGTAGAATCCGCCATGATAAAATTTGATGTACTAGGTGTAGAGCCTGATGAGATGGTGTTTAAATCTACGGTCGCAAAAGGTCTTCCAGTTCGTAGAGGCTACTTTCCTGACGCGCTGGAAGCTTCTGAAACTTTTGATATTGTTGTTTTTAACGATGTGATTGAGCACATACCGGGTATCGACAATGTGCTAGCGGCATGCCATGATCGCTTGAATGAATGTGGCCTGTTGGTCATTAACTTGCCAAGTAGTGATGGTTTTTTTTACAAACTGTCCAGGTTCTTTGGTCGGATAGGAAAACTTGGATTCTTCGAAAGGCTCTGGCAAAAGGATCTACCCTCACCACACGTCCACTACTTCAACAGCAAAAATCTTTCGGATCTACTGAAAAATAAAAATTTCACTGTGATCAAGTCCGGGACGCTACCTACTATAGGACTAAAAGGTCTTTACACCAGAATTTCATATACCGGAAAATTGGGGATAATTACCAAAATTTTTATTTACTGCATGATCGCCATTGCATTGCCGATTATGCGGCTCCTGCCGAGTGATATCATTTATATTGTTGCCAGGAAAAATTAATTCAACAAAGGGAGGCAGATTTACTTTTCAAAGCAAAGATCACTTCAGAAAAATGAATTTGCCCCCTGCGCCCCAGACTGGGGCCAGTGTCCAGTTCTTGAAATTTTAGCCTATTCGATTGTTTCAACTTATCGTTAAAAAACCCTTATTGAAAACTAAAACAATCCTCCAAAAACTACTGGCTCCCAGTTCATGATCACCAGCTCACGGCTGAAGTCAGCCTTCCCCTGACGCTGATTGGCGTTGCAGTAACGGATGTCGAGCGTTTCGAAATGAAACTCATCAAACACGCGCCGGATGTCCGGGTGATCATTGATGCTGACCATCACCTTGCCTTTGCAACGGCGCATGAAGTCGGCCATGCGTTCGTAGTTCGCAAACGTAAAGTCCACGCCATAGCCAGCGGTCTGCCAGTAAGGCGGGTCCATGTAGTGAAAAGTATGGGCACGATCGTAGCGCTCAGCGCATTCAAGCCAGGGGAGATTTTCGACATAGGTGCCGGACAGGCGCTGCGAGGCGACCGAGAGGTTTTCCTCGACCCGCAGCAGGTTGATGGCCGGGCCAGTGGTGGCGGTGTCGAACGTCTGCCTGGTGACCTTGCCGGCAAAGGCATGGTGCTGCAGGAAGAAGAATAGGGCAGCGCGCTGGATGTCGGTGAGGGTTTCAGGGCGGGTCATTTTCTGCCATTCGAACACCTGGCGCGAGCTCAGTGCCCATTTGAATTGGCGCACGAACTCTTCGAGTGGTTCTGCACGACGCGATAGAGCATCACCAGATCGCCATTGATGTCGTTGAGGACTTCAACCGACGACGGCTGGGGACGCGCGGCACCGCCGGCAAAAACTTCGACGTAGCATTCGTGAGGTGGGGAGGCCCGCCAGATGATTCTCAGATTTATTTATCCATAAAAATTGATCTGCCCCCCTTCGCAATACCAGCGCAAGACCCGCATCGCCGCGGCAACCTTTTCATACAGCCCCCCAACGCCCACAGATGGTCAGTCCACCCATGAAGCTACCGGATCGCTTTACAGTGAACTACTGTCAGTCATGGGCATGGCACCCACAGGAACGTCCGCCCAGGTAATCACCAGATGTCCGTTGAGTTGCAAGGTTTTCCAATCGACTTATCACGTTCAGGGAACCAAGCCGATGGCAAATGCAGGCGTCGAATCAAAGAACGGGACTGTTAATAACGCGCAGGAGACTGAGACGTTGATCGGACCGGCTCCGGTCTCCGATAGGGCTCGCAACGTTAGCTGGCACACCCGGATCACGACACTGACGCACAATCTGAGTCGCTCGACCCAGTTTGTCATTGCCGCCTCCCTCATCCTGGGACTTACCATGTTCTTCGTCGGCAATCTGGTGAGCGTTCGAATAGAAAGTGCTGCGGTCAATAGCGCAGCAGAAGCAGGTGCTCAGTACATGGATACGTTTCTTGAGCCCTATGTGCAGGAGATGAGCCGGGACAACAATCTCTCGGCGGCAAGTGTCCAGTCCCTGGACCGCCTCACGCAAAGTCATTCACTAAAACAGCACATTGTCTCGATCAAAATCTGGCGAGCGGATGGCACGGTGGTCTACAGCACAAATAAAGCCGTCACCAACCAAAAATTCCCACTCGATGAGATCAGCGAAGCACTCAAGGGCAAAGTGGTCACCGACCTTGAGGATCCGAATCAGGATGAAAACGAGTTCGAGCGCAAGCTCAACCTGCCGCTCTATGAGATCTATGCACCCCTGCGCAATGCAAGCTCCGGAAAAGTCATTGCGGTGGGCGAGTTTTATGAAAAGGCCGACAGTCTGAAGCGCGAGATCAAACGCGTCCGACAGGAGGTATGGGTGGTCGTTGGCGCCGCGACGTTATCAATGCTGATGCTGCTTTTCTTCATCGTGCGACGCGGTGACAAGATTATCCAGCGACAACAAGTGGCACTGCGCTTACGACTGCTGGAGCAAACCCGTTTGCACATCAGCAATGCCGAACTCCAGCGCAAGATGTCGACGGCTACCCAAGAGTTTTCCCGAGTCAACGAACTCACTTTGAGGCGTATTGGTGCAGACCTGCACGATGGGCCGGCGCAGTTATTGACCTTGATTCTGATCCGGCTCGACGACCTGGTCGAGAATTGCTCCGCTGTCGATCAGGAATCACTGGAAACCATTCGTGGTGCCGCCACTGACGCACTGCGTGAGGTCCGCGATTTATCCCGAGGCTTGGCACTTCCGGAAATCAACGATTTGAGCCTGGAGGAAGAGTTGCAACTGGTGGCGCAACGGCACGAGCAACGCACGGGCACCAAGGTCACGTTAACCCTGGCGCAGCTACCGAAAGCAGCGCCACTTCCGCTCAAACTCTGTTTGTACCGTTTTGTGCAAGAAGCCCTCAACAACGCTTACCGTCATGCCAACGGCGAGGGTCAGGCTATCCAGGCGCAATACATTGATGGGGTATTGATCATCAGCGTCAAGGACGCCGGTCCTGGCATGGCGGCGGATGCAATGTTGCTTGAGAAATCCGGTAGATCCCGATTGGGGCTCGCCGGTTTGCGCTATCGCGTGGAGTCTCTGGGCGGGTTGTTCAGTATCGATTCCTGCGCCGCTGGCACTTTGGTAAAAGCACAGTTCAAACTCTAGTCAGGAGCGATTCTGCGGATCCATTTGTGTTTTTTCCACGCCGGCCTGAACTCGCCCGACCGCTTCGCGTTCCCAATAGCGCCGTAGAGCTGTGACCGCTTCGACGCGATTTCGGACGTGCAACTTCTGCATCAAGCTGTTCATGTGGTTCTTGACGGTTTGCTCGCTGATCAACAACTTTGTCGCAACTTCCTTATTGGTCAGCCCCGCTGAAACTTCTCGGATGACCTGCTCCTCGCGACGGCTCAGTTCCAAATTTTGAATTTCGGCTCCGTTTTCCTTGATGTTACCCAGCAGTTTGTTGGCAACCTCGGGGGTGATAAATGTCTCACCCTTGGCAACCGACCTGATCGCCAGGACGAGTTCCGGTCCGCTGATTCCTTTCAACACATACCCGCGTGCGCCTGCCTCCAGTGCCGAAAAGGCGTCATCTTCGGATTCTGAAACCGTCAGCATCAGCACCTTCACGTCCGGTAGTTGAGTGGAAATGAATCGAACCGCGGCGAAAACATCGCCTGGCATATTGACGTCCATCAACATCACGTCCGGAAGCATCCTCTGGGCAATCTCCCTGGCATCGTCCGCATTGGCGCCCTGCTCGACGACGTGAAGGTCCAGCCGTTTTTTCAATGTATTGGCAACGCCCTCACGTAACAGCGGGTGATCGTCGACAATGCCGATGCGAATAAACGGATTCATGATGCGCTCCCTGAAGGACCAGCACTCGAGCAGTCATTGATTAATAGCAGGTAACTGGGGATGACGCCTGTCGCCAACCATTTGCCCCGGGGTTAAGGTTAAAAAGCCACCTCAGCCCCACCCCCGCATTCCTGTTAAACTCCCCCACCTCCCAGCCTCACCGATTCCAGATCCCCAATGCCCGCACCCATCGCTACACCCGCCCCGCTCTCCCGCCGCTTTTCCGTCGCCCCTATGATGGATTGGACCGACCGCCACTGCCGCTACTTCCTGCGCCTGCTCTCAAAAAACGCCCTGCTCTACACCGAGATGGTCACCACCGGCGCGCTCCTCAACGGTGATCACGAGCGTTTCCTGCGCCACGACGAGGCCGAGCATCCGCTGGCGTTGCAGCTCGGCGGCAGTGTGCCGTTGGATTTGGCGGCGTGTGCACGCATGGCCCAGGACCACGGTTACGACGAGGTGAATCTGAATGTCGGCTGTCCGAGTGATCGGGTGCAGAACAATATGATTGGCGCGTGCCTGATGGGGCATCCGCAGTTGGTGGCCGATTGTGTGAAGGCGATGCGCGATGCGGTGTCGATTCCGGTGACGGTGAAGCATCGCATCGGCATTAATGGGCGCGACAGTTACGAAGAGTTGTGTGATTTCGTCGGGACGATTCGTGAGGCCGGGTGCACGAGTTTTACCGTGCATGCGCGGATTGCGATTCTGGAGGGGTTGTCGCCGAAGGAGAACCGTGACATTCCGCCGTTGCGTTATGACGTGGCGGCGCGGTTGAAGGCGGATTTTCCGGAGCTGGAGATTATTCTCAACGGCGGGATCAAGACGCTGGAGGCCTGCCACGAGCATTTGCAGACATTCGACGGGGTGATGCTGGGCCGCGAGGCGTATCACAACCCTTATGTGATGGCTGAAGTGGATCAGCAGTTGTTCGGCAGCACTGCGCCGGTGATCACTCGTGCCGAGGCGCTGGCGCAACTGCGACCGTACATCGCCGCGCATATCGATGCAGGCGGCTCAATGCACCACATCACTCGGCATGTGTTGGGGCTGGGCACCGGTTTTCCGGGGGCGCGCAAGTTTCGGCAGTTGTTATCGGTGGATATCCACAAGGCCAAGGAACCGTTGGCGTTGCTGGACCAGGCGGCCGCGTTGCTTGAAGGGCGTTGATGGCTCATTGCTCGCGATGGACGTGACAGACTGCTACCCAGCGGGGCTCTGCCGTTAATCGCGAGCAAGCTCGCTCCTACAGTAGCGGTCAGGCGGCAGCGGCCGCCGTCCAGTTGACCCACCCGAATACCCAGGTCGCCAAAATAAGCACGCCAAAACCGATTCGATACCAAGCGAATGCGGCGTAGCTGTGGCTGGCAATGAACTTGAGCAAGCCGCGTACGGCGATCATCGCGAAGAAGAATGCAGTCACAAAGCCCAGGGCGAATACGGGCAGGTCACTGGACTGGAATAGCTCCCGGTACTTGTAGCCCGAGTAAACAGCGGCGCCGACCATAGTTGGCATCGCCAGAAAGAACGAATACTCCGTGGCGGCCTTGCGTGACAGGCCAAACAGCAGGCCGCCGATGATGGTCGATCCGGAACGGGACGTGCCCGGAATCATCGCCAGGCACTGCACGAACCCTACTTTCAGCGCATCGGACCAGTGCATATCGTCGACATGCTCGACACGTACCGCGTGTTCCCGCTGCTCTGCCCACAACATGACAAAACCACCCACCACCAGCGCCACCGCGACGGTGATCGGGTTGAACAGGTATTCGTGGATTTTGTCGGCGAACAACACGCCCAACACGACGGCCGGCAGAAAACCGATCAGCAGGCTGAGTGTGAATCGCTGTGCACGACGCTGGGTCGGCAAGCCTTTGACGATATCCAGAATCTTGGGACGAAACTCCCAAACAACGGCAAGAATGGCACCCAACTGAATAATGATGTTGAACGCCATGGCGCGTTCGCCGCCAAACTCCAACAAGTCCGCAACGATAATTTGATGCCCTGTACTGGAGATGGGCAAAAACTCCGTCAGGCCCTCTACTGCCCCTAAAATCAACACATGAACCAGGGTCAAAAAATCCATTAATCCTCCGTCAGGCCGAATGCATATAAGCATGCACAACTAAAAACAACGGGTAGACTCACACGGATGACCTGCCCCGGCGGCGCAGAATAGGCTTTATCAAATCACTGGCTCAAGACTTGTTATTAATCGTCCGGATATCCACTTTTTGCAAATAAAGGCGCGCGAGAGAAAGAACTCAATAAACTGTGACCGTTTTCACGTTATAAGTATTCAACAGATCGGGCAGCTCGACAGGAGTGACGCGACCAGCGAGGAGCCTGACAGTGGCAAAAGGACATTAAAAAACCAGTCGCCATAGTTACAAAATAGTGGCACAATTCCATATCGCCACCATCTAAGCGCGCCATTTCACTAATTCAGACCTTCGAGAAAATCAACTAAAAGCTTGAAAAGCTTAATTATTGTTAGAAAACTCGAGATCCACGTCTGATTTCTGTCTAAATGTTACCAATTGTCAGTCACAGACGAGAACCAGTGCTTTAACATCCCGATGTCAGCACCTATTCGAGTCAATGCATGATGCTTACAGGGAACTTAGCGACTAGAAGCCAGCGCCGGACAAATGAAGAACCAGGTGTTCTCACTTTGGCTCGTACCCGCGGCGTGGCCGAGCATTTTAGGGCGTTAGTCGCAAGGCATGTGCGTACCGATATAACGCTGGATGCCAGTTCGTACAGTCATTCATCTAAGAAGCATGATCACCCGGGTTCTTATCGGGCCATCTTCATCATCATCGACGGCCCTCAAGCCCTCGATGAAGGTCTCGCGCTGGTGGAAAACCTGCGCAGTGACAACTTATCCCCTATCATTTGTGCGGTCATCGCCGGTCGCGGCGCCTATAACAAGATAAAGTACTATCTTGCAGGGGCCGATTACTGCATCAAGTTCAATACCTTGTTCGACGAAAGCACCGAGTTGCTTGCCGAATTCTTCAACACTGAAGAATGGCAAAGAGAAACGAATCTGGTGCTGGACCCCACCCGTATTTGCCTGATGGACGCCAGTAGGAAACTGGATATTTCGTTTGCGGAAATGAAAATCCTCGAGGCATTTTCACAAACCGGAAATCACATACTAAGTCACGATCAAATTGCCAGCATCATGGGTCTCAACACCAAATTCTACGACCCTCGAGCGCTCGAAAAATCGATCAGCCGCCTGCGTGGAAAAATCAAGGAAACGTATGGCACAAACGCGATCCAGAGCATTCGAGGCTATGGCTACCGTCTCATGAGAGGTCTGATTTCGACGACCTGAGCCGGGTAAATGCACGAACGCATGTACCACCATGCCCAGACGCCGCTATCAACTATACAAAGATATAAGCCGCCTCTCTGTATTTGTATCTGATACTCGCCGCAATGATGATTATTTATTCAATTCCATGACCGTGTTAACACCAAACCATAACAATAAAAGCTTATTCTACAGCTCATCGAGTGAAGCCCATCGAGGGTCATTTCGGGCCATCACCCTGCCTTTCGATTACGTTCAAGGGAGTTATTGCTCCCCTGCCGATGATCTTTTCGCCAATTCTGGTGTGTGTACCTCAGGAGAGAGACATGGAAATTAGTACAACCCTCCCAAGAAAATACTTTGTCGTCGTGACGCACAGTACAACGTCGCAGCGTGAACTTGAGAGCATACTGTCAAGCGAACGCTTCAACGCATTTGGGACCTCCCAGGCACAAATGTTCATTGAAGGCGTTGTGCCACCCTCTTCCATGCCGGTGCTAATGGAGTTTACCTATCCGAGAATGACCAGGAAGAACGTCCCGCACACCATCGAATATGACACACAGAAAATACTGGCAACCCTCGAAGCCGAATGGGCGGCGGCGCAATCTGTAAATCCTTTTGCCAGCGTGCCGAGTCTTTCGCTGGAAACCAGTGCCAACTCCCGAGAACCTGCGGGCGAGGCGCCTTACAGCGAAGCCTGGCAACTCGATAATGATCAGGATGTATTGGTTAAAGAAGGTGTCGAGATCAGTCTGACCGGTCTGGAAGCTACCCTTGTCAGGAAAATGCTCGGCCATGAAGAACGCGTCGTCAGCCGGGATGAGTTGATACTTAGCATCGGCAGGGAACCGGACCAATACCGTGGCCTGGAAATGTGCCTGAGTCGCCTGCAAGACAAGTTTAAAAACGCCAGTAACGGTGAACGATTGTTTCGCGCAGTCAGAAATCGTGGTTATTGCCTGATACAGGAAGTTGTGTCCGACACACGTGCGGCCTGAGCGAATCGAAAAACCATAGAGCAGTGCGACTACAACAATAAAAAGAGCACTCCGCTTACCTCCCCTCCCGTTTAAAACTCCTGCCTCCCTCTCCCCTTACAATACCCAACTCCACACTTTATATTCACCCTCCAATGGTCGACCTTTTCTAACGCCAGACTGTTTCACTTCTAAAAAGTTGGCACATTGCCATCTTGTTAAAACTCGTCAGACAGGGACTTCACCCAATAACTTAATCTATTGACTGAAGACAGCTCGGCCTATCGACGTTGTTTGCCTCAGGACACTCGCTGCAATAACAACAATAAGTCTGCATCAACAACTTGGTTTTCGGCTGTCGAAACCTGAACGGACGTCTTTTGGGGATATCGCATGGATCTTTCATTACGTATCAATAGAACTACCGGCCTCAAGGGACTTACCTTTTGGGGCCAATGGGCATTGGCCCAGGGCTTTGTCGTTTCATTGCTGTTCATACTCGCTGAACAACACACCGGCATGGTCGAGTACTACTACCGGGTGTGCGCGGCATTGACGGTACTGGCGTCGGTCCCGGCCTATACATTCAGTGGCGTGTACCGGAAAAGGGACAACTACCTGACTGGGTTGGGACGCCTGTTCATGGGCTGGTCCATGACGATGGCGGCACTGGCTTGCATGGCGTTTATCTGCAAGGCCGATGAACTGTTTTCCCGGCAGGTCATCCTGAGCTGGGCAGTGTACGGGTTCCTTGGACAGGCCTTTCTATACGCACCGCTGCATGCGTTCTCGAAGTACTACCAGCGCTCACGTCAAAGCGAACATAAAACGCTTATCGTCGGCACGGGCGAGTTGGCGCTTGGGCTGGCCAGGAAGTTGAACCACCTGGAAAACCTGCCATTGGTGGGCATGGTCAGCACCGGCAACTCTGCGCCCATGGAACAGGACGCGCCTCGCATCGTCGGCGCCCAGGAAGATCTGCTGGAGCTGATCAAGGCTCATGACATCCGACGCCTGTACATCACCCTGCCGCTGTCGGAAGCCGCAAAAATCGAAGCGATGTACGTCGATTTGCTGGATGCCAACGTTGATGTGGTCTGGGTACCGGACTTGAATAGCCTGACGCTGCTCAATCACTCGGTGAAGGTCGTAGACGGTCTGCCGGCGATCTATTTGAATGAAAGCCCGCTGACCAGCCAGCCCACTGCCGCACTGAGCAAAAGCCTGGTGGAAAAAAGCGTGGCGCTGCTGGCCATCATTCTGCTGAGCCCGGTGCTGCTGCTGATCGCGCTGGCCGTGAAACTCAACTCACCGGGTCCTGTGTTCTTCAAGCAGGACCGCCATGGCTGGAACGGCAAGGTGATTCAGGTCTGGAAGTTCCGTTCGATGCGCGTACACGATGACAAAGAGGTCAAGCAGGCCAGCCGCAATGACTCGCGTATCACGGCCGTCGGGCGCTTCATCCGCCGTACTTCGCTGGATGAACTGCCGCAGTTGTTCAACGTCCTGCAAGGGCATATGGCGCTGGTGGGTCCACGGCCTCACGCGGTTGCACACAACAACTACTACTCCGGGAAAATTCTCGCTTACATGGCACGTCACCGAATCAAGCCTGGCATCACCGGACTTGCGCAAATCAACGGTTGCCGCGGCGAGACCGATACCCTGGACAAGATGCAGAAACGCGTCGAAATCGACCTCAAGTACATCAATAACTGGTCCCTGTGGCTGGACCTGAAGATCCTGGTGAAGACACCGTTCACCTTGTTGTCGAAAGATATCTACTGATGGCCTGGCGTTAAGCAACACCACCACAAGGGGACGTTAAGTCCCCTTTTTTGTGGCTGGGATTTGGCGCCTGGCGGAGTTGTGGGAGGGACATGGCAAGGGGACTGCCTGGAGGCGAGGTAATTGCCGATATTGATGTTGTATCAGATGGCCTCTTCGCGAGCAGGCTCGCTCCCACAGGAATTGGTGTTACTCATGAAGTTAGTTTTCCACCACAGTCCATTGTGGGAGCGCCCTCGCTCGCGAAAGCGGTGTATCAGGCAGCACGAATAGTGGATGGACTGGCCCCTTCGCGAGCAGGCTCGTTCCCACAGGGGAGTTGGCGTTATTGATGGAGTTTGTGCCCACTGCATCCCATTGTGGGAGCGAGCC
>NZ_JBPKAM010000035.1:0-60453 GCF_051216495.1 Pseudomonas baetica | reverse complement strand
AAGAGACCGCTCCCACAGGTGATTGCATTTTCTTGTGGGAGCGAGCCTGCTCGCGAAGAGGCCGGTAAAACCACTAGTTTCTCTGGGCGATAAACTTCAGCAGCGCCTCTGTCACAAATCCCGGATTTTCCAGATTGGAAATATGCCCCGCCTCCGGCACCAGCACACACGGGCAACCGATCAACTCGGCCATTTCCCGCGCTTCACTTGGCGGCCGCGGCTTGTCTTGATCGCCACAGATTACCAGCGTGGCCGCTGCGTCCAGCTCGCCCAGGCGCGACAACAGATCATCACGACCAAAGGTAATCCGTCCCATCGGCACGATGCTTTCGCGCAGGCGCTCGGGTGGCAGTGCGGCCAGTTTGGCGCGGAAATCCTGATACAGCGCCGACTGCGGATCGATGCCCGGACGGAAGAAAATCGGCACCACGATGTCCAGCAACTGTGGCGCGATGACGCCGGTGTCTTCGATCATTTTGAACAGCGAGAAGTAGTACTGACGGGTCTGTTCCGGCTCGACGCCGACATAGGTGTCCATCAGCACCAACCCATTGAGCCGCTGCGGTGCCGACAACGCCAGCCGCACGCCCCACATGCCGCCCACCGACAGGCCAACCAGGGTGACGCGATTGATATCCAGATGATCGAGCAACGCCAATGCCTGACGCGCCACATCGTCCAGCGACGTCGTGCCGGCGGGAAGTGGCCCCGATTCACCGTGGCCCCACAGGTCCAGGGCGATCACTCGATACTGTTGCGACAACGCGGCAATCTGCGGCGCCCACATGGCCTGGTCCCACAGGTAACTGCCGGCCAGGAGGACGGCCGGGCCGGTGCCTTGGTCGATGTAATGAAGGGATTGTCCGTCGATGGTTACGAAGGGCATCGGCGTGGCTCCGTTTGAAAAGTGGAGCGGGAAGACTGAGCGGCTAAAGGATTGCAGTCAATCACACGATTGTATGCGTCTGTACAACCGTCTTCGCGAGCAGGCTCGCTCCCACATTTGGACTGCCAACACAGTTCCATTGTGGGAGCGAGCCTGCTCGCGAAGAGGCCAGTACGGACGCTAGAAGATTACAGCCCCTCCAGCTCCGCCATCAGATCATTCAACCGATCCGCCTTCTCCTCGGTGATGTCACTGGCCGCCAACCCGTCGATGTACCCGGCCAGCTCCTCCACCGTACTGCACTCGAACATCGCTCGCAGCGGCACGTCCCGTTGCAGGTTTTTCTGCACCCGCGATGCGATCTGCGTGGCCAGCAGAGAATGCCCGCCCAGTTCGAAGAAGTTGTCGCGGACACCAACCTTCTCAACCTTCAACACTTCGGCCCAGATGGTTGCGAGGGTCTGCTCCAGTTCATTGCGCGGGGCCTGATAGTCCTGGCTCTGCAACTGGCCGATCTCCAGCGCCGGCAAAGCCTTGCGATTCAGTTTGCCATTGGCGTTGAGCGGCATCCTGTCGAGCCACAGCCAGTGCAGCGGCACCATGTACTCCGGCAGTTCGGCGCGCAGGCATTGCTTGATGCGCTCCAGGCGTTCGGCAGGATTGAGCGTTGAATCGGCAGCCACCAGATAACCAACCAGATGTTTGCCGTTGGCGCCCTCCTGCACTCCCACCGCCGCGTCGCGGACTTCCGGTTGTTCATGCAGACGGGCTTCGATTTCACCCAGTTCGATGCGGTAGCCGCGAATTTTCACCTGATGATCGACCCGGCCGACGTACTCCAGCACCCCATCGCTGCGACGTCGCGCCAAGTCACCGGTGCGATACAGGCGCTCGCCCGGCGCTCCGAACGGATTGGGCACGAACACCGGGGCCGTGCGTAGCGGATCGCTGACGTAACCGCGTCCGACTCCCGTACCGGCAACACACAACTCCCCTACTGCGCCCAACGGCACCAGGTCCAACGCGCCATCGAGCAGGTACAGCAAGTTGTTATCGGTCGGCGTACCAATCGGCAAATAACTGCCGCGGGTCGAAGCCATGTCGACCCGGAAGAACGCCACGTCATCGGAACACTCCGCCGGACCGTAAGCATTCACCAGCCCGATCTCCGGGTAGCGCAACAACCACTGGTGCGCCAGCTCCGGCGGCATCGCCTCGCCGGTCGGCAGCATCCAGCGCAGGCCATCGAGGCTCATGCGTTCCTGGGCGAGCATGCCCTGGATCAACGACGGCACGCTTTCCAATACCGTGATGCCCTGGGCCGAAACGTGTGCCAGCAACCCTTGCGGATCGTGGGCGATGGTGTTCGGCACGATGTCCACCCGCGCGCCGAACAACGGCGCGGCGAGGAACTGCCACACGGAGATGTCGAAGCTTTGCGAAGCGGTCTGGGCGATGACGTCGGCGTCGCTCAGGCCCAGGTACGGCACCTTGCTCAATTGGTTGTTGAGCATGCCACGTTGTTCGACCATCACGCCTTTGGGCAAACCGGTGGAGCCCGAGGTGTAAATCACATAAGCCAGATTGTCCGGCCCGCTGTGGATGCCCGGATTGGCCACCGATGCATCGCTGGCTTGCACCTCTTCCCACACCAGCAACTTCGATCGATTGACGCAACCGAACTCATCCAGCAGCGCCAGCGCCTGCTCGCGGCAAGCCTGGGTGCAGACCAGCAACGGTGTGCGGCTGAGGTCGATGATCCGGCTCAAACGCTGGCCTGGCAGCCCCGGATCCAGCGGCAGATAACCCGCCCCGGCCTTGAAGCTGCCGATGATCATGCCGAGCAAATCGAGACTGCGTTCAGCCAGCAGTGCCACCGGTTGATCCAGCCCGACACCGGCAGCGATCAAGGCGTGACCGAGGCGGTTACTGCGCTGGTTGAGTTCAAAGTAACTGTGCTGCTGATCCAGGCAACTGGCGGCAATGCGCTGCGGATGCGCGTTCACCTGCCCTTCGAACAGGGCCACGTAACTCTGATCCAGCGGGTAGTCGTGCGCGCTCTGGTTGCAGCCATGGATCAGGAATTCCTGTTCCTCGGCCCCTAGCAAGGGCAGATCGACCATGTCGCCGTGGAAGCCTTCAACCAGCGCCAGCAACAGGCGCTTGAACTCGCCGAGCATGCGCTCGACCGTGGATTCGTCGAAGTAACGCTGGTCGTAGGACAGGTGCAAGCCCAGGTCATCCCCTGGATAGCACACGGCTGTCAGCGGGAAATTGGTGTGGGTGCGGCCCGAATCCGATGTCGCGTTGAGGCTTTGCGCACGGTCCAGCACCGAGACTTCCACCGGGGCGTTTTCGAACACGAACAGGCTGTCGAACAACGGCTGGCCTTTGGGCAACTCGCTCTGTTCCTGGATGTTCACCAGCGGCAGGTATTCGTACTCGCGCAGCTGCATGTTGCTGTCGAGCAGGTCGGTCAACCACTGGCGCACGCTGCAACGCTGGTCGTCCTGCGGCATTTTCACCCGCAGCGCGATGCTGTTGATGAACAGGCCGACGGTGCGTTGCATCTCCGGCATTTCCACTGGACGCCCGGCCACCGTGACGCCGAACAGCACGTCGCGATCACCGCTCAGTCGACGCAGCACCAGGGCCCACGCGGCCTGGGCGAAGGTGTTGATGGTCAGTTGATGGGCCTGCGCCAACTCACGCAGCTGCGCACCGTCGCGAGCGTCGAGACGGGTGTAGCGGTCGCCAACGATCATGCCGCCGCTGTCGCCGGCATGTTCGCGCAGGAACGGTCGGTCGCTCGGAATCGGCGTGGTCCGCTCGAAACCTTGCAGGTTGGTTTTCCACCACTGCCGCGCTTCGGCCAGGCTCTGGCGTTGCAGCCAGCCGATGTAGTCGCGATAACGCGGCGGCACGGCCAACTGAGCTTCGCGGCCTTCGCCGAAGGCCATGTAGATCTCAAAGAAGTCATTCATCAACAGCGAACGGCACCAGGCATCAATGAGGATGTGGTGGTTGCTCATCATGAACCAGTAACGCGCCGCGCCGACCTTGATCAGGCGCAGGTGGAACGGGGCCTGGTTGAGCAGATCGAAACCGGTTTCGCGTTCGGTCTTGAGCAGGGTTTGTAGCTTCGGTTCCTGCTCGGCCTCAGCGATATCGCTCCAGTCCAGGTACTCGATCGGCGTGCTGCCCGGCTTGTGGATAACTTGCAGCATGTCTTCGCCGACGTTCCAGCAGAACGAAGCGCGCAAGGCTTCATGGCGGGCGATCACCGCTTGCCAGGCCTGGGCAAAGCGCTGCGGGTCGAGTTCGCTATTGATGCGGTAGCGGTCCTGCATGTAGTACAGGCCGGTGCCCGGCTCCAGCAAGGTGTGCAGCAGCATGCCTTCCTGCATCGGGGTCAGCGGATAAACGTCCTCGATGACAGCCGCCGCCACCGGTAACGCGTCCAGCTGCGCCTGATTCAGTTTCGCCAGCGGGAAGTCCGACGGCGTCAGGCCACCCGCATCGTCGCGCAAGCAATGCTCGATCAGGCTCTGCAATTCACTGACGTAGGCATCGGCCAGCTCACTGATGGTTTGCGGATTAAAGCGCTCGGCGCTGAAGGTCCAGCGCAGCACCAGCTCACCGCCATAGACCTGACCGTCGACGCTCAACTCGTTGGGCAGCGGTGCCCGCGGATCGTGGGCCGCACCGATGGTTTCATCCAGCGGACGAAACAACGCATCGGCACCGAAGCTCTGGTCGAACTGACCGAGGTAGTTGAAGGTGATCGGCGCCTGCGGCAACGCCGCCATGCCTTGTCGGCACGACGCGTCGGCGAGGTAGCGCAGCACACCGTAACCGAGGCCTTTGTGCGGCACGGCGCGCAGTTGTTCCTTGATGGCCTTGATCGAGGCGCCCTGCTCCTGCGCCGGCGTCAGGCGCAACGGATACGCGCTGGTGAACCAACCGACGGTGCGGGTCAGATCGATCTCGTCGAACAGCGTTTCGCGGCCATGACCTTCCAGTTGGATCAGCGCCGACTCTTGGCCACTCCAGCGGCACAGTACGCGGGCCAGTGCAGTCAACAACAGGTCGTTGACCTGGGTGCGGTAGGCGCTCGGCGCCTGTTGCAGCAATTGTCGGGTGCGTTCGCCGTCAAGGCGCACGCTGACGGTTTGTGCATGCCGATGCTGCCGCCCACCCTCGGGACAATCACAGGGCAGCTCGCCGTTCGGCCCGGCCAGTTGCCTCTGCCACCAGCCCAACTCTTCGCGCAAGGACTCGCTGCCGGCATAGGCCTGCAAGCGTGCCGCCCAATCCTTGAATGCACTGGTTTTCGCCGGTAGCTTCACCGACTGCTGCGCGTCGAGTTGGCGATACACCGTTTGCAGATCGTCCAGCAGGACGCGCCACGAAACCCCGTCCACCACCAAATGGTGAATGGCGATGAACAGCCGTTGCTGGCCCTCGGGACCATCGACCAGCAGAACGCGGATCAGTGGTCCTTCACCAAGGTCGAGGCTGCGCTGGGCGTCCGCGAACAGGGCGGCGCATTTGTCCATGGAGGTCACGCGCACCTGCCACAACACCGGCGCATCGGAAATCGCCTGATGCTCGGCATGCCATTGGCCGCCGACTTCGCTGAAACGCAAGCGCAAGGCGTCGTGCTGTTCAATCACCGCCAGCAACGCCTGCTCCAGGCGATGAGGTTCCAGGGTCGTGGTCGGTTGCAGCAGCAACGCCTGGTTCCAGTGCTGGCGCTGCGGGATGTCGGTGTCGAAGAACCAGTGCTGGATCGGCGTCAGGCGCGATTCGCCCGAGACCAGGCCCTGCTCTGCATTGACCTGCTCGGTACGGGACGCCACGACGGCGAGGGACTGCACGGTCTGATGCTGGAACAGGTCGCGGGGGCTGAAGTGAATGCCCTGCGCCCGTGCCCGGCTGACCACCTGGATCGACAAAATCGAATCGCCCCCCAGTTCGAAGAAATTGTCGTTGAGGCCGACCTGTTCGACGTTGAGGACTTCGCACCAGATCTGCGCCAGGGTCAGCTCAAGCTCGTTGCTCGGCGCCACGTACTGTTGACGGTTCAGCTCTGGGTCCGGCGCTGGCAGCGCGCGGCGGTCGAGCTTGCCGTTGGCGGTCAGCGGCATGCTGGCCAGCAGGATCAGGTGGGTGGGCACCATGTAGTCCGGCAGTTGCGCCTTGAGGTGTGCTTTCAGGTCTTCGCGCAATGCCGCCTGCTGCGCTTCATCCTGTTCGGCGATGTCGGTGACGAGATAACCAACAAGCTGTTTGCCGCTTGGCGCATCGAGCGCCAGCACAACCGCTTCACGCACCGATTCATGGTCAAGCAAGCGGGTTTCAATCTCGCCCAGCTCGATCCGGAAACCACGGATCTTCACCTGATGGTCGATTCGCCCCAGGTATTCCACCAGCCCATCGGCACGCTGGCGCACCAGGTCGCCAGTGCGGTACATGCGCCCACCCTTGGCCGCGAACGGGTCGGCGACAAAGCGCTCCGACGTGATGCCCGCACGCTGGTGATAGGCCTGGGCCAGGCCGGCGCCACCGACGTACAACTCACCGGTCGCGCCTTGCGGCACCAACGCCAGGTCGGCATCGAGAATGTACGCCACACGGTCACCGATCACGCTGCCAATCGGCACGCTGCCGGCGCCCTCTTCCAGAACCTCGGGTGCGAGACTGGCCAAAGGCATGACCACGGTTTCGGTCGGGCCATAGGCGTTGAAGAACAGGCTCGGTTTGAACGCCTCGCGGATTCGCTGCAAATGCTCGCCAGTCAGCGCTTCGCCGCCGGTGATGATCATGCGCACCGGCAGACTTTCATGTTGCGTGGCCAGCCATTGTGCCAACTGGCTGCCGTAGCTTGGTGTGAAGCCGAGGACGTTGATGCGATGACGGCGGATCAGGCCACAGATTTCTTCGGCATCCCACTGGCCCTGCGCCCGCAACACCACCTGCGCACCGCAGAGCAACGGCACCAACAGACGCTCGGTGGCGGCGTCGAAGTTGATCGAATAGAAATGCAGTTCGCAATCGTCAGGACGCATGCCGAAACGCTCGATCACGGCGCGGCAGTGCATGGCGATCTCGCCGTGGGACACCACCACGCCTTTCGGCTTGCCGGTGGAACCGGAGGTGTAGATCAGGTACGCCTGATGTTGCGGCAGGCTGATGAAGGGCAGCTCAGTCGCCGGATAGTGGGCCAGTGCGGCGGCGTCTTCCTCCAGGCACCAGCGCGCCACCGTAGACGGCAGCTCACCCAACGCCTTGAACATCACTGCATCGCTCAACAGCAGGCCGATGCCGCTGTCTTCGATCATGTAATGCAAACGATCGAGCGGGTATTCCGGGTCCAGCGGCACGTAGGCGCCACCGGCCTTGAGGATCGCCAACAGGCCGACAACCATTTCAAGCGAGCGCTCCAGCGCCAGGCCCACGCGGACCTGCGGGCCGACACCACGCTCGCGCAGCGCCCAGGCCAGGCGATTGGCGCGGCTGTCGAGTTCGGCATAGCTCAGGGTCTGCCCGGCGAAGGTCAGGGCCGGTGCATCCTTGCGTACCAGCGCCTGTTCGGCGAACAGGTGATGGATGCACTGGTCGAGGCGATGTTCGCCCGGTTCGACGCCAAGGCTGTCGAGCAATTGTTGCTGCTCAGCTCCATCGAGCAACGGCAGTTCGCTCAGACGCTGTTGCGAATCGGCGATCAGCGCCTCCAGCAGGTTGCGCCAGTGTCTGGCCATGCGGGCAATACGCGGCTCGTCGAACAGGTCGGTGCTGTAGGTCAGGCAGCAACCCAAGCGGTGGTCGAGGTCGGTGACTTCCAGGTTGAGGTCGAACTTGGTCGCACGGGCATCGTTGGCCAGGTACTCGACGGTCATGCCGGCCAGGGTGCGGCTCTGCTGGAATTCCCAGCGCTGCACGTTGCACATCACCTGGAACAGCGGGTTGTAGGCCGCGCTGCGCGGAGGCTGCAAAGCCTCGACCAGATGATCGAACGGCAGGTCCTGATGGGACTGGCCTTCGATCACCGTGTGACGCACTTGCTCGAACAGCTCGCCGACCGACATCTGGCCATCGAGCTGGCAACGCAGCACCTGGGTATTAAGGAACGCACCGATCAACCCTTCGCTTTCCGGGCGGATGCGGTTGGCCACCGGTGCGCCGATGCGCAGGTCGGTCTGGCCGCTATAGCGGTACAGCAAAGTCGCGAGTGTGGCGGTCATGGTCATGAACAGGGTCAGGCCGTTTTGCGCATTGAATGCGCGAACCCGTGCGGCCAGATCATCACTCAGATCAAAACGGAACAGTTCACCCTGGTGACTTTGCACCGGTGGACGCGGACGATCACCCGGCAACTCCAGCAGTGGATGTTCGCGACCCAGTTGTGCAGTCCAGTAGTCGAGCTGACGCTGACGTTCACCGGATTCCAGCCACTGACGCTGCCAGACGCTGTAATCCAGGTACTGCACCGGCAGCGGTGCCAGCGGCGACTCGCGGTCGTCGACGAAGGCTTCGTACAGCGCGCTGAGTTCCCGGGCAAAGATGTCCATCGCCCAGCCTTCGGTGACGATGTGGTGCAGGGTCAGCACAAAGTAGTGCTCTTGCTCGGCGGTCTTGACCAGGCAGGCGCGCAGCAGCGGACCGGTTTCCAGATCGAACGGCAGGTGCGCTTCATCATCGGCCAGTTGCTGGACGTTCTGCTCGCGCATGTCAGCTTCGAGTGTCGAGAAATCCTTCCAGTCCATGCACACACCCGTCTCGGCATGCACCTGCTGTCGGGCCACGCCGTCGATGCTCGGGAAGGTGGTGCGCAGGGTTTCGTGGCGCAGGATCAACGCTTGCAGCGCCGCTTCGAAACGCCCGACATCCAGCACCCCGCGCAGGCGCGCCATGCCGCCGACGTTGTACGCCGGGCTGTCCGGCTCCATCTGCCAGAGGAACCACATCCGTTGCTGGGAATAAGACAGCGGCACCGGTTGGCTGCGGTCGACTGGCTCGATCGGCGGCTGCTTGTTGGTGTGGCCGCAGGCCTGGATCAGGCGGATCTGTTCGGCAAACCCGCCCAGTTCACTGTTCTCGAACAAGGCACGCAGCGGCAACTCGACGTCGCAGGCCTGGCGGGTGCGGGAGATGATTTGCGTGGCCAGCAGCGAATGACCGCCGAGGGCGAAGAAGTCGTCGCGCAGGCCGACTTGTTCCAAGCCCAGGACTTCGCGCCAGATCGCCGCGATCCGTTGTTCCAGTTCGGTGACTGGCTCGACATGCTCGCGCACCTGCCATTGCGGTTCCGGCAAGGTGCGACGGTCGAGTTTGCCGCTCGGGCTCAGGGGCATCGCGTCCAGGCGCATCAGTTGCGCCGGCACCATGTATTCCGGCAACTCGGCCGCCAGCGCGGCTTTCAGGCGTGTGGTTTGAATTTCTTCAGCTTCAGTGGCGTCCATTGCGGTGTAGTAGCCAATCAACTGTCCACCGGCAGCGGTGTTTCGCACCACGACCACAGCCTGGGCGACACCGTCCTGGGCCAGCAGGCGTGCTTCGATTTCTTCCGGTTCGACGCGGAAGCCGCGCAGCTTGACCTGCTGATCGAGACGGCCGAGGTATTCGATTACGCCTTCGGCGGTCCAGCGCGCCCGGTCGCCGGTGCGATACAGGCGCGCGCCCCGCTCGCCCAACGGATCGACCACGAAGCGTTCGGCAGTCAGCGCGGGTCGACCGAGATAACCACGCGCCAGGCCAATACCACTGATGCACAGTTCACCGGGCACACCGGCCGGAACCGGATTGAGATCGCCGTCGAGTACGCGGCAAATCACGTTACCCAGCGGACGGCCAATCGGCGAACGCTCGCCATCGGTCACGCTGCAATGCCAATGGGTGACGTTGATCGCGGTTTCGGTCGGGCCGTAACGGTTATGCAGTTGCACCGCTGGCAGTTGCGTCAACACGCGGTTGCGCAGTTCGGCGGGCAAGGCTTCGCCACCGGAGAACACCCGACGCAGGCTGGTGCATTCGACACTCAGCGGCTCATCGATGAACAGCGCCAGCAGTGGCGGCACGAAGTGCAGCGTGGTCACACCATACGCTCGAACAAGCTGCGCGATACGGTGCGGATCGCGGTGCTCGCCAGGGCCGGCAATCAGCAACCGGCTACCGGTGATCAGCGGCCAGAAGCACTCCCACACCGACACATCGAAACTGATCGGCGCCTTTTGCATCAGCACGTCGCTGTCGTTCAGGCGATAAGTGTTCTGCATCCATTGCAGACGTTCGGCCAGCGCCGCGTGGGTGTTGCCGACGCCTTTCGGCTGCCCGGTGGAGCCGGATGTGTAGATCACGTAGGCCAGGTTCTCGCCGTGCAAATGCAGGCCCGGCGCATGACTCGGCCAGCTCTCAAGGTGCAGGGCATCCATGGCGATCACGCTGACACCCTCAGTGGTCGGCAATCGGTCAAGCAATGCGGTCTGGGTCAGCAGCAAATCGACGCCGCTGTCGCCGAGCATGTAGGCCAAACGCTCGGCAGGGTAATCCGGGTCCAGCGGCACGTAAGCGCCACCGGCCTTGATGATCGCCAGCAGGCCAATCAACAGTTGCGGCGAACGCTCGCAGGCGATAGCCACGCAGACGTCCGGGCCAACGCCCTTGTCGCGCAGGTAGTGGGCCAGTCGATTGGCCCGTGTGTGCAGTTCGGCAAAATCGAGACTGCCGCCGTCCCACAGCAACGCCGTACGGTGCGGGGTCTGGCGTGCCTGTTCGTTGAGCAGCTCAGGCAACCAATGTTGCGCCGGATCGCAGGGAGCAACGCTCCAGGCGGATTGCTGTTCGTGTTCGACGGCGCTCAACAGTGACAGGTCGCCGACGGCAGCGTCCGGTTGCTCGCAAATGGCTTGCAGCAGTTGGCTGAAATGCTTGGCCAGGCGCTCAATTGTCGCAGCATCGAACAACTCATCGGCGTAGTCGAAGGACAAGGTCAGGCGACCGTTGCGGTCTTCTTCGCTGTGCAGTTGCAAGTCGAACTTGGCTTCGCGGCTGTGCCACGACAGCTCTTCGGCCAACAGCCCCGGCAGGCGTTTCAAGGCATTGAGGTCGCGTTGCTGGTGGTTGAACATGACCTGGAACAGGCCCTGTTCACGGGCCCGCGGGAAGGCTTCGAGCAGTTGCTCGAACGGCAGGTCCTGATGCGCTTGCGCCCCCAACGCCGCTTGGCGGGTTTGCCCCAGCAACTCAATGAAGGGCAGCCGCGAATCCACCTCGGCGCGCAGCACTTGGGTGTTGATGAAGAAGCCGATCAGGCCCTGGGTTTCCAGACGCGGGCGGTTGGCATTCGGTACGCCGACGCGAATGTCACGTTGACCGCTGTAGCGATGCAACAACGTCTGAAACGCGGCGAGCAACAACATGAAGCTTGTCGACTCATGAGCCTGCGCAGTTTTGCAAATCGCTTCGCTCAGGGGGGCGGTCAGGCGCACGCTATGGCGGGCGGCGCTGTGGGATTGTTTGGCCGAACGCGGATGATCGGTAGCCAGTTCGAGTGCCGGGTGCTCGTCACCCAATTGCGCCTTCCAGTACACCAGTTGCCGCTCGCCCTCGCCTTGCGCCAGCCATTGACGCTGCCAACTGCCGTAATCGGCGTATTGGGTCGGCAACGGTGCCAGTTCAGCGAGCTGACCTTGGGAAGTTGCGGCATACAGACGCGAGAACTCGTCGATCAATACATTCATCGACCAGCCGTCGGCGATGATGTGGTGCATCGTCACCAACAGCTGATGGTCTTCATCGTCCAGACGCACCAGCGTTACCCAGAGCAATGGGCCTTTTTCCAGATCGAACTGGGTGCGAGCTTCGTCCTCGCGGATCTGTTGCGCACGAGCTTCACGCTCGGCGAGCGGCAAATCGCTGAGGTCGATCCGTTGCAGGTTGAACTCACCGGCGGCTAAGACTTGTTGCAACGCCACACCATCGCGTTCAAAGAAGCGGGTGCGCAGGGATTCGTGTCGCTCGATCAGTTGCTGGAAACTTGTGCGCAACGCGTCTTCGTCCAACTCGCCGCGCAGGCGCAACGCACCGGGGATGTTATAGGCACTGCTCTGTGGATCGAGTTGCCAGGTGATCCACAGGCGGTTTTGTGCCAAGGACTGCGGCATCGCCTCACTGCGCGACAACAGCGTGATGTCGCCCTGGGCGCTGCCGCCGTCCTGTTGCTGCTGTGCCACTGCAGTAGCGAACGCGGCCAGGGTCGGCGCCTCGAACAACAGGCGCAGATTCAGCTCCAGCCCCAGTTCTTCACGCACCCGGGCGATCACTTGCGTGGCGGCGATGGAGTTACCGCCGAGCAGGAAGAAATGATCGTCGGCGCCGACCTGTTTGACGTTCAGCAGTTCGGCCCAGATCTGACCGATCAGCGCTTCCAGATCTGAGGTCGTCGCAGTCGAGTCCTCGACTTCAGTAGTGGTCGACGGGAAAACCGCATAGCTGTCGAGGCTGCCGTCGGCCAGGCGATTGCGGCACGCCGAGCGTTGCAGTTTGCCACTGGAGGTCTTGGGCAACGCGCCGGGGTTGAGCAGCACCACCACGCTCGGCGCCTCCTGGTACGCCTCGGCCACAGCCTGACGAATCGCCTTGATCAAGGCCTGCGGTGGCAGGATTTTTTGCACGCTGCGGCTGATTTCCGCGGCGATGCCAATGCCTTCCTGACCGTCGATGTTCACAGAAAATGCAGCCACGCGACCTTTGCGCACCACTTCCACTTCACGCTCGACGGTTTGCTCGATGTCCTGTGGATAAAGGTTGTGCCCGCGCACGATCAGCATGTCTTTCAGGCGACCGGTGATGAACAGTTCACCGCCGTGCATGAAGCCCAGGTCACCGGTGCGCAGCCAGGTTTGGCCGGCGTGCTGGACAAAAGTTTTGGCGGTTGCTTCAGGGTTGCGCCAGTAACCATGGGCGATGCTCGGGCCACTGGCCCAGACTTCACCGACGACGTTGTCCGTCAGTTCACTGAGCGACACCGGGTCGACAATCAGCACCCCATGATCGGGCTGGCGGATACCGCAACTCATGATTGCGCTGCCCTCGCCCGCTTCGGCACGGTTCTGCGTCAGGGCCTGATCGTCGACACGCAGGTTGCCGATGCCCTGGCCACGGGGTGTGCCGGCCACGAACAGCGTGGCTTCGGCCAGACCATAAGAAGCCATGAAACTGTCTTGGGTGAAACCGCAGGCGGTGAACTTCTCCGCGAAGCGTTCCAGGGTGTCGAGGCGAATCGGCTCGGAGCCGGAATACGCCACGCGCCAGCCGCTCAGGTCGAGCCGTTCCAGCGCCGACTCGCTGACCCGCTCGCTGCACAGGCGAAAGGCAAAATCCGGCCCGCCGCTGATGGTGCCGCCGTACTCGCTGATCGCTTCCAGCCAACGCAGCGGGCGACCAAGGAAGTACGCCGGCGACATCAACACGCACGGCACGCCGCTGAAAATCGGTTGCAGCAAGCCGCCGATCAGGCCCATGTCGTGGTACAGCGGCAGCCAGCTGACGATCACGTCGTCGGGGTGCAGATCGATGCCGAACCCCTGGCGGATCAGCAACTCGTTGGCCACCAGGTTGCCGTGGCTGACTTGCACGCCTTTGGGCAATGCGGTGGAACCGGAGGTGTATTGCAGGAAGGCAATGTGATCGCCTGCAAGCTGCGGCGCGACCCAGCGCTCGGCCAGCGTGCTGTCGAGGGTGTCGACGCACAGCAGCGGCGGCGCGCCTTCAATTTGCTGCAAGGCATCGCGCAGGCCGGCGCTGGTCAACAGCAGACGCGGTTCGGCATCGCTGATGATCGACAGCAGGCGCTCCTGGTGATGACGCTTGGTCGACTCCGGGGGATAAGCCGGCACGGCAATCACGCCGGCATACAGGCAACCGAAGAAGGCTGCGACGTAATCCGGACCGCTGGGAAACAACAACACCGCACGATCGCCAAATCCGGCTTCGGCCTGCAACGCAGCAGCAATCGTCCGCGCGCGCTGATCCAGTTCGCGATAGCTGAGCACCACCGTCTGATCCCGGGTTTCGGCGAGAAAACGCAAGGCCACCCGATCCGGCGTCAGGGCCGCGCGGCGCTGAAGGGCTTGGACCAGTGTGCTGGGGATGTCGAACGCGTCGGTCATGAGGTTTCCTGCCTGAATTCGGCTTGCAATTGGAATCGGTTTTCGTGTGTCACGAGATCCCTGTAGGAGCGAGCCTGCTCGCGAAAAACCGGAGAACGCCGCGGGGGGTCAGGCATCCATCGTCATCGTTGACGACCATCGCGAGCTGGCTCGCTCCTACAGGGTTATGCGAGTTGGGCTATGCCATTCACCAATGAGAACGGATAGCGTCCTGAAATAATTAGTCGGCGGGCATGAAGGGATGAGTCAGCGTGTCGCCGTTCTCGTTCTGCACCCTCACGGAGCATTACTTCTCTTTCTCAATTGACAATCATTATCATTCAACATAATTTGTCGCTCGATGTGTAGGACGGCCCCGGCCTTCTCGCCGTCCCACCAACCTATTTGGCAGCAGGGTGATTTCCATGACGGAACAAGTGTCCACAAGCAGGTGCGATTCGCCGCTACTCCAGGCCTTCGTCGACAATCGACTGATTCTGGTCAAGATTGCAGCCCGCATCACCGGTTGCCGCTCGCGTGCCGAGGATGTGGTGCAGGATGCGTTCTTCCGGCTGCAATCGGCACCGCAGATCACCTCCTCGTTCAAGGCTCAGCTCAGCTATCTGTTCCAGATCGTGCGCAACCTGGCGATCGATCACTACCGCAAGCAGGCGCTGGAGCAGAAATACGCCGGGCCTGAAGAGGAAGGTCTGAACGTGGTGATTCAGGGAGCTTCACCGGAAACCTCGCACATCAATTTTTCCACCCTGGAAAACATCGCCGACGCACTCACCGAGCTGCCAAGCCGCACCCGCTACGCCTTCGAGATGTATCGCCTGCACGGCGTGCCGCAAAAGGACATCGCCAAGGAACTCGGCGTCTCGCCGACCCTGGTCAACTTCATGATTCGCGATGCGCTGGTGCACTGCCGCAAGGTGTCCGGTAGCCGTGCGGATGCCAGTGCCCGTCGTTAAGATCCGACATCTCATCGCCCCCATTCGCGAGCAGGCTCGCTCCCACATTGGTTCTGTGAGAACAGTTCCATTGTGAGGGCGAGCCTGCTCGCGAAGGTGGACTCAAGATCCATTCAGATCTTGAGTCTTATGCATCAAGCCAACTCACACCGATCAAAAAACCGTTCACGCCCCAGCGCCATCAACGCCGCGCGCTTATGCGGAAAATCGAATTCCTTTTCGCAGTGGAAACGCTGAGCCTGCATGTAGCCGATCATCTTGCCGTTGTCGGCACGAGGCTCGGCGACCACCCGTTGGGTACGCGGGTCATCGAGAAACAGGAAATGCACCAGCGCCGATAACCAGCTCGCCACCTTGTGCGGACCCCGGTGATTCTCCTCGCCCACCAGCATGTGAATGCCACGGTCGTAATCACCAGCCTCGTAGAACGGTGCGATGCGATCTTCCTTGGCCCAATAGGCTTCGAAATAGGCAAACGGCTGATCATCGAAGCAACCGATCAATGTCACGGTGTGGGGATCAGCTTCGAGTTTGCTCAGGTACTCGCGGTGCTGTTCGAGGCTGCCCTCTTCCTGCCAGAAACTGGCGACCCGTGGACTGTTCTGCCAACGGTTGAAACGGCTCAGATCCAGATCGATGTCCACGGTACGCAGGGAAATCCACATCCCCAAGCGTGTATCGAACCGTCGATAGACCTCGCCCCGAGGCTTCACTGGCCGTAGCGGATGACGCTTGCCGCCGCTGATGATCATCTGCTGTGGATAACTGCCGGTCAGCGCCTGCCCAAGCCAAGGCTGCGGCAGTTGCCAGAACAAGGTGCGTTCGCAGCGATACTGACCAGCCGTTTGCGTTGGAATCAACAGGCCGCTGAGCAGTGCTTGGGTCGGGACCTCATCAAGTTGCCAGGTCAGGTGCTGGCAGGCCGGGTCACGGGCGAACAGCCAGTAACAGGCGGCCCAGAACGCCAGGCTGTCAGGGGGGCCAAAGCGCTGCTCCGGGTGCACTTGCAGCTCAGGTCCGCGGTTCAACCGCAACTGGATCAGCGGTTGATCGTCGAGGCTGAGGCTCAGCCGGTTTTCGGTTTCATCGGCTACAAGTCGGCCGCCTGTGGGTAAGGCCAGGGCCGTCAGGTCATTCAGATTGGACATGGGTCGGGCTCACGATAATCGTCGACAGTTCTACGATGTGACGTGAGCCGAAGCAGGAAATTTAAGAGAAACCGCTCCCACATGAGTTGGATCGGTCAGTGCGCAACCGGCACGACAGCAATCTTGTACGGGTCGAAAATCTTCAGCATCTGGCCATTGTCTCGCAGCCCTTGCAGCAGTTTGCCGAATGCCTCACCCGTGATCGGCGCGGCTGGGCGCAGGATGGCGTAATGGTGATAAACCTGATCGATGCGATCGGAGATCAGCAACTGATCGGCGACTTGCAGATTGCGCAGAAAGTAGTCGCTCAAATAGGAGCGCGTGACCAGGGCAATGTCGGCACGGCCCCGCAACACCATCAGCAGGTTACTGTCATGGGAATAGGTCAACGTGGCGTTGTAATGGGTGGCGAGGTACTTGGGTTCGGCATTGAAGTTGGCGAATTCGTAGTGATAACCGCTGAACAATGCCAGACGCTTGCCCGCAAGGTCCGCAAAATAGTCTTGCTGGCGAACGGGCTGGCTTTCAGGTTGGCGTTGCGCGACAAAAATCTCGGCGTCTTCCAGGCCCATGTCGACATCGGCGTGCGGAATCTCCTTCCAGCCCCAGGCGGGGTTTTCGAAGATGGCCATGTCGATCCGGCCCTGCTTGAAGTCGCCGAAACGCCGGGGAATGGAGGTGGGCACCAACACAAATTGATAGTCGCTTTGCAGGGCGTTGAGCGCTTCGACCAATTGCGGCAACAACCCCGTGTCGGCCCCGTTTTCCGGGCGCACGGTATAGGGCGGGAAGTGTGCGGCACCGATGCGCACCAGTTGTGCAGCCTGGGACGGAATCAGCCATAACGCCGCTAACGCTGTAAGCAAAAGCCGTGAAGCCGTCCGAATGGGCGAAGACATCAAAACAAGCCACTCCCCAAAAATACTGCATCAATGCATTCAAGCTAGGCGGTTTCGCCCAGTTAGCCAGTTTCCTGCCGACCAACACAATCCTATTGTTTTTCCTCCAGCACCAGAATCAGTGCCTCGTTGGCCAACTGCTCGAGGCTCATGCTGCCTTCGGCACGAAACCAGGTGGTGGTCCAGGACAGTGCACCGGTAAGGAATCGACGGGTGATGAACACATCACCGCGTATTAAACCGGCGCTCTTGGCCTCACCCAGCACCTGCAGCCAGATGTCTTCATAGATGTCGCGCAACGCCAGGACTTTTGCCTGCCCTTCCTCGGACAGCGAGCGCCACTCGTAGACCAGTACCGCCATGGCTTCGCCACTGCCGCCCATGATCGACTGCAATTCGCAGCGGATCAGTGCCAGCACCCGTTCGCGCACGTTACCCGCCTCGGCAATGGCCGCGCGCATCAATGCGGTGTTGTAGCGGATCGTTTCTTCCATCACCGCTCGCAGGATCTCGTCCTTGCTTTTGAAGTGATGGAAGATACTGCCCGACTGAATGCCCACGGCACCGGCCAGATCGCGCACAGTGGTGCGCTCGTAGCCTTTGTTGCGAAACAGGTGGGCCGCCACTTGCAGCAGCTTGCCACGGGCGCTGTCCGGATCGGTCAACTGGCCGTCGTCGACCAATTCACGCATGACCCTCAGGGCTTTTTGCTCGTCCACCCGTTCTCTCCTACAGTCGATCAATCTATACGCCACTCATCATGCAGGAGCGAGCTCGCTCCTACAGTTTCGTACGGTTGCGCGGGCAATTTAAGCTGGCATTGGCAACCAAGCAAGCGCTCGGGCCGAAGATATTTTCAGTCATTTACAAACCAAGCGCTTGCTTGGTAGTCTCGGTACACAACTGCTGGAGGTGGTTATGGATTCGACTGCACCCAAAACTATTCGCATCGGCTGCGCCAGCGCGTTCTGGGGCGACACCTCGACCGCTGCCGCACAATTGGTGGACGGCGGGCGTCTGGATTATCTGGTCTTCGATTACCTGGCCGAAATCACGATGTCGATCATGGCCGGTGCACGGATGAAAGATCCCCAGGCCGGTTACGCCAGCGACTTTGTCGAAGTCCTGAGCCCGCTGCTCACACAGCTCGCCGAGCAAAATATTCGCGTCATCAGCAATGCCGGCGGGGTCAATCCGCAGGCGTGCGCTGCCGCCCTGCAAGCAGCCTGCGACAAGGCCGGGGTCGCCTTGAAGATCGCTGTGCTGCTGGGAGATGACCTACAACCGCAATTCAAGCAACTCACCACTCGCGGCATTCATGAAATGTTCAGCGGCGCCCCGCTACCCCCGATGTGCGTCTCGACCAACGCCTACCTCGGCGCACCCGGGATCGTCGAAGCCCTGCGCCTGGGCGCGGACATCGTGATCACCGGACGCGTCGTCGACAGCGCCGTGGTCAGCGCCGCGCTGATGCATGAGTTCAACTGGTCGTGGCACGACTACGACAAACTGGCCCAGGCGGCGCTGGCCGGACACATCATCGAGTGTGGCGCGCAGTGCACCGGGGGCAATTTCACCGATTGGCGCGACGTGCCCGACTACGAGCACATCGGTTTTCCCATCGTCGAAGTCAGCGCCGACAGCCAGTTCATCGTCAGCAAACCCGAAGGCTCCGGTGGTTTGATCACACCGCTCACGGTGGGTGAACAGATGCTCTATGAGATTGGCGACCCGCAGGCCTATCTGCTGCCCGATGTGGTGTGTGATTTCTCTCAAGTCAAACTGGTGCAACAAGGCAAAAACGCCGTGCAGGTGCACGGTGCGAAAGGGTTGCCGCCGACCGATCAGTACAAGGTCAGCGCCACCTATCCGGAGGGTTTCCGCTGCACCGCCAGTTGTTTGATCGCCGGTATCGATGCGGTCGACAAGGCCCGACGTGTCAGTGAAGCGATCATCAACAAGACGTCGGAAATATTCGCTCGCCGTGGCTGGGCGCCCTACAGTGATGTCAGCGTTGAACTGCTCGGCAGCGAAGCCACCTACGGCCCCCACGGCCAGCGCCAGGACAGCCGTGAAGTGGTGATCAAGCTCGCCGTGCGCCATCCGAACAAACAGGCCCTGATCATGTTCTCTCGGGAAATCGCCCAGGCCGCCACCGGCATGGCGCCGGGGCTGACCGGCATCGTCGGCGGACGGCCGACGGTGTATCCGCTGATCCGCCTGTTCTCGTTCCTCATCGACAAAAGCGCCTGCACCTTGGAGATCGAACTGGCCGGCGAGCGCCACCCTTGCGCCCTCCCGGCCCTGGATGTACTCGATACCCACGATTTGCCCACGCCGTTCGAACCGCCCAAACCGGAAGGGCGGGCCGACGCCAGCGTGGCGCTGATCAAACTCGCCGTGGCCCGCTCCGGTGATAAAGGCAATCACAGCAATATCGGGGTCATGGCTCGCCGGCCCGAGTATTTGCCATGGATCGCCGAGGCGTTGACCCCGGAAGTGATCGTCGACTGGATGAGCCATGTCCTCGACCCTATCCACGGGCGCGTCGAACGCTGGTATTTACCCGCCACCCACAGCTTGAATTTCCTCCTGGAAAACGCCCTCGGCGGTGGAGGTGTCGCCAGCCTGCGCATCGATCCGCAAGGCAAGGCCTTCGCCCAGCAACTGCTGGAGATCCAGATTCCGGTGCCGAAACGCATCGCCGACCAGCTCATTTAGAGGACTGCTGTCATGGCTTACGATTCGATTTTCAAAGCCGACCTGTTTGCGGGCCAGACCATCATCGTCACCGGCGGCGGTAGCGGTATCGGTCGCTGCACCGCCCATGAACTGGCAGCCCTCGGCGCCCACGTGCTGCTGGTCGGGCGCAAGGCCGACAAACTGAAAAGCGTCGCCGTCGAAATTGCCGAAGACGGTGGCCAGGCGGACTGGATCGTCTGTGATATCCGTGACGAAGATGCAGTCAAGGATCGTGTCAGCGACTTGATCAAAAAGCACGGCCCGATTCATGGCCTGGTCAACAATGCCGGCGGGCAGTTTCCGTCACCGCTGGCCTCGATCAACCAGAAGGGTTTCGAAACCGTGATGCGCACCAATCTGGTGGGCGGTTTCCTGATGGCCCGGGAAGTGTTCAACCAGTCCATGAGCAAGCACGGCGGCGCCATCGTCAACATGCTGGCCGACATGTGGGGCGGCATGCCCGGCATGGGCCACTCCGGTGCCGCGCGCTCGGGCATGGACAACCTGACCAAGACGGCGGCCTTCGAATGGGGTTATGCCGGGGTGCGGGTCAACGCGGTGGCGCCGGGCTGGATCGCGTCCAGCGGCATGGACACCTACGAAGGCGCCTTCAAGGCTGTGATCCCGACCCTGCGCGAACATGTGCCGCTCAAGCGCATTGGCACCGAATCGGAAGTCAGCGCGGCGATCGTTTTCCTGCTCAGTCCGGCGGCCGCGTTCATCAGCGGCAGCACTTTGCGAATCGATGGTGCGGCCAGCCTCGGCGGGCGGGCGTGGCCGATTCACAAGGCGACCAACAGCGAGTCGTATAACGGCTTCCACCGTGCCTACCTTCCCGACGTGCTCAAGGACAAGGAATAACCCATGCCGGTGATTCAGTCGCAACTCGATCCCCACAGCGAACCGTTCGCCCGCAATCGCGCGGCGATGCTCAGTGCGATCGAACAGGTCCAGGCACTTGAGCAGAACCTGTTGAACAAGGCTGCCGAGGCCAAGGCCAAATTCGAAAAACGCGGGCAGTTGCTGCCCCGCGAGCGCCTCAATCTGCTGCTGGACCCCGGGGCACCCTTCCTCGAACTGGCGAGCCTGGCCGGCTACAAACTCCATGATGACAAGGATGGCAGCTCAGCCGGCGGTGGCCTGATCGCTGGCATCGGTTATGTGTCCGGCGTACGGGTGCTGGTGGTGGCGAACAACAGCGCGATCAAGGGCGGGACCATTTCCCCCAGCGGCCTGAAAAAGTCCCTGCGCTTGCAGCAGATCGCCATGGAAAACAAACTGCCGGTGGTCACCCTCGCCGAAAGCGGCGGCGCCAACCTCAACTACGCGGCGGAGATTTTCGTCGAAGGCGCGCGCAGCTTTGCCAATCAAGCGCGGATGTCGGCCATGGGCCTGCCGCAGATTACCGTGGTGCACGGTTCGGCCACGGCGGGCGGTGCTTATCAGCCGGGCTTGTCGGACTACGTGGTGGTGGTGCGCGGCAAGGCCAAGCTGTTTCTTGCAGGCCCTCCGCTGTTGAAAGCGGCCACCGGTGAAGTCGCCACCGACGAAGAACTGGGCGGCGCCGAAATGCACGCGCAAACAGCCGGTACTGCCGAATACCTGGCCGAAAACGATGCCGATGGCGTGCGCCAGGTGCGCGAGATCGTCAGCCTGCTGTCATGGAACGATCAGTTGCCGTGGCGCCCTGAACCGCAGTGGGAAGAACCCCACTACCCCATCGACGAGCTGCTGGGGCTGATCCCGGATGACCCGAAAAAACCGTATGACGTTCGCGAAATCATCGCTCGGGTCGCCGATGGTTCGAACTTCCTAGACTTCAAGGTCGAGTTCGATCAGCAAACCATCTGCGGTCATCTGAAAATCCAGGGGCGCACCTGCGGCTTCATCGGCAACAACGGCCCGATCACCCCCAAGGGGGCGAGTAAGGCGGCACAGTTCATTCAACTGTGCGACCAGAGCCAGACACCCTTGCTGTTTTTCCACAACACCACCGGTTTCATGGTCGGCACCGAATCGGAACAACAAGGCGTGATCAAGCACGGTGCCAAGATGATCCAGGCGGTGGCCAATGCCCGGGTACCGAAACTCACGATCGTGGTCGGCGGTTCCTATGGCGCCGGCAACTACGCGATGTGTGGCCGCGGCCTCGATCCGCGTTTCATCTTCGCCTGGCCCAACAGCCGTACTGCGGTGATGGGCGGCACCCAGGCCGGCAAGGTGCTGCGCATCGTCACCGAGGCCAAACAGGCCAAGGACGGGCTGGTGCCTGACCCGAAAATGCTCGACATGCTGGAGCAGGTCACCGCGCAGAAACTCGACAGCCAATCCACCGCGCTCTACGGCAGTGCCAACCTGTGGGACGACGGCTTGATCGATCCACGGGATACCCGGACCCTGCTCGGTTACCTGCTGGATATCTGTCACGAGGCCGAGGTGCGGCCACTGCAAGCCAACAGTTTTGGCATAGCCCGTATCTAAGTCGACGTTTCTAAGTCGACGGTTCCAGGCCCACGACTAAAAAGGAGAACAATAAAAATGATCTTCACCCAGGAGCACGAAGCACTGCGCCGCACCGTCCGCCAATTCGTCGATCACGAGATCAACCCCTACGTCGAGGAGTGGGAAAAAGCCGGGCGCTTTCCAATTCACGAGATCTTTCGCAAGGCGGGCGACCTTGGCCTGCTGGGCATTTCCAAACCGGAAAAATTCGGCGGCATGGGTCTGGACTACAGCTACTCGATCGTCGCCGCCGAAGAGTTCGGCACCATCCATTGCGGTGGCATTCCGATGTCCATCGGCGTGCAGACCGACATGTGCACCCCGGCCCTGGCGCGGTTCGGCTCCGATGAACTGCGCGACGAGTTTCTGCGTCCGGCGATCAGTGGCGAACAGGTCGGCTGTATCGGCGTTTCCGAGGTAGGCGCCGGTTCCGACGTGGCTGGGCTGAAAACCACCGCACGCAAGGATGGCGACGACTACGTGATCAACGGCAGCAAGATGTGGATCACCAACTCGCCGAGCGCCGACTTCATCTGCCTGCTGGCCAACACCTCGGACGACAAGCCGCACATCAACAAGTCGCTGATCTTGGTGCCGATGAACGCCCCGGGCATCAGCCTCAGTTCGCACCTGGACAAGCTCGGCATGCGCAGTTCGGAAACCGCCCAGGTGTTTTTCGACAATGTGCGTGTACCGCAACGCAACCGCATCGGCCATGAAGGCGCAGGGTTCATGATGCAGATGCTGCAGTTCCAGGAGGAACGCCTGTTCGGCGCGGCGAACATGATCAAGGGCCTGGAGTACTGCGTCGACAGCACCATCGAGTACTGCAAGGAGCGCAAGACCTTCGGCAGTGCGCTGATCGACAACCAGGTCATTCACTTCCGCCTGGCCGAATTGCAGACCGAAATCGAATGCCTGCGGGCGCTGGTCTATCAAGCCACCGAGCAATACGTCAAAGGCCAGGACGTCACCCGCCTCGCTTCCATGGCCAAACTCAAGGCCGGTCGCCTGGGTCGCGAAGTCAGCGACAGCTGCCTGCAGTATTGGGGCGGCATGGGCTTCATGTGGGATAACCCGGTGGCCCGCGCTTATCGCGACGTGCGGCTGGTGTCGATCGGCGGCGGGGCCGACGAAATCATGCTGGGGATCATCTGCAAACTCATGGGCATCCTGCCGGGGAAAAAGAAATGAGCCGCCTGCCGGATTGCCAGACGCTGTTGCTGGAGCCGCATAACGGCGTAATGCACATCACCCTCAATCGCCCGGACAGCCGCAATGCCATGAGCTTGCAGATGGTCGCCGAACTGCGCGCGGTGCTGGCGACCGTGCGCGAAGACCGTGCTGTTCGCGCCCTGGTGATCGGCGGTGCCGGCGGGCACTTCTGTTCTGGCGGCGATATCAAGGACATGGCCAACGCCCGCGCCCAGGGCGCGACGGCGTACCGCGAACTGAACCGTGCCTTCGGTGCCTTGCTGGAGGAAGCCCAACAGGCACCGCAAGTGGTGATCACCGTGCTGCAAGGCGCAGTACTGGGCGGTGGTTTTGGCCTGGCTTGCGTCAGCGATATCGCCATCGCCGATCATCAGGCGCAATTCGGCCTGCCGGAGACCAGCCTTGGCCTGTTGCCGGCGCAGATCGCGCCGTTCGTGGTCCAGCGCATCGGCCTGACCCAGGCCAGGCGCCTGGCCCTGACGGCAGCACGGTTCGATGGCACTCAGGCGCGGCGAATGGGCCTGGTGCATTTTGTCGAACAGGATCCGCAGGCTTTGGCTGAGCGCCTCGATGAAGTATTGGCCCATGTGCTGTGCTGTGCGCCGGGGGCGAATGCGGCGACCAAGAAGTTGTTGTTGGCGAGTGCGGTGCAGCCTTCAAGTGAGTTGCTGGATCAGGCGGCGCAATGGTTTAGCGAAGCGGTGATCGGGGAGGAAGGCGTCGAGGGGACCATGGCTTTTGTGCAGAAGCGCAAACCGGGGTGGGCGCCTTAAAAGCTTCGCGAGCAGGCTCGCTCCCACAGTTGAAATGCGTTCCCCCTGTGGGAGCGAGCCTGCTCGCGAAGAGGCCATCACTGCCACCGCACAACCAGAGAGAGAGAAGACATGCCCGCCCTCACAAAAATCCTAATCGCCAACCGAGGCGAAATCGCCTGCCGCATCCAGCGCACTGCCCTGGCCCTGGGCTACCGCACCGTCGCCGTGTTCAGCGACGCCGATGCCGACGCGCTGCACGTGCAAATGGCCGACGAAGCCGTACACATCGGTCCGGCACCGGTGCAACAGTCTTACCTGAACATCCCGGCAATCATCGACGCGGCCCGCCGCACGGGTGCTGACGCCATCCATCCAGGTTACGGTTTTCTCTCGGAAAACGCCGGTTTCGCCCGTGCCTGCCAGGAGGCCGGCATCACCTTCATTGGCCCCTGCCCCGAAGCCATCGAACTGATGGGCAGCAAACGCCTGTCGAAAATGGCCATGATCGAGGCCGGAGTGCCGTGCATTCAGGGCTACCAGGGTGCCGCTCAGGATGACGCGACCCTAAGCCGCGAAGCCGAACGCATTGGTTATCCGCTGATGATCAAGGCCAGTGCCGGCGGTGGTGGCCGCGGCATGCGACTGGTGCACGATGCCGCCGAACTGCTGGAACAGATTCGCACGGCACGCTCCGAGGCCCTGCACGGTTTTGGCAGCGACGAGCTGATCCTCGAACAAGCGTTGATCGAGCCACGGCATGTCGAGGTTCAACTGTTTGGTGACCAGCACGGTAACCTGATCTACCTCGGCGAACGTGATTGTTCGATCCAGCGCCGCCATCAGAAAGTCATCGAGGAAGCACCGTGCCCGGTCATGACCACAGCATTGCGTGAGGCCATGGGCGAGGCTGCGCTCAAGGCCGGTCGCGCCGTGAACTATGTGGGCGCGGGCACCGTGGAATTCCTGCTCGATGCACGGGGACAGTTTTACTTCCTGGAGATGAACACCCGCCTGCAGGTGGAGCACCCGGTCACCGAACTGATCACCGGCCTGGACCTGGTGGCCTGGCAACTGAACATCGCCGAAGGACAACCGCTGCCGCTGCGTCAGGAGCAGGTACAACTCAATGGCCATGCCATGGAAGTGCGCCTGTATGCCGAAGACCCAACCCACGGTTTCCTACCACAAACCGGGCACATCGACGCCTGGGAGCCAGCGCTGCAAGCAGGTGTGCGGATCGACCATGGCCTGATGGAAGGCCGGTATGTCAGCCCGTTCTATGATCCGATGCTGGGCAAGATCATTGCCCATGGCGCCACCCGTGAAGAAGCCCGGCGCAAGCTGTTGCGGGCCGTGCAGGACAGCGTATTGCTGGGCGTGCAGAGTAATCAGCGCCTGCTCGCCAGCCTGTTGCAACACTCGCAATTCATCAGCGGGCAATTCAGCACCGGGTTCATTGCGCAGCATTTTGCCGATCATCCGTGCCTGCATCCTCATGTGCCCAGCGCTGAAGAACTGGCGATTGCCGCCGCCCTGCTCTATCAGGCATCGGCACAGGCCCATCGCGGCCCGTTGGCCGGTTGGCGCAACAACGCCAGCGTCCCGCTGCACTATCGCCTTGGCGTAGAGGATCAGGAGTGGTCGGTAAAATTGAACGCCATGCAAGGCGAGGCATATCGGATTCAAGTCGACAGCCGCAGCCTGGCACTGAGGATCATTGACTGCGATGGACATTGGGCAACCCTGGACATCGACGGCATCCGTCAACGCCATGCCTACCGACTGCATGCCGGGCAAATCCAGCTGTTTACCCGTCCGGGAAGCCTGCGACTGGAGAACCGGACCCAGGCCATGGTCAACAGCCAGACCAGTGTCAGCTCCGGCACCCTCAAGGCGCCAATGGACGGCGCCATCGTCGATGTGCTGGTCAGCGAAGGCAGCCCGGTCAGCAAGGGTCAACTGCTGGTGGTGCTGGAGGCCATGAAAATGGAGCATCCGCTCAAGTCTGGCATCGATGGCGTACTCAAGCGCTTGCAGGTGCAGGTTGGCGATCAGGTCAAGAATCGTCAGGTTTTGTTGGAGGTTGAATAAGCCGCTAGGCGGAACCGCCGGGTTTGGCTACGCTCAAAACCTATCAAGGCGCGGATACCAGGAACCCTGCAATGCCTCAATGGCTGGTCATTGATCTGGAAGCCACCACCGATGAGGGTGGGTGGCCAGTAACGGAAATGGAAATCATCGAAATCGGCGCCACCCTGGTGGACCGCAAAGGGCGCGAAGTGGATCACTTCCAGTGCTTTGTGCGGCCCTTGCGACGGCCGCTGCTGACGCCGTTTTGTCGACAACTGACCCACATTACCCAGGCCGATGTCGATACGGCGCGGACACTGGAGGAGATCTGGCCGGCATTCGAGCAATGGCTCGGGCGATACCATTCGCAACTGGAGGGCTGGGTCAGTTGGGGCGATTACGATCGCCAGCAGTTAATCCAGGAATGGCAGCATCTGCAACTCGACAGCCTCCTGAGCCGTGTACCGCACATCAACCTCAAGCAACGCTTTGCCAAGGCCCGCCGACTGGAGCGTCCGCTGGGGCTCAATGGCGCGCTGCAACTGGCCGGCCTGCAATTTACCGGGCAGCAGCACCGGGCACTGGAGGATGCGCGCAATACCGCTCGGCTCTTGCCGCAGATTCTCCCTCCTCTGGAGAGGTGACGACACCGGCCCCCTTGTGCATACTGGCCGGCCCTTTTTAGCCCTTTTCGAGGAATCGCCCATGTTTAAAGTCAACGAGTACTTCGACGGCACCGTCAAGTCGATCGCCTTTGGCACCGCTGAAGGTCCGGCGACCATCGGCGTCATGGCTCCGGGCGAATACGAATTCGGCACCAGCCAGCGTGAAATCATGCACGTGGTGTCCGGTGCCCTGACCGTCAAACTGCCGGACAGCAGCGACTGGGAAACCTTCGCCGCCGGCAGCCAGTTCAATGTGCCAGCCAACAGCAAGTTCCAGCTGAAAGTGGCCGTCGACACCGCTTACCTGTGCGAATACCGCGGTTAAACCCTCGGGTTCTCACGGCGACAAAAAAACGCCCGCGTCCTTGAGACACGGGCGTTTTTCATTTCCGGGCGATCATTCCAGGATCGTCACCGGCATACCGACTTCAAGCCGGCCATTGCCATCATTCACCAGATTCTGGCCAAACATCGCGCCATCGGCCTCGGCACGGTACTGCTGCAAGGTGGCCAAGGGTTCACGATCTTCGCTGCGCACACCGGTTTTCGGATCGATGGTGGTCAGGATGCAGCGTGAGCACGACTTGACCACCCGGAACTCCACATCACCGATGCGAATGCGTTTCCAGCCATCCTCGGCATACGCCGCACTGCCCTCGATCACCAGGTTCGGGCGAAAACGCAGCATTTCCAATGGGCGGCCAACCCGTTGCGACAGATCCTCCAGCGATGCCTGGCCGATCAGCAACAAGGGGAAACCATCGGCGAACGCCACCTGATCGTCGTCCTTGCCATAGCCGGCCTCGGTCATCCGTGCACGATCCAAGGGTACATGCACCAGACGCGTCGGCTTGCCGATGAATTCGCTGACCCAGGCACCCGCCGCGTCGCCAGCATCGGGCACGCGCAAGGTGTCGCGCCAGATGGTCACGCCGCGCAGCTGAGCGTCGTTGCCAGGCAAAGCAATATCGATCGGTGAATGGCCGGGCGCATCGAGGGTCAGACCACCCTCGGCATTCCACAACGCGGACAGTTGGCTCATCTGTGCCACTGCCCGCTGGGTCAGGAAGCGCCCGCAGGCCTCGTCCACCAGCATCCAGCGCCGATCGCCATCCAGCCCCAGCTTGTCCAGGCCAACCTGCTGCAAGGTTTCGCCCTTGCCGGATTTCAACGGATAACGGTAAAGCGCGCTCAGACGCAGCATGGCCAGCTCCCTGTGGGCAAAAACGTCACCCTATACGAGCTTGATCACCGAATCAAAGCGTAGAAAAAACTGTGGGAGCGAGCCTGTGTGGCGAGGGGATTTATCCCCGTTCGGCTGCGAAGCAGTCGCAAACCCGGTGAATGCGGCTTATCTGAGACACCGTAATCACAGGTTCAAGATCGCTTCGCGACCTAACGGGGATAAATCCCCTCGCCACAAAGCCCCCCATAAGATCAGTGCCGTGATCAGGCGGGCACCGCGTCCAGCATCAGACGCTGACGCACCACGTCGACCAGTTTGTCCGGCTGGAACTTGGAAAGGAAGTTGTCGCAGCCGACCTTCTTGACCATCGAGTCGTTGAAGCTGCCGGACAAGGACGTGTGCAGCACCACATACAGGCCACGCAGGCGCGGGTCGTTGCGGATTTCCGTGGTCAGGCGATAACCATCCATCTCCGGCATTTCCGCGTCGGTGAAGACCATCAGCAGTTTATCGGTCATGTGCACGCCGGTATCGGCCCAGGCCTTGAGCATGTTCAGTGCCTTCAAGCCATCACTGGCGATGTGCATTTTCACGCCCAACTGACCCAGGGTGTCGCGCAATTGCGCCAATGCCACATTGGAGTCATCCACCAACAGCACTTCACGGCCACGGGCACGCTCCAGCACCGGGTCGGCCAGTTTTTCGCGGGACACCTTGGCGTTGTAGGGGACGATTTCCGCCAGGACTTTTTCCACGTCGATGATTTCAACCAACTGATCGTCGACCTTACTGATGGCCGTGAGGTAATGCTGGCGACCGGCGCTGCCCGGCGGTGGCAGAATGGCTTCCCAGTTCATATTGACGATACGGTCCACGCCCCCCACCAGGAACGCCTGCACGGAGCGGTTGTACTCGGTGACGATAATCGTGCTGTTCGGCCCCGGCACCAGGGGACGCATGCCAATGGCCTGGGACAGGTCGATCACCGGCAGGGTCTGGCCACGCAGATTGACTACGCCGCAAACGAACGGATGACGTTGAGGCATCAGTGTCAGCTTTGGCAGTTGCAGGACTTCCTGCACCTTAAACACGTTGATCGCGAACAATTGCCGGCCGGCAAGCCGGAACATGAGAATTTCCAGGCGATTCTCACCCACCAGTTGCGTACGTTGGTCTACCGTATCGAGAATGCCAGCCATCAATGACTCCTGGGCTTGTACTGATGAATTCACTACTTAGTGAAGGGTTATCGGCTGTCATTGCCAGATCTTGACCCCTCGTGAAATGCTGCGCTCAAAGATTGATGTCACATTAACATCATGCTTTACTGGCGCTGTGATTTTCATCTGCTACATTTCTTCGGCGCGACCACTGTTTGCGCCATAGGTTCCGCTGCGTAAGGGATTCCCTGAGCAACAATCAGGCACAACCTGATATTCGCGATATCCAATAGCCATTAATGTGACGCCATTCTCATTGCATGAATGGAGTCAGGCTTTTGTGTGCGATCGCAGGTCAGTGGCCAACCACCCTCTCAAGTAGTTCCCAAGCCTGGATTCAGGCCGACCGGAACGCGATCTCACGACGAAACGGTTACGTCGGGACGACTATCGTCCTCGTCGACACACACGACATCCCCTCATTAGTCATGACGTTGTGGAGATAAACATGCCGGACAATCGTAAAGAATGGGCAAAGCGGGTCCCGGAGTTTCTTGTCGAAGCCGAATCACTCCTGGCCAAAACCGAAGAATGCCTGAGTCATCTGCAACTGATCAGCAATGACAAGGACGCCATCGACTGCATGCTCAGCACCCTGCTCAAACTGGCGAGCAAGGCGGACGCCCTTGCACTGGCAGCCGTTTCGGAATTTTCGCTGCACATTCATGGCTTGCTGAACCACGCGCACAATCACATGGAACTGCACGACGAGGCCCTGAGTGCCCTGAAAGATTGCCTGACATTGATCGCCTGGCAACTTGAGCTGATTGACCAGAAAACCGGTCAACTGAGCCTCGATGAAACCGAGCAGACGACCTTGATCGAAGCGTTTGCCTTCCAGGTCGGACAAAGTCAGTTCCGACTCCCGGTTAATTCCAAAGCGTTCACCCTCGTTCCCTATCTGGAACGTCAGGCTTAAATCCACGAAACCGTGTCGGACTTCACATTTTATAACCAAGATTGTGCTGTAACTTGAACACACTCATGTCGCAATTGATTAATACATACCCATTAACGACAAACTCGAATAAATATCCATTCCTCCGGGCAATTGAATGCCTGTCATGAATAGGGTTTTGCCTGGTATGAAAAGGCAAAGACCCATCGTTAATCGATTTCTTCGCGGAGCCGGCAAGTACACTTTCCCCATGTGGGACTGACGCCCGGAACGCCCTGCTTCCTGACTCCGTGGACATATATCGGATACGCGACCAACGGTATCTTAAGTGGTACTATGCCGCCCATTAGTTGACGTCAATTAATGGCAATATGATTGCCATGACTGCAGTCCGATCAAGTTTCAAGCTGAATTTCTTGTACAGAAACCATGCGTCATTGATTTCAATGTACAACATTACACAACAGAGGCCTGTCAGCGAGCATGACCGGTCTTCCCGCAGCGAACATTCATTGGCTCCATCCGCTATGTACGCCAGCTTCAAGTCAATCGCCACGTGGCCACCTTCCCGAGAAAACGCGCGCCGGTTCACGCTGGCGATGTGCGCCTGCTCAACGCTCGGCAGCCTGCTGGTATATACCCTTTCCATCCGCCTGCCACTGGGGTTGCTGGCGCTCAATATGGTGGCTTTGGTTTGTGTATGGGTGCAATATCGCCTGTCGCGCAAGTCGATCAAGTTTCAACCGCAGGAGCTGGCCGATCGTTTGCTCGAAGTCCAGGAAAACGAACGCCACCGGCTCAGTCGGGAACTGCATGACGACATCGGCCAGTTACTGACGGCTGCCAAGCTCCAAAGCGACTGGCTCAAACGCCGCATGCCTGAAGAACTTCAGGGGCAATGCTCCGTCCTTTGCGACACGCTGGAAGAAACCCTCGCCAAAGTCCGCGACGTGTCGGCCATCCTCAATCCCCGGCAATTGACCAGCCTTGGATTGGAGGCGAGTCTGCGTGCACATTTGCTCAAGACGCTAGCCAATACCCCCGTGCACTGGAGCCTGGAATGCCGTCAACGCCTGACCGGGATACCGGAAGAAATGGCCGTGGCCGCCTTTCGCATTACCCAGGAAGCCGTCACCAACATGCTGCGGCATGCCCACGCAGAGAATCTTCTGGTCTGCCTGCAACGTTTGCCACAGGGCCTGTCACTGTCGATCCGTGACGACGGGCGGGGATTCGCCCCCGCCACAGACCCGGGCCGTGAGGGACAGCGAGGAATGGCCGGTATGTCGGAGCGGATTAATCAACTGGGCGGTACGCTGACCGTAACCAGCGAACCGGGCAAAGGCACTCAAATCGAAGCACTCTTCCCCTGGGCGCCCCGCGCGCTCGAACGGGCCAGTACCAATAAGGTTATGCATTGACTTGTAACTTACTTCTGGTGGATGACCACTCGCTGATCAGGGCAGGCGTGCGCGCCCTGGTGCTGGACCTTCCTGGATACGCGGTTATTGGTGAGGCCAATGACGGCTCGCAATTGCTGGAAATGGTCGAGCATTTGTCCCCGGATATCGTTCTGCTGGATATTTCCATGAAGCAGACCGGTGGTCTTGAAGCCTTGCAGCAACTCAAGCGGATCCGTCCACAAAGCAAGGTGCTGATCCTGTCGATGCACACCGACCCGGCACTGATCATGCAGGCGCTGGAGTCCGGAGCTCATGGCTATTTACTCAAGGACACCACGGCCACCGAACTGGAACATGCGCTGGAAGCTTTGCGTAACAACGAACGCTACCTGAGCCCGGCCATTGCCCACACCGTCATTACACAGGCACTGACCCGCAACCAGAAACACCCTGAGCCCGGGGACTCGCACAATCTGACGGCGCGTCAGCTGGAAATCCTGCGATTGATTGTTCGCGGGAAATCCACCCGGGAAATCGCCAACGGCCTGGGCCTGAGCGTCAAGACCGTTGAAACCCATCGCTCGCAAATCATGAAGCGCTTGCAGATCTTTGATGTGGCTGGCTTGGTGCTGTTCGCCGTACGCGAGCAGATCATCAGTCTGGATGACTGATAGAGTCTGCCGTCTCCAACAGCGGCGAGGCCTCGGGCAAGTGCACCAGAAGCGCTGCCGGCTTCGCCGTGAAGCGCAAACTGTTACCCTCCAGCGGTTCGCCGTCGAGGTTAATGCAGAGGCCTTCACTCGACTTGATCTCGACCCACGGCAGGCGAGCCCGCACGAACAGGCTATCGATCCCGAAGCCATCGGCCAGGAGATTTTTCAAAGTGCCGACCACTTCCTGCGGGGCCGGCAAAATGCTGATATCGAGCAACCCGTCGTCAACCCGTGCCTGCGGGCATAACACATGACCCCCGCCAGCTTGCCGGCCATTGCCGATGCCCAGCGCCAACAAGTCGCCACACCAATGAAAGTCCGGGCCGTGCAGCTCGCCGTAAGCGGCGTGCAACTCACTGAAGCGTGACAGGCCTGTGAACAGATAAGCAGCGCCGCCAAGCACCTTTTTCAGCTCCTCGGAGGTATTGGCCGTCACTTGGCTGCCAAAACCGCCCGTGGCCATGTTCAAGAACACTTGCCCGCCGACTTCCCCCAGATCAACGGCGCTCGGCGTCACGTCCAACAGATCCAGAGCCTTGTCCGGTTCCAGGGGCACCCCGGCAGCGCGCGCGAAATCGTTGGCGGTTCCCAGCGGCATTAGTACCAGGCTGGCCTGCATCGAATGTGCAGCCATGGCCTCGGCAACATCACGCAGGGTGCCGTCACCACCACCGGCGATGATCTGCTTGAAGCCTGCGGCCAATGCTTCGCCCACCAGACGCTGAGCATCGCCGGCTTCCCAGGTCAATCGAACCGCCAACTCCCAACCTTGTTCGCGCCGCCTTTCGACCGCCACACGAACCTCCTCGTTGAGTGCCTGCTTGCCATGCAGAATCAATAGCGCCTTGCGATCGCTCATAGGTGTCACTCCCGGGATTGAATGGCGTATGGGAGATGTTGACCGCGCAGGACTCGATAAAAATTCGCGGGAGATCGGATTATTTTGAGTCGAGCATTCGTTAGTCCTATGCGACGGGATTTTTCTTACAAAACGTGAGGAATCGGCTCAATTGACCAAAAAGTGTGATTGGTACACTTTGGTGCCTGTGGTTCTCAGCCATCAGCAGGACAAACACAAGGACGTGCCATGCACAGTGATGACCTCAAGCTACCGGTATTTCCCGTCGCATCGCTCGCAGGGCAACGGGCCAATCATCAGGCTGAATACGAAAACAGCGTTAAACCCAATGGAGAAGTCGATATGGAACCTCGTGTCGTTGAGCTGGAGACCCACCTCAAATACATCCGCAAAGACATGGAAGAAGTTCGCAGTGACGTCAAATCCATCAAGCACAGGCTTGCTTACGCCGCTGGCGGCGCAGTGGTGGTACTCGGGCTACTTGGCTGGATCGCCAACAGCCGTTTCGACCAGCTCGTGACCCTCCTCCTGGCTCACTGATCCACCATGAACACAAAACCCGGCTCTATTAACCGGGTTTTGTGGGGCAACTCTACCGAACGGGTTAACCGATGACTTCACTCAACGGAATGAAGTACACACCCTCTCCAGCTGCCAGCGTCCGATCTTCCAGCACCTCTACTAACCCATCGGCCCAGGCAGCACTGCGCAACACCCCGGAACTCTGATTCCTGTAGATGATGGCCCGTCCGTTTTCCAGGCGACCGCGCAAGTACTCACGTCGATTGCCGGCCACAGGCCAATCAAACCCTGCAGGCACTTGCACCTTCAGCGGCTCCACTTGTTTGACGCCCTGGCGACGCAAAAGATAAGGCCTGGCCAACAAGGCAAAGGTCACCAGCGTCGATGCAGGATTGCCGGGCAGGCCGATGACCGGTACGCCGCGAAAATGGCCGAATGTCAGCGGTTTGCCAGGTTTGATGGCGAGTTTCCACAAACTCAACTCCCCCTCCTCCCTTAAGGCAACGCCCAGGAAATCAGCCTCACCCACCGACACGCCACCGGTTGAAAGAATCAGATCGACATTGTTCAGTTCGCCAAGCCGCGTACGCGTAGCAGCCAGATCATCTGGAAGAATTCCAGCGTCAATGACATCACAGCCTAAACGCTGCAACCAGCTACAGAGCAATACACGATTGCTGTTATAGATCTGTCCTGGCCCTAGCGCCTGTCCAGGTTCAATCAGTTCATCCCCGGTCGACAGAACCGCAACGCGTACCTTGCGAACCACGTCCAGTTCGGCGCAGCCGAGCGAAGCGGCCAGACCCAGTTCAATTGGCCCCAATCGCGTACCCGCCGACAGAATCAGTTCACCAACCGTGGTTTCCTGGCCTTGTGGACGAATGTTTTGTCCGATGGTCAATGTTTCGGTGAAACGTACTCGCTCATCGGCCTGAACTTCGGCGTTTTCCTGCATTTCGACACAGTCGGCGCCGGCTGGAACAGGCGCCCCAGTGAAGATTCGAGCACAGGTTCCGGGCTGCAAGGGGGTCGGTGCCTGCCCGGCAAATATCTTCTGGCTCACGGCCAGCGGCTCTCCGCTCCAGTCGGCCATGCGCAGGGCATAACCGTCCATGGCGCTGTTGGGCCACGGCGGAAGATCCAGCGTCGATACCAGATCATCGGCTAGCACACGCCCCTCAACCTGTGCCAACGGCAAACGCTCTCGGTCGACAATCCTTGAGGCGTCAGCCATTTCCAGTAAGCGCGCCAATGCGACTTCGACCGGCATCAGGCTGCCGGTCTTGCCTGGCTTACCCGCGGGATTCACAGGGAGCCGCCTGTTTCAGATGAGTGACGAAATTGCAGGGGCGATGCCGCGAATCCAGTTGCTCGCCCAGAATACCGTCCCAACCGGTGCGTACAGCATTGGTCGAACCCGGCAAACAGCAAACCAGCGTACCATTGGCAAGCCCAGCCAGAGCCCGGGATTGAACAGTCGACGTACCGATGTCCGCCACCGAGATCTGCCGGAACAGTTCACCAAACCCATCGACTTGTTTATCCAGCAGGCAGCTTACCGCTTCCGGCGTACTATCGCGTCCGGTGAAACCGGTGCCGCCAGTGATCAGCACCACCTGTACGACATCATCGGCAATCCAGTTGGCGACTTGCGCGCGAATTTTGTAGAGATCATCTTTGAGCAACACCCGGCAGGCCAGGTTGTGACCGGCAGCCGTCAAGCGATCGACAAAGACCTGTCCTGAGGTATCGGTTTCAAGGGTACGGGTGTCGCTGACCGTCAGCACTGCAATGTTTAGCGGCGCGAACGGTACATCAGCCTTGGCTTTCATAGGCTCATCCAGTTGTAGGAGAAACAGCCCGGTGTTATATCACAGCGCCCCATTTTTCCGCCGCCCCCATGGAGAGTCGCCATGACTTCAATTTCAGATTTACCGCCGTGCTCCATTCTGCTCCTGGCGGGTGGTCGCGGCCAGCGCATGGGTGGGCAGGATAAAGGGCTGGTGCAATGGCACGGTGAACCGTTGATTGCACATCTGCATCGAAAAACGCGCCCGATGAGCGATGATCTGATCATCTCTTGCAACCGCAATATGGAAAAGTACGCGCCTTATGCCGATCAACTGGTTCATGATGACGAAGGCGATTTCCCAGGACCACTGGCCGGTATTCTCGCGGGCCTGAAAGCAGCTCGCCACACGCATCTGCTGGTCCTGCCATGCGATGTGCCGCGCATCGATGAGGCCCTGCTCACCAGCATGCGCGAAACTGCCTGCCAACATCCCGAAAAACCGTTGATGCTGCGTCATGATGGTCACTGGGAACCGCTGCTGTGCGTGATTCCCGTGGCACTTCGCAGCGAATTCGACAGTGCCTGGAACGAAGGTGAACGTAGCCCGGGACGACTCATGCGAAAGCTGGGCGCAACTGCGCTACAGTGTCCAGACAGCGACCCGCGCTTGGCCAATCTCAATACACCGGAACTGTTAAGCGCGCACAACACTGTGTCAGACTGACTGCACCCGAGGAACTTGCACGTATTGCATACGTCTGACGCTCAGTAACCAAAAGTATTCAATTTCGGAGACACACCCATGACTCAACGGACGCTGGCCACTTTCATGCTTGCACTAGGCCTCGCTACCCTCGCCGGTTGCGCATCGCCAACAGTGATCACCTTGAATGACGGTCGCGAAATCCAGGCCGTCGACACGCCACACTATGACAAGGATTCGGGTTTCTACGAATTCGAACAACTGGATGGCAAGCAAACCCGCATCAACAAGGATCAGGTTCGCACCGTTAAAGAGTTGTAATCTGCGCGGCGACTACCGGATACAAAAATGCCCCGACCTATCGGGGCATTTTCTTTTCTGACACAGTCACCTAGGGGTTCGGTTCTTTCGCAAGCGTGTTCACGCGCGTCAATGCCTGCGTGGCTTCGGTAATGCATTTCTTGTCATCATTCGCCGAGTTCGCCGCTTCCGCACTGGCCTGCATGCGTTTGACTTCCATGGCGGTATTTTCAGGCGTGGCCGGCAGGGTGGTCACCTTATCTCTGAGTTCCTGAAGCTTGATCGTGCAAAGGTCATGTTCCCCTGCAGCGAATACCGGAGAGGCCAACATTGCAGCGCAAATGAACATTCCAGCGAAAACGGTACGTTTCATGGGTATCTCCTTGCATGGAAAGTCTGGGATCCGCCGGCTGATCTCCCTGCGACTCCGAGGTCTTTGAACGCCACGTTCGTGGAGCCTGTTCAAATGACTGCAAACCACCCCATAAATTCGATTTTTCCAAACATCGCACTGAATCGGACGCTAATCCGCTACATCACCATTTCAGGGTGATCGTGCTCTCGAACTCTCTTTCCTGGCCCGTGACCGGGTCCACAAACTTCAGCCCTTGTGCCAGGAGTTTCAACGGATTGGCGTAGTCGTCCTCCACATCCTTGAGTACCTGTGGATAAAACGGATCGTTGCAAATGCTTGCGCCCAACGCAGTCATATGGACCCGCAGCTGATGCTTCTTGCCCGTCACCGGGTAAAGACCATAACGCCAGAGATCACCATTTTTTTCTTTGACCTCGACAGCCGTTTCAGTATTTGGGATACCCGGTCCTTCCTGCATGCGGAAGAACGGCTCGCCATCGATCATTCGGCTTTTATGAACCCGTGGAAACGAAAGCTCAGGCAATGCCCGGGCAATGGCCTCGTAGCGTTTCTCGATCTGCCGCGAAGGAAACAGCGACTGATACGCCGAGCGACTCCGGGGATTGGCGGAAAACAACACCAGTCCCGCCGTATGCCGGTCGATGCGATGCAATGGCACCAGGTGCGGGTTGTCCAGGCGACGGATCAACCGCCTGAGCAGGGTCTGTTCAACGTATTCACCTGCCGGTGTTACCGGCAGAAAATGCGGCTTGTCCGCCACTACCAGATGTTCGTCCGCGTACAGAATCGACTCGACCACCGGGATCGGCTTTTCGTCCGGTACTTCACGGAAATAGTGAATGCGCAGACCTTCCCTGTAAGGCAAATCGAGGGCGATGGGCGTGCCTTGCCCGTCGAGAACACGTCCACGGGCGATTCGGTCCAGCCACTGTTCACGACTGATGGCGCTGAAATGCTCGCATAAGCAATCGAAAACGGTCTGCCACGAGCCAGGCGGCAAGTAGAGCGTGCTGGCCTGACTGTGTGCAGCAGAAAAAGATGAACTGGACATGCGAAAACTCTAACCCTCGATACAGGGCGACATTATCCAACAGCGCCGGGAACGAACCTAGTGGAGAATTTTCATGCCGGTATCGGCGTGCGCGCCGCCGCTTCGGTGTACTCCTTGAGCCAGCGCAGTACATCGACCGCTTCCCAACGACTGGGGTCATACAACGCGTACAGCAAACCCTGGTAACCCACGACGTCCAGCTGCCGGTGATAGCCTGCGCGCTGGAACAAGGCTTCGATTTCAGCGAAACAGGTATTGAAATGCAGTTTGTTGAAAGGGGTTTTCCCTTCCGTTACCAGCCCGTCCAGACGCAATTCGAGGACCGCCTCACTTACCACGTCCACCGACATGCGGTTCACGCTGCCCTTCAATTGTTCGACATTGACCACGATTCATCCCTCTCACTCCCGGATATGACGGCACAACCCTGAATCAGGGACAGCAGTGCAACAACCCAGATAACTGTATACACATACAGTACCCGAGTCACAGCCTTTAAGCCAAGGGATCAATCGAAAAGCACGACCGGCGGAAGCCGCCAACACAAAAAACCTTTAACGCAAGAAAGCCACGACATCGTCGGAGCCGAACGGCCAACCCAGCTCAGCCCCCGTATCGACCCGGCGTAATACTGGAATACGCAAGCTGTAATCTGCGAACCATTTTTCGTCGTCTGCGATGTCCACCAGTTCCACCAGCAGGCCGTGCTCGACGAAGGGCATCAACATGGCCTCAGCCACTTCACAGAGATGGCACCCGAGGGTGCCGAACAGCTGACATTCAGGAAGCATGAGGGCTCAACCGGAAAAATTTGAGTGACTATTCTAGGCCTGCCCCAAAAAACCGTCGAGCGCCCTGGCAACCATTGCCCGGCGCAGCAGACTGGAACTCAGTCCTGACTGACCGCGCCGATCTTGTGCACTGACAAATCCGCCCCGTAATACTCTTCTTCCTGACTTAAACGCAGACCGTGGAGAGCCTTGATTGCGCCATACACCGCGAAACCACCGGCCAATGCCACCAACACGCCCAGTGCCGTACCGATCAACTGGCTGATCAGGCTCACCCCGCCCAGTCCTCCCAATGCATTCTGGCCGAAGATGCCGCAGGCAATCCCGCCCCATACGCCACATAGACCATGCAACGGCCAGACACCCAGCACATCGTCGATGTGCCATTTGCCTTGAGCGGCGGTAAAGCACCAGACAAACAGTGCCCCGGCAATCGCCCCGGTCACCAGCGCGCCCACAGGGTGCATCAGGTCGGAGCCGGCACAGATCGCCACCAACCCGGCCAGCGGGCCGTTGTGCAGAAAGCCCGGGTCATTGCGTCCGACAACCAGCGCCGCCGCCGTGCCACCGACCATGGCCATCAGCGAGTTCACCGCCACCAATCCGCTGACCCCTTGCAGGGTTTGCGCACTCATCACGTTGAAGCCGAACCAGCCGACGATCAAAATCCACGACCCCAACGCCAGGAACGGAATGCTCGAGGGGGCGAAAGCCACCAGGCGGCCTTCGCGGTATCGACCATTGCGTGGCCCGAGCAACAGAACTGCCGCCAGTGCCAACCAGCCCCCCATCGCATGCACAACGACCGAGCCGGCAAAATCGTGGAAGCCAGCACCAAAGCTTTCCTGCAACCAGGCCTGCAAGCCAAAGTTGCCGTTCCAGATCATGCCTTCGAAGAAGGGATAGATGAACGCAACGATCAGCGCGGTCGCGCACAGTTGCGGAACGAATCGCGCACGCTCGGCGATGCCTCCGGAAATGATCGCCGGGATCGCCGCGGCAAAGGTCAGCAAAAAGAAAAACTTCACCAACCCGTAACCGTGATCGGCATTGATCACTGCCGCCGGTTGCATAAAGGTCACTCCATAGGAAATCCAATAGCCTATAAAGAAGTAAGCCAGGGTCGAAACAGCGAAGTCGCTGAGGATCTTCGACAATGCGTTGACTTGGTTTTTTTGCCGAACCGTACCGACTTCCAGAAAGGCGAAACCGGCGTGCATGGCCAGCACCATGACCGCCCCGATCAGAATGAACAACGTATTGGAGCTATGGACCAGGCTGTCCACAGCGCTTTGCAGATTTTCCATGGATTAGGCAGACCTTAAGGCTGAAAAAAGCACCAAAGCAGTTCGCGCGGGCAATCCATGCACCAAGTTGTGACGCCATCAATCGAGCGCGTCACTCCCGATGAACCGCTTTGGCGCACGGGATTCGTCAAGGCCAGTCACGACCGGGACAATTGCTCGGGTTTTGATTGTTTGGGTTAAAGTTTTACGCAAATCATGCCCAGCAACAGCGCAGTGGCGCAGGCTGGCGCACCAGGACACAGCAAAAGTTGTACCAGTCATTTGTACTGAACCTTCGCACAAGGCTCATACTCGAACGATTCAGACGCCACCTATGGAGATCACCAATGGCCAGCACCAAGGCAAAGACTGCTCAAGAGATCCTGATGAACGACTTTCAGACACTGGTCAGCGACACTGAGCGGTTGCTGGAACACACCGCTTCCCTGGCGGGTGATCAGGCCGATGAGTTGCGCGAGCAGATCCACGACAGCCTGCTGCGTGCCCGGGAAACCTTGAAGCTGACCGAAGACTCCCTGCGCGAACGCGGCAAGGCTGCCGTCACCGCCACCGAAGATTATGTACAGGCCAACCCATGGCAATCGGTCGGCATTGCCGCCGGCGTGGGTTTTCTTATCGGTCTGCTGGCCTCCCGGCGCTGATTATGGCGACCGAAGATTTTGACGCGTCCATGACAGGCGCAAGCTCCTCATCGCGGCGCCTGGGCGCCGCCGTACTGGGATTGCTTCACAGCCATGTCGAATTGTTCGGCATCGAGTTGCAGGAACAAAAGGCACGCACCGTCAGCCTGCTGCTGTTTGCAGGACTGGCATTGGTGTTTGCCCTGTTATTGCTGGTGGGGTTGTCGACGCTGGTGCTGATCCTGTTTTGGGACACTTATCGCCTCGCGGCCATCATTGGTCTTTGCGTGTTCTATGCCTTGGCGGCAGTCTTCTGCGGCATTCGCTTGAGAGCGGCGATTTTCGATGAGTCCTCACCCTTCCATGGCACCCTGGAAGAACTGGCCAACGACAGGGAGCGCCTGCTGCCATGAACCTGCCTGAACTGCCTCGCAACAGCTCGCGCGCGGAAATGCGCAAGACGTTGATCCGTCTGCGCATGGAAATGCACCGCCAGGAAATCCGCCACGAATCCGCGCATCTGCTGCAACCCCTGCAGCGTGTTCGCGGGATGACGAAAAACCTGCAGGAAGGCTTCGGTATCAAGCACGCTCCACTCTGGGGCGTGGCGGCGGTAACGTTGCTGGGGTTTCTGACCGGCAAGGGTGCCAGGGGCGGCGGCATCAGTAGCCTGACTCGCTTGCTTCAGCTTGGCGCCACGCTGGGACCCTTGATCAAACTGGTGATGCAAGGCTCCTCGCGCAAACCCTGAGCTGTCACTTCTGGCTACATTCTTGCAACACCCACGGGATGAACCTCTTTTTCGAGAGGTTCAATCCTGCGTGGCGATCAGGCATTAGCCGGCCATCAGGTTTAATCCAAAAACAAGATCAACCAAGGAGGCTTTGTGATCGACGGGCAACCGGTCGCCTGTTTTCAGCCATTCATCGATACCGCTACCGGCCGAATCGCGGGCGTGGAGGCGTTGGGTCGACTGCGTCAGGCAGACGGTCAATTGGCATCGGTGGGACCTTTGTTCACCGACTCGAGCACGAACGCCATGGCCCTGCGCCGCCTGGATCGCCAACTGCGCGAGGACGCATTGAGCCGTCTGCACCAGGCACCTTCCGACTGGTTTCTCAGCCTGAATATTTCTCCGCGCTGGATCAGCCGCTTGCGCCCGGACCAACCGCTGCCAAGCCTAAGGCAACTGAACACATACGATGTCGACCCACGGAGAATCGTCTTCGAGATCACCGAACTGGGTGGTGACATCCAGCGCCTTGCCCAAGTGGTGGCACGTTACCGTTTGGCCGGTGCACGGATCGCCATCGATGACTTCGGTGCAGGCTACTCCCAGCTCGATCGTGTGCTGGCACTGCAACCGGACATTCTCAAACTCGACATGCGCTTGTTTCAGGCCGCGGCATTGGGTGGGCCGAGCAGCGACGTGGTCAAGGCCCTGGCGCAGATGGCAGAAAAAACCGGCTGCTGGATCATCGCCGAGGGCGTGGAAACCGATACTCAGCTCAATTTTGCATTGGAGTGCGGCTCGCGCTATGTGCAGGGTTTTCTGTTCGCCGAGGCACGGGAAGACTTCTTTTCCAGCGACGCCTTCGTCGAGCGCTTTGCACAACTGCGTCAGCGCTATGTTCAGCAGAAACTGGCAGAGCGCGGCCGCCTGATGCTCATGCGCCAGCAACTCGGCGAACTGATGACGATCCTGCAAGCCTGGGCCCAGGCTCGTGCCCCGCTCAGTGCCTTGCCCCGACTCGATGCCTTCCCCTGGCTGTTGCGCTTCTATCAATGCGACCGTCACGGCACACAGTTGACGCCGAACCTGGAGTGGCGCAACAGCAGCTGGGTCGCTGACAATCGCTATCTGGGCCATAACTGGTCCTGGCGCCCCTACTTCTATCACTTGCTGGCAGAGGGCTGGGATGAACGACGCCTGACCCTCTCAAACACCTATCGCGACGCCACCAGCAATCAGTATTGCCTCACCGCCGGGCAGTTTTTCGACAACGGCGAGCGGTTGCTGCTTATCGATATCGATGCCGTCGGGCTCTAGGCGGGCGTTTCCACTTGCAGGTCCCGGTGCGAAACGGGAAGCTAGAGACTCAAGTCACCCGACGGAGAGAACCCGCCTTGGATTGGCATACCCTGCTTACCCGCGAACGCCTCGGAAAGCCTCTGCACAGCTCGCAAGAGCTCGGCCGCAGTCCATTTCACAAAGACCATGACCGCATCATTTTCTCCGGGGCTTTTCGCCGGCTCGGACGCAAGACCCAGGTGCATCCGGTCTCCAGTAACGACCATATTCACACGCGCCTGACCCACTCGTTGGAAGTCAGTTGTGTCGGCCGTTCGCTGGGTATGCGCGTCGGTGAAACCATCCGCAACGCCCTGCCCGACTGGTGCGAGCCCAGCGACCTGGGGATGGTGGTGCAGTCGGCCTGCCTGGCCCATGACATTGGCAATCCACCGTTCGGCCACTCCGGGGAAGATGCGATCCGTCATTGGTTCCAGCAAGCCGCCGGTCGCGGCTGGCTCGATGCAATGAGCGAGGCCGAGCGCAATGATTTTCTCAATTTCGAAGGCAACGCCCAGGGTTTTCGGGTACTGACCCAACTGGAGTACCACAAGTTCGACGGCGGCACGCGACTGACCTATGCCACCCTCGGCACTTATCTGAAATACCCATGGACGGCCAGACACGCCGATTCGCTTGGGTACAAGAAACACAAGTTCGGTTGCTACCAGAGCGAACTGCCGCTGCTTGAACAGATCGCCCAGAAACTTGGCCTGCCGCAACTCGAAGAACAGCGCTGGGCGCGTCACCCGCTGGTGTACCTGATGGAGGCCGCCGATGATATCTGCTACGCGTTGATCGACCTCGAAGACGGCCTGGAAATGGAGTTGCTGGATTACGCTGAAGTCGAATCGCTGCTGCTGGATCTGGTGGGTGACGATTTGCCGGAAACCTATCGTCAACTCGGGCCGGGGGATTCTCGCCGACGTAAACTGGCCATCCTGCGTGGCAAAGCCATCGAGCACCTGACCAATGCCGCCGCACGGGCCTTTGTCGAGCAGCAGGACACATTACTGGCCGGTACACTGCCGGGCGATCTGGTGGAACACATGCACGGCCCGGCCAAACGCTGTGTCCTGAATGCAAAAGACATGGCTCGCAAAAAAATCTTCCAGGACAAACGCAAAACCCTGCACGAAATCGGCGCCTACACCACCCTGGAAATCCTGCTCAACACTTTTTGCGGCGCAGCCCTGGAACAACACAACGGTCGTACGCCATCCTTCAAGAGCCGGCGAACGCTCGACCTGTTGGGTAACAACGCACCCGATCCGCATGGCTCGTTACACACCTCGTTTCTGCGAATGATCGATTTCATTGCCGGAATGACGGACAGCTATGCGAGCGACATGGCGCTGGAAATGACGGGGCGCTCAAGTCACTGAGAGATAACGGTTGGTCAGCCATTACGCCATCCGTAATGGCCGATCAGCCCCAAAAAACCAAGTGCATTCAATGCTCGCTGAATTCCCCTACAACGGATGTCGAGTGAACTGATCGATTGGCCGATATTCGCGCGAAACAATCACGCCTCCTTTGTTCAATAAAAGAAGCGTGAATAATATGATCAAAGACAATCTGCACATCTTGCTGGTGGAAGATCACCCCTTTCAACTTCGGGCAACACAATATCTGCTCGAGAGTTTCGGCTTCACCCGTTTGACCACCACCAATTGCGCCCAAGGGGCCTTGCAATATTTGCTGGGTGCCGAGCAACCTTTCGATATTCTTTTGTGCGATCAGTGCCTACCCGATGTTTCCGGGATTGATTTGGTCAAGTTCGCCAGTCGCCACGGCATGATCAAACAAGCCATCCTGCTAAGTAGCCTGACGCTCACCGAACTGGACGGACTTGAATGCGTGGCCAACACCCATGAGCTTCCATTACTGGGTTGCTTGACAAAACCTTTGAAACAGACCGAGTTCATACAAATGCTGACCTCAACACCGAAATTAAGCAGCCATAATTCAACACACGAAAAACAATAAAAATCTCACAAATCGATATATCAAAACTTCAATTAAAAAAATAACTCGCACTATTCCTCATAAAAATCCTAGTTGATGCGTAAGCCCATTCCTTTTTTCTTGTAGGAACATTCCTATATTGCTGCTACAGGTACGTCAGTTCATACGCCACCTCAACTATCTGAGCTAAGGTGCGCGCTTTATTCAGTTCGCATGGGATTTGATTATGAACTCCGTTTTTATTGTCGACGATCACCCTGTCATCCGACTTGCCGTTCGTATGTTGCTTGAACACGAAGGCTACAAAGTCGTCGGTGAAACTGACAACGGAGTCGACGCCATGCAGATGGTTCGCGAATGCATGCCCGACCTGGTCATTCTCGACATCAGTATTCCCAAACTGGACGGACTGGAAGTCCTGGCCCGTTTCAACGCGATGAGTACGCCTCTGAAAACATTGGTACTGACAGCGCAATGCCCGACACTTTTTGGTATCCGCTGCATGCAATCCGGCGCTTCGGGATATGTCTGCAAGCAGGAGGATCTCAGCGAACTGGTCAGTGCCATCAAAGCCGTACTTTCGGGTTACAACTATTTCCCAAGCGAAGCATTGAACCCGGTTCGTGGTGACGAAGCGCGTTGCGCCGAACTGGAACTATTCAAGTCTGTCAACGATCGGGAACTGATGGTATTGCAACTATTTGCTCAAGGTCGCACCAACAAGGAAATCGCCAAAGGCATGTTTCTGAGCAACAAGACTGTCAGCACTTATAAAAAACGCCTCATGCAAAAACTCAAGGCCAAGTCGTTGGTTGAACTCATCGAAATGGCAAAACGCAACGCATTGGTGTGAGAGACAGGATGCCCATTCGTTTAAAGGACTATCTGATACTGATGACCATGGGCCTATGCCTGAGCACCTCCTCGCTCGCAACACACAGCAGTGATAACTACGCGTTGCTGAGTCGCTCGGAGGTCGGGCACCTGGAGATCCAGCTCGACAACTCACAACGGCAGTGGCTCAGGAACAAGCAGGAACTGATCCTTGGCACCTCCGCACCGGATTATCCGCCCTTCGACCTGACTCTTAGCGGTCGCGACTATGAAGGTTTCACTGCTGATTACGCGGGTATTCTCGGCAAGGCTATCGGCCTGCCCATCAGGATTCAGCGCTTTGCATCCCGGGGAGCGGCCATTGAAGCGCTTGAAAACAACGAAGTCGACCTGTTGGGTACAGCCAATGGATTCGAGGCCCGTAATCCCGACATCGTATTGTCAGCGCCCTATGCCGTGGACCAGCCTGTTCTAGTGACCCGTGAAGGCGAAACCCGATCCTTGACCGATGGCCTGGCCGGCATGCGCCTGAGCATGGTGTATCACTACCTGCCGATGGAGGAAGTCAAGGCCCTGTACCCCAAGGCGATTATCACGTCCTACCCGTCCTATCAGAATGCAATCAATGCCGTCGCTTTCGATCAGGCCGATGTGTTTCTCGGTGACACCATTTCTACCCATTACATGATCAACAAGGGCTACCTGAACAACATCCGCATGGCCAACTTCGGCAAACACGAGGCACACGGTTTCAGTTTCGCGGTGCATAAAGACAACCCGCAACTGCTCGGCATCATCAATGCCATGCTCACGGCCATCCCCGTCAGCGTTCGAGAAAACATCGCCAAACGCTGGAGCGCCGGCAGTGACATTCTGCTCACGGATCACAAACTGGAGCTCAGTTACAGCGAGGAACGATGGCTTGCACAGCATCCGGTAGTGCGCGTGGTGGTCAATGAAGCGTTGGCACCGCTGACGTTTTTCGACAGTGCCGGCAACTTTCGCGGCGTTGCCGCGGATTTGCTTGAGCTGATCAGATTGCGCACCGGCCTGCGTTTCGACATCCAGCGCAGCCGAAGCGATAGCGAAATGATCCAGCGAGTAAAGGATGATCAGGCCGACCTGATCGCCGCAGTGCTGCCCAGCGCTCAACGTGACACCCTGTTGAACTTCAGTCGCCCCTACTTGCAAAACTCCTTTGTCCTGTTGACGCGCAAGGCCCCGGACAGCCCGACCAATCTTGCGCAGCTTCAAGGCAAACGTCTGGCCCTCGCCCAAGGTCATCCGTTGTTGCCTTATCTGCGCAGCGAATTCCCGAAGACAAAGCTGATCGAAACCCCGGATACATTCAGTGCCGTGGAGATGCTGGCCGAGGGGCAGGCAGAAGGTGTGGTGAGTTCATTGGTGATTGCAAACTATTTCATTTCATCGCGGCTGTTCGAGCACACCCTGCAGATCAGTACCACCATCGGTACCGAGCAAGCTGCCTTTTCCCTGGCGACGAATCAGGGAGCCAAGGAACTCCATGACATTCTCAACAAGGCACTCCTGAGCATCGCACCGGAGGAGCTGGGCATCATCAACAGCCGCTGGCGGGGCTATTCGGCGTCCTCGCAAAGCACCTGGCGCAACTATCACCGGCTGTTTTACCAGATCGTCATTGGTGCCGGTGTGTTGTTACTGATTTCCGTGGCCTGGAACGCTTACATGCGCCGCCAGATCAATCAACGCAAGGCCGCCGAGCGCGCATTGAACGATCAGTTCGAATTCATGCGCTCGCTGGTCAACGGCACGCCACATCCCATCTATGTCAGGGATCGCCAGGGCCTGCTGCAAAGCTGCAATGACAGCTACCTGCAAGCTTTCAACGCGAAACGTGAAGATGTCATCGGCAAAAGCGTCATTCAGGGCTCCCTGAGCAACGCCTTTGAAGCCCGTGAATATCAGGCCGACTACGAGCGAGTCGTGGCCAAGGGCAGACCGTTGATACTCGACCGTCCGTTGCATATTGGCGGTCGCCGCTTGACGATCTACCACTGGATACTGCCCTACCGTGACTCAAGCGGTGAAGTGCAAGGCATCATCGGTGGCTGGATAGACATCAGCGAACGCCGGCAACTGCTCGATGACCTGCGTTGCGCAAAAGAGCGTGCCGATGAAGCCAACCGGGCCAAAAGCACCTTTCTGGCCACCATGAGCCACGAGATCCGCACGCCGATGAATGCGGTCATCGGCCTGCTCGAACTGACGCTCCAGCGCATCGAACACCAACATCCCGATCGTCCGGCCATTGATGTGGCGTATCACTCGGCGAAGGATCTGCTGGAACTGATTGGCGACATTCTCGACATCGCACGCATCGAATCCGGACACCTGAGCATGAGCCCGGAACGTGTCAATCCGCGAGAAATCGTGGCGTCGGTGGTACGTATTTTCGACGGCCTGGCCCGACAGAAAGGGCTTGCACTCAATTTGAATTTCAATCAGGACAATCCACCCATCGATGTTCTGCTGGACCCGATGCGCTTCAAGCAGGTGCTGTCCAATCTGGTCAGTAACGCCATCAAGTTTACCGAACAGGGAGAAGTCAGCATTACCGTCGACCTGCGCCCAACCACCGAGCCCGGTCAGGTGCAGATGCAACTGCAAGTCCGGGACAGTGGCATAGGAATCAGCGCACAGGATCAGCAGCGCCTGTTCGAGCCCTTTGCTCAGGCCGATAATGCTGGACAAACAGCCCGAGGCGGTACCGGACTTGGCCTGGTGATCAGCCGCAGTCTATGCGAAATCATGGGCGGAAGCCTGCAACTGAGCAGTCAGCCGGGTGCCGGCACTCAAGTACGGATGTCGCTGTGTCTACCAGCGTTGACACAAGAGTCCGGAATGGAAAGAGCCAATGCAAGGATCCACCTCGCCGCAACCCCATTGAACGTCCTGGTGGTCGATGATCACGCGGCCAATCGCTTGCTCATGTGCCAGCAACTGGAGTTTCTGGGTCATCGATACAGCGTCGCGGAGGACGGTCAGGCAGGATTCGAGGCATGGAAAACCGATGTGTTCGATCTGGTGATCGCTGACTGCAACATGCCGGTCATGAATGGCTACGAGCTGGTCCGAGACATTCGTCTGCACGAAAAACAAACGCGCCGACCGCGATGCACCATCCTGGGGTTCACCGCCAATGCACAACCTGAAGAGATTCAACGCTGCAAGCTTGCAGGTATGGACGACTGTCTGTTCAAACCCCTGACGCTAAGCGCCCTGAGCCAATGGGTTGGAGGCATTGCGCCAACCTCAATCACACCGGCTTTCAGCCTGGAAGGATTGCATCAGTTGACCGGTGGCAACCCGGTGTTGAACCAGCGCCTGTTGACTGAACTGTTGAACAGCAATCGTCAGGATCGCCAGGGCCTGCTGGCGCTCTGCGGCTCTACCGACCCGCAGGCATTCCTCGACATGGCCCATAAAATCAAGGGAGCCGCGCGAATCGCTCAGGCCGCTCGATTGATTGAAAGCTGCGAATTGCTCGAAACAACCTGCCGCGCCCCATTCCATCCGCGCAAAGTCGCCGACTGCTGTGCGGCCGTGGAGCGCGCCTTGCTGGAACTCGATCAGGCCTTGTTGCAACAGATCCGAAAAACGACAAAAGCAGAATGACATTGGCTTAACTATGCTTGGACGCTGTGCAGTGTGTTAACCATCACGGAGTGACCTGTATGCCCAACCCACTGCGTCCGGATCAACGGCGATTTTCCTTGCACGTTCATATCAGCGTGATGTTTACCTGCCTGCTGTTGCTGACCGGCGTGGTGCTAGGCATTTTCCATTATCGGCATACCACACAGATCATCCTGTCCAGCAGCGAAAAACTCTTCAATCGCATAGAGCAGGACGTGCGCCTCGATTTGAAGGCGACCTATGAACCGATCCGCCATCTGCTAAGCCTGCAAGTCGTCAACCCTGCGGTCCAGGCACCGGACCTTGAGCATCGCCTGGCGCTGCTCAGACCCTTCAGCCAGTCGCTCACTGACAACCCTGACCTGGCGTCACTGTATCTGGGCTACGGCAACGGTGATTTCTTCATGGTTCGGCCACTGCGAAACGCCGCCCTGAAGTCGCTGCTCAAAGCCCCGGAGAGCGCGGTTTATCAAGTCTGGAGTATCGAGCGCGACAGCAGCGACCGGGCGCACTCCCAATCCCTGTTCTTCGACCAGAACCTGACCTTCATCAGTCGACAAGACAACCCCGACGACCCTTACGACCCGCGCAGTCGCGCGTGGTTTACAAGCGCCAGCCGCGACAACGATCAGATCACCACCGAGCCTTATATCTTTTTCTCCACCCGCAACGTCGGCACCACACTGGCCCGGCGCAGTGGTGAGCGAGTCGTGATGGGCGCGGACCTGACCCTGGCCGAACTCAGTGCCACCCTGGCCAAACATGTGGTGACACCCGCCACCGAAATCGTGCTGTTTGATACCCAGGGCAATGCCGTTGCCTACCCCGATGCCAGTCGCCTGATCATCGACGATCAGACGGCTCGCCTGATCAAGGCGGCTGACCTGAGTCCCAGCCTGGGCGCATTGCTCAACAGCCCTCCTCCTGAAGGTAATCGCCTGAATGCCGGGGGACGCCAATGGATCGTGGCCCGCAGCAGCATGCAGGAAGGTGGCCCGCAGGGACTGCAACTGGCGATGTTGGTGCCGGAAGATGAATTGCTCGTCGATGCCTATCGTATGCGCTGGCAAGGTGCGTTGATTACGCTGGCGACGCTACTGTTGTGCGTGCCGCTGGGCTGGTTGACCTCGCGGATTCTGGTCACCCCCCTGCGCGCACTGGTGCGCGAAGCGGATGCGATTCGCAGTTTCGATTTCAATTTTCCGCTATCGCGTCGCTCGCCGGTGCTCGAAATCGATCAACTGAGCGTATCAATGGCCCGCATGAAAGATACCCTGGCGAGCTTCTTCCAGATCACCGACAGCCTGAGCGCCGAAACCCGATTTGCCCCGTTGCTGCAACGCGTGCTGTTTGAAACCGTGAAAATCGGCCAGGCCCAGGCCGGTCTGATCTACCTGCGTGAAGGTGACGGCGATCGCATGGAGCCCCACGGCCTGGTCATCAACGACACGGCACAGGCTCTGTCGTCATTCGACATAGGGTCCCACGAACTTAAAAACCCGCAGAGCCCTGACTGGCTGCGACAATTGTCGTCCGCCGACAATGTCGTCAGTAACCTCGGCTTCGAACAGGCCGGGGACTTGCAGAAAGTACTGCTGGCACTGAAATGTCCCAGGGTTCATCTGATCGGCATCCGCTTGCACAATCGACATAACGAAACCGTGGGCCTGCTGGTCTTTCTGCTGGCCGACAGCGGCAATCAGAGTGATCTGGAAAAACTTCGACCGGACCGCATTGCGTTCTTGCAAGCCGTATCCGGCGCGGCTGCAGTGAGTATTGAAAGCCAGCGCCTGCAAAACCGACAAAAACAATTGCTGGATGCGTTCATCAAGTTGTTGGCCGGTGCAATTGACGCCAAAAGTCCCTACACCGGCGGCCATTGTCAGCGCGTGCCGGCCCTGACCCTGATGCTCGCGCAAGCTGCCGCGACGAGCCAAGATCCAGTCTTCAGTGGCTATCAGCCCACCGATGATGAATGGGAGGCGCTAAACATCGCTGCCTGGCTCCACGACTGCGGCAAGATCACCACCCCGGAATACGTGGTCGATAAAGCCACGAAACTGGAAACCCTTTACGACCGCATCCACGAAATCCGTACCCGCTTCGAAGTGCTCAAGCGCGATGCCTGGATCAGCTACTGGCAAGCGGTCGCCGCCGGTGGCGACGAGCAGCCTCTGGCGCAGTTGCGTGATGCCACGCTGACCGGTCTCGACGATGACTTCGCCTTTATTGCCCGCTGCAACCTGGGTGGCGAGGCGATGGATGATGGAGACCTGCAACGTCTGCGCAGCATCGGCCAGCGTACCTGGATGCGAACCCTGGATGATCGGCTGGGCGTTTCCTGGGAAGAGAACCGGCGTCAGGCGCGCAATCCTGCACCGACATTGCCAGTCACCGAGCCACTGCTGGCAGACAAGCCCGAGCATCTGTTCGAACGCCCCGAAACCGAACTGATCGCCCCGGATAATCCCTTGGGGTTCAAACTCGATGTACCGCACTACAAGTACAACCGCGGCGAACTCTATAACCTGAGCATTCGCCGCGGCACCCTGACGAACGAAGAACGCTACATCATCAATCACCACATCGTGCAGACGATCCTGATGCTCAACCACCTGCCCTTCCCCGGTTACCTGAGCAACATTGCGGAAATCGCCGGTGGCCATCACGAAAAAATGGACGGCACCGGTTATCCAAAACGCTTGAAACGCGAGGAGATGAGCCTGCCGGCGCGGATGATGGCGATTGCCGATATTTTCGAAGCGCTGACGGCTTCCGACCGCCCCTACAAGAAAGCCAAGTCATTGAGCGAAGCGCTGGGCATCATGGCTACCATGTGCCGGGATGCCCACATCGACCCGGAGTTGTTCGGGTTGTTCATCAAGACGCACATCTATCTTCAGTATGCCGAGCGGTTCCTCGACCCGCAGCAGATCGATGTGGTAGACCCGACAAGCTTGCTGATCAAGGCTGGTCTGACGGTTTGACCAATATTCAGCAATCGGTCAAGCGCAGGAAAATGGCCGCCAGGTGCTCGATTCCAGCCTGATCCTGCGCATTGAAACGCGCCAGTTTCGGGCTATCGAGGTCCAGCACGCCAATCAGGCGACCGTCCTTGACCAAGGGCACCACCAGCTCGCTGTTCGAGGCACTGTCACAGGCGATATGCCCGGGAAACGCATGCACGTCTTCGACCAATTGCGTCTGCAACGTCGCCGCCGCAGTCCCGCACACGCCCCGACCGAACGGAATCCGCACGCAGGCGATCTGTCCCTGGAACGGGCCCAACACCAGTTCCTCGTTGCGATTGAGGTAGAAGCCGGCCCAGTTCAGGTCTTCAAGCTGATTGAACAGAAACGCCGAAAACTGCGCGGCGTTGGCGATGAAGTCCCGCTCGTCCGCCAGCAGCGACTCCAGCTGCGCGTGCAGCATGCCATAGCCTTCGAGGCCCTGGCCGCTCTTTTGTAAATCGATCATGCCTTGTGCTCCAACAGTTTCAGCCCAACCCAATAGCGGGCAAATTGATACGCGCAACGTCCGTTACGATTGCCGCGTCCCGTGGCCCAGCGCACCGCGAGGATGTCCAGCTCTTCGGTACGCTGCCACTTCAGGCCGGCCTTGTGGGCCAGTTGTCCGATCCAGTGCTCGACAACGTTGAGAAAGTGTTCCTGGGTAAACGGGTAGAACGACAGCCACAAACCAAAGCGATCCGACAGGGCGATCTTGTCTTCCACCGCCTCGCTGGGGTGCAATTCGCCATCGACCCGTTTCCAGTTTTCGTTATCGCTTTCCTTTTCCGGCACCAGGTGGCGACGGTTGGAAGTTGCGTACAGCAACACGTTGTCCGGCGCCTGTTCCAGGGACCCGTCGAGCACGCTCTTGAGGACGCGATAATCGCCCTCGCCCGACTCAAATGACAGGTCATCGCAGAACACCACGAATCGTTGCGGCAATTTTGCGATCTGCTCGACGACCCGTGGTAAGTCTGCCAAGTGGTCGCGCTCGATCTCGATCAAGCGCAAACCTGCCTGGGCATGCTCGGCGAGCAAGGCGCGGATCAGCGACGATTTACCGGTACCGCGCGAGCCCCAGAGCAAGGCGTGGTTAGCCGGCATGCCGTCCAGAAATTGTTGGGTGTTGCGACCCAGCTGCTCCACCTGGCGGTCGACGCCGATCAAGTCGGACAGACGCATGTCGAGACTGACTTCCAGCGGTAGCAGATAACCGCTGCGCCCTTCGCGCTGCCAGCGTGCCGCCAGGCAGGTTGTCCAGTCGATCGCTTGTCGAGGGGTGGGCAGCAGCGGTTCGATACGGGCCAGAACGGCATCGGCGCGTTCAAGAAAAGCATTCAATCGGGAATCCACGTCTTCTCCTCGGGCACGTTCACAGTAATGATGGCGATACAGCGACAGAACACAGCGTTCGATGTCCGGACCAAGCCCCTCTACAAGGGCTCGCGAGAGCATCGGCTTCCATGCATGATCGGCTATGCTTGAGCAGCGAAGGGAAACGGAAGTGGTCCAGCACCCCATGGATATCAAGTTCACCAACCGGCTGTCTTACAAGCAAGCCCGGCTTACCGTGCTGGTCGGTTTCATTCTGGGCACGCTGCTCAGCCTGCTGCAAATAGGCATCGATTATGCCAGTGAAGACGCCTCCATCAACCGTGAAATCCTGTCTTTGCTGGAAATCAGCCACAACCCGGCTTCACGCATCGCCTATAACATCGACGCCGAACTCGCTCAGGAGCTGACCCTGGGCCTGCTGCGTTCGCCTGCAATCATTGGCGCGAAACTGAGCGATAACAACGGCAACGTGCTGGCCAACGTCAAGCGACCGGGCCTGCAAAGCGGCTATCGCGTGCTCAGTGACCTGCTGTTCGGCGCCAACCGGCAATTCGAAGACCGCCTCTATCTGGACCACCTGCCCAACGAATCCCTCGGCACGCTGCAACTGGACGTCGACACCTACTCATTCGGGTACCGGTTCCTGCGTCGCGCCGAAGTGACCTTGCTCAACGGCTTCGCCCGCAGCCTGATCCTGACCGGCATCCTGCTGGCGCTGTTCTATGTGATGCTGACCAAACCATTGGTACGTGTTATCCGCGAACTCAGCGGTCGCGATTCACGCAGCATTGAACCGACCACCCTGGAATGTCCGGCCGGCCACGCCAACGATGAAATCGGCGTGCTGGTGAAAGTCGCCAACCAGCAATTCGAAAATGTCGCCACCGAAATCCACCAACGACGCAACGCGGAAAATCGCCTCACCGATTACCTGAGCCAACTGGAAAACATCGTCTCGGCACGTACCGCCGAACTCAAGGCCATCAACGCCCGCCTCAGCCAATCCAACCAGGAGCTGGAAGTGGCCCGAAGCACCGCCCTGGACATGGCCGAGGCGCGCTCGGTGTTCCTGGCCAACATGAGCCATGAAATCCGCACGCCACTCAATGGCCTGCTGGGGATGATCGCCCTGTCGCTCGACGGGCCGCTGACTGCCGAGCAGCAGCAACAACTGTCCATCGCCCATGACTCGGGCAAGGTGCTGGTGGAATTGCTCAACGATATTCTCGATCTGTCGAAATTCGATGCCGGTCAGCTCGAGCTCGAACACATCCCCTTCGACCTCGGCGCACTGGTCGAAGACACCGCCAACCTGCTGTCGCAGAATGCGGCGCCGAGTGTCGAACTGACCTGCTTGATCGATCCACATTTCCCGGCATTAGTGCTCGGCGATCCGACCCGGGTTCGGCAGATCGTCAGCAATCTGCTGTCCAACGCACTCAAGTTCACCCGTTTCGGACGGGTCGATGTGCGCCTGTCGACCTTCGGCGACGGTGTCAGAATCGAGGTCTGCGACACAGGCATCGGCATTCCCCAGGACGCCCAGGTCAAGATCTTCCAGCCCTTCACCCAGGCCGGTGCCGGGATTACCCGACAGTTTGGCGGCACCGGGCTGGGGCTGGCCCTGACCTATAACCTTTGCGAAGCCATGCGAGGGCGCCTGACCATCAGTTCCGAAGCGGGTTTTGGCAGTCAGTTCTGTGCGCAATTACCGCTGCCCCGCCATACCCGGGCACTTCCGCCGCCGGCCTTGCAAGGCAAAGTCATCGCCATCACCGCCGCCAGCAGCGGCCTGGCGGAATTGCTGGGTAGCGCGCTGCCCGGTTGGGGGTTGGAGTATCAGCAGCGCGCCATTGACGAGCCATTGATCGGTCTGGATCCCGATGTGTTGATTACCGATTGTCCCGAATGCTTGTTCAACCTGCGCCCCACCTTCACCGCACCGATTTTGCTGGTGACCGCATACGGCAGTTTCATGCCCGTTGAACAAGTCAACGCCCTCGCCCCCTTGCAGCAGCAGGCGCGCCCTTTGGCACGCAATGCGTTGCACCAGACCTTGCGGCGCATCCTGCAACCGGAAATCGCTGTCATCGACGATATCCGGATCGATACCCAATCGCCGCAACGCCGCGCACGGGTGCTACTGGTCGAAGACAACCCGGTCAATCAACTGGTGGCCAAGGGCATGCTCGGCAAACTCGGATGCGACGTGATTGTCGCCGCTCATGGTGTAGAGGCACTGGATCAACTGGAAAGCAGCGATTTCGATCTGGTACTGATGGACTGCAACATGCCCGTGATGGATGGCTACGAAGCCAGTCGGCAAATCCGCCGCAGCGGACGCTGGCCGGAACTGCCCATCGTCGCCCTGACCGCCAACGCCATGTCCGAAGAGCGCGAACGCTGCCGTGCCGCGGGCATGAACGATTACCTGGCCAAACCGTTTCGACGAGAAGAACTGGCTGCCCTGCTGGATATCTGGATACCCGTTACGACAGTGCCTTGATTTGCCCCAACAGATGATCCAGGCCATTGCGCAGTTCATTCAGGCGATCCAGGTCTACACCACTGTCGCACAACAGCCGAGCTTTCAACGGCCCGACCTGATCGCGCAACGCCAGCCCCGTTGGTGACAGGCTCAAATGCACCTCGCGCTCATCCCGAGCCGAACGCTGACGCTGTACCAGTTGCAGTTGCTCAAGACGCTTGAGCAACGGCGTCAGCGTGCCGGAGTCCAGCGCCAGTCGCTCGCCCAAGGCCTTGACGGTCGGCTGCTCCGGCGCGGTTTCCTGCCACTCCCATAACACCAGCATCGCCAGGTATTGCGGGTAAGTCAGGCCGAGCTGGTCAAGCATCGGCTTGTACGCCCGGATCACCGCACGGGAAGCGGCATACAGCTTGAAGCAGAGCTGACTGTCAAGATTCAGGGAGTCGACGGACGTGTTCATTTGAGCAGGGCTTCGATCTCGCGGGTCAGGTCCTGCGGCTTGGTCGCCGGCGCGAAACGCTTGACCAACTGGCCGTCCTTACCGATCAGGAACTTGGTGAAGTTCCACTTGATGCCCTGGGAACCGAGCACGCCCGGTGCACGTTTTTTCAACTGCACGAACAGCGGATGGGCGTCCGCGCCATTGACCTCGATCTTTTTGAACAGCGGGAAACTGACGCCGTAGTTCAGCTCGCAGAACTCGCTGATCGCCCCTTCATTACCCGGCTCCTGCTTGCCGAATTGATTGCAGGGAAAGCCCAGCACCACGAGGCCCTGATCCTTGTAGGTCTGCCACAGCTCCTCGAGGCCCTTGTACTGCGGGGTAAAACCGCATTTGCTGGCGGTATTGACCACCAACACCGCTTTGCCGGCGAAGTCTGCCAGGGTCTTTTGCTCGCCCTTGATCGTGGTGCACGGAATGCTTAGCAGATTGTCGCTCATGGTGAAGGCTCCAGATTCAGGAAGATAAGCCAAACATAGCGAGCAATTGAATTGCGTGCAATTTAAATTATCGGGCACCGACCCACTGTAGGAGCGAGCTCTGCTCGCGATGGTCGTGAACGATAACGCGGGAAACCTGATGCCCCGCGCTGCCCCCAAGCCCATCGCGAGCAGAGCTCGCTCCTACAGAGGGCTTTTTATCCGCGTGGAACCAGATCCAGGCACACCGAGTTGATGCAGTAACGCAGACCGGTAGGCGGCGGACCATCCGGGAACACATGCCCCAAGTGCGCATCGCATTTGGCGCAAACCACTTCGGTACGGATCATGCCGTGGCTGGTGTCGCGGATCTCGACCATGGCACTGTCGCCGATCGGCGCGTAGAAGCTCGGCCAGCCGCAACCGGAATCAAATTTGGTTTTGGAGTCAAACAGCGGCTCGCTGCAGCAGATGCAGTGGTAAACACCGTCGACCTTGCTGTCGTTATATTTGCCGGAGAACGGGCGCTCGGTGCCCTTGAGACGGCACACGTTGTACTGCTCGGGATCGAGCATGGCTTTCCATTCTTCCAGGGTTTTTTCCAACTTTTCCATCATCACACCTCGGCGGCTGAAAAAGCCCGATCTGTACCTTTTCCAAGGATCGGGCGGCACGTATGATTGCGCCTCGTCAAACGCCAGTCTGGCAGCCAGGCCACGCGCATTCAAACGGATTTATGGGTGCTGCTCTCAAGGCGTCAGGCCTGTGTGATTACGCAGGATTCCCAGTACGGTTGTTCATACGCCGCCTGGATCGTTCATTTTCGGGAACACATCGCCATGCAGGTCAGCAAATCGAACAAGCTCGCCAACGTCTGCTATGACATTCGCGGCCCGGTGCTCAAGCACGCCAAACGCCTGGAAGAGGAAGGTCATCGCATCCTCAAGCTGAACATCGGCAACCCGGCACCCTTTGGTTTCGAAGCGCCGGACGAAATCCTCCAGGACGTGATCCGCAACCTGCCGACCGCACAGGGTTACAGCGATTCCAAGGGTCTGTTCAGCGCGCGCAAGGCCGTCATGCAGTACTACCAGCAAAAACAGGTGGAAGGTGTCGGGATTGAAGACATCTACCTGGGCAACGGCGTTTCCGAGCTGATCGTGATGTCGATGCAGGCCCTGCTCAACAACGGCGACGAAGTACTGGTGCCGGCCCCGGACTATCCGCTATGGACCGCAGCCGTGAGTCTGTCGGGTGGTAATCCCGTGCATTACCTGTGCGACGAGCAGGCCAACTGGTGGCCGGACCTGGCCGACATAAAGGCCAAGATCACCCCGAACACCAAGGCGCTGGTGATCATCAACCCGAACAACCCGACCGGTGCGGTGTACTCCAAGGAAGTTTTGCTAGGTATGCTGGAACTGGCCCGCCAGCACAACCTGGTGGTGTTCTCCGATGAGATCTACGACAAGATCCTGTACGACGATGCCGTGCACATCTGCACCGCATCCCTCGCGCCGGACTTGCTATGCCTGACCTTCAACGGCCTGTCCAAGTCCTATCGCGTCGCCGGTTTCCGCTCCGGCTGGATCGCCATTTCCGGCCCGAAACACCACGCCCAGAGCTACATCGAAGGCATCGACATGCTGGCCAACATGCGCCTGTGTGCCAACGTCCCGAGCCAGCACGCCATCCAGACTGCACTCGGTGGCTATCAGAGCATCAACGATCTGGTGTTACCGCCAGGACGCTTGCTGGAACAGCGCAACCGCACCTGGGAACTGCTCAACGACATCCCGGGCGTGAGCTGCGTCAAGCCGATGGGCGCACTGTATGCGTTCCCGCGCATCGACCCGAAAGTCTGTCCGATCCATAACGACGAGAAATTCGTCCTGGACCTGCTGCTCTCCGAGAAACTGCTGGTGGTGCAAGGCACGGCTTTCAACTGGCCATGGCCGGACCACTTCCGCGTTGTGACCCTGCCGCGTGTCGATGACCTGGACATGGCGATCGGACGCATCGGAAATTTCCTCAAGTCCTATCGTCAGTAAGCGATCTGTCACCGTGCAACGCCAACGCGCGTTGCACGGTGATTCATTCAGCAACACATGTTCGTGCCCCGCCGGGACTTACCGCTCCACCAACCGACCGATCACACAGACCATGTTCTCGCCCAACAACGGCGGGGCCTACAACGCCCATCGCGTCTTACAAACACTTCCCTATTCAATATCGGAAATGCCCTTCAAGCAGCTAAGCTATTGCCGTAGGACACAGTTTGAAATAGTCACTCGGTTGAATACCCCGGTGCAGCACCTTATATACCCCGCAGTACGCTACATCTTTAGCATAAGGAGATTTCTACAACCATGATGCGCATCCTGCTGTTTTTGGCCACTAACCTGGCGGTCGTGCTGATTGCCAGCATCACCCTGAGCCTTTTCGGCTTCAACGGGTTCATGGCGGCCAACGGGGTTGATCTCAACCTCAATCAGCTGCTGATTTTCTGTGCGGTCTTTGGTTTTGCCGGTTCCCTGTTCTCGCTATTCATCTCCAAGTGGATGGCGAAGATGAGCACCAGCACCCAGATCATCACCCAGCCACGGACTCGCCACGAGCAATGGCTGCTGCAAACCGTCGAGCAACTGTCCCGCGAAGCCGGGATCAAGATGCCCGAAGTCGGGATTTTCCCAGCCTACGAGGCGAACGCCTTCGCCACCGGCTGGAACAAGAACGACGCGCTGGTCGCGGTCAGCCAGGGCTTGCTCGAGCGTTTCTCGCCGGATGAAGTGAAAGCCGTTCTGGCCCACGAAATCGGCCACGTCGCCAATGGCGACATGGTGACCCTGGCGTTGATCCAGGGCGTAGTGAACACCTTCGTCATGTTCTTCGCACGGATCATCGGCAACTTTGTCGACAAGGTGATCTTCAAGAACGAAGAAGGCCAGGGCATCGCTTACTACGTGGCGACCATCTTCGCCGAACTGGTTCTGGGTATCCTGGCCAGCGCCATCGTCATGTGGTTCTCGCGCAAACGGGAATTCCGTGCCGACGAAGCCGGGGCAAACCTGGCCGGTACTGCCGCGATGATTGGTGCCTTGCAGCGCCTGCGCGCCGAACAGGGGCTGCCGGTGCACATGCCCGACACCCTGAATGCCTTTGGCATCAACGGTGGCATCAAGCAAGGGTTTGCTCGCATGTTCATGAGCCACCCTCCGCTGGAAGAGCGTATCGACGCACTGGCGCGTCGTCGGGGCTGAATAGCTCAGAAGTAGACAAGAAGGCCCGCAGCGATGCGGGCCTTTTTTTTGTCTGTTGTTTATGGGGGTGTACTTTCGGCCCCCTTCGCGAGCAGGCTCGCTCCCACATTGGATATGTGTTTGGCGCAGCCCCTGTGGG
>NZ_JBPKAM010000034.1:0-61636 GCF_051216495.1 Pseudomonas baetica | reverse complement strand
GTTGTTTTTTCTCCCCCCCCACCCGTACCCCCCTTTCTCCCGCTGGGCTTTTCCCCCCCTGCTCTTTCTTGTTCCCCCCCCCCCCCCCCCCCCCCGGGGCCGTACCTGACAGCATCAATGCAGGATCAGTTTGCTACGCACTTCAGCCATGGCCTGCTGATCCAAGTCCACCCAAAACTGCGGCTTGCCAGCAATCTCCGCCGCCACCGGCAACCCATCGCGATACACCAGCCGATTACTCGCCAGCGCCGGCACTTTTGCACCGGGTAACAGAGTGCCGGCCAGATTCAAAGGATCAACCCCGCACACTGCGACCAGGCTGCCGTCATGGGGGCGGCGTCGCACTTCGCGCAGCAGCGGTATCGCTTCGGGCAGGGCGAATTGCTCGCCCGCCAGGCCGCTGACAAAGCGCCCGCCGCGAATCTCGCCCCGTACCTCCAGGCGATGAAAGGTGCGCAGCAATTCACGCCAACTGGGCAACCAGTCCGCCTCGCGCTCCAGCAATCGCCAGAACACCACGCCGTAGCGGCGCAGCAACGTCATGGCGATGTGTTCCAGCGTGTCGGACGATGTGGGCGCTGGTCGCAGGTTATCTACTGTCGGCGTTGGCGTCCCCCGTCGCAGCAGAGCCCAGCGTCCGGCATCGTCCATGCCGCCGATAAACGCCCCGCGCCCGCGTCGGTTGCCGCGACTCTGCCGCTTGCTGGCCGGGGTGATCAGTGCACGCAGGCCGGCGAAGCTGTCGGCGTTCACCAGCCCGGCACCTACCAGCTCCTGCAAGGCCATTTCCAGTTCCGTGCGCAACACATGCGCCTCATGCACCAGCTCATCGAAAAACAACGCGCCGTGCTGACGCAGCGCTTCGTAAACTTTTTGGGTTTTGGGCGACAGCTCGCTCACCGGGGGCTGCTCGGTCAAGTCGGTCCAGAGCCCGACTCGATTACGCGGCAGCAAGACAATCGGCGTACTGCGCAGGGCTATGCCGGCGCTTTTGTTGTGCGCCTTGAGTCGGGTCCAGACCAGTTTGCCGCTGCGACACAGATCATCCAGCCAGCTCGCCGAATAGTCCTTGATCCTCGCCCGCAGGATCTCGCTGTCCCAGGCGGACGCGGCGGCAGGGTAGCCCTCGAATTGAGCGACGATCGCCGGCAACATTGCGTTGCCCTGGCCCTGGGTCGCGACGGACAGATGCTGCCAGTCGAACAGAAAACGCATGAAATCCTGCAATGCCACGGGTTCGATTTCCCGCCGCAACCGCTTGACGGTGTAACGATGAATCCGCGCCAGCAAATGCCGCTCGCACCATTGCTCCTCGATGGCACCCGGGGTGAAACGACCGCGCAGCACGTACCCTTCGCGTTCCAGTTGCGCCAGTGCTTGAGTGACCTGTGCCGTCGGTAATTCGAGCGGTTCGGCTATCGCCTTCAGCGGTAATGGACCGAACGCGCCGAGTCGTGCGCGAATCACGTCGACCACGGCGGCATCCGCTTCCCAGACTTCGTTGAACCCGGGTAAAGGCTCTAGTGCTGGGCATAAAACGTCATGTGGATAAATTGCCTGCAAACAGGTCAGGCGTTCCCGTGCCAGCCATAACCCGTTGTCGAGCCAGCAGGCGCGGCCGCTGTCGGCCAGGGCATTCAACCACTCGAGCCAGTTCGAATTGGCCAGGGCTTCTACGTCGGTGATGCACGCCAGGCTCATCAGCGCCTCGTGCATTTCATCGATACCGCTGGGCGCTGGCCAGGCTTCTGCAGCCACGGCGGCGATGGCATCAGCGTCCAGCGCACCGAGGTCGTTGGTGGATTGCGGGTCGCTCCAGCGGCGGTTGAGTACCGCTTGAGTACGGCGTTCTTCCAGCGGTGCATCGTCGAGAAAGGTGTAGGGCCGGGCGCTGAGAATTTCTGCCGCCAGCGGCGAAGGCGCTGGCAAGTCGCGACTGATCAGGCGTACTTCACCCTGTTCCATGCGCCGCAACAAGGCCAGCCAGCCCTCGGTGTCCATGGCCTCGTGCAGGCAGTCGTCGAGGGTTTGTTCCACCAGCGGGTGATCGGGGATTTCCCGTTCGCCGACGAGGTTTTCCACGCAGGCAATCTGATCGGGAAACACGCTGGCGATCAGGTCTTCGCTTTTCATGCGCTGGATCTGCGGCGGGACTTTGCGTCCACCCGAATAACGCGGCAGCGCCAGTGCGACCCCGGCATTCCAGCGCCAGCGCACACCAAACAGCGGGGCATCAAGCACGGCCTGGATCAGTATGTGCTCGGCACTGTTGCTGTGCAGGTAGCGCCAGACGTCGTCCAGCTCGAAGCTGTGGCTGGTGGACAGTGACAGCACGATCGCATCTTCGCTGGCGGCAGCTTGCAACTCGAAGTTGAACGTGCGGCAAAAACGCTTGCGCAGGGCCAGGCCCCAGGCTCGGTTGATGCGGCTGCCGAAGGGCGAATGGATGATCAGTTGAGTGCCGCCGGACTCATCGAAAAACCGTTCCATCAGCAATGTGTCCTGGGACGGCAGCGCACCGAGGGTCTGGCGGGCGCGGGCGAGGTAGTCGAGCAGTTGCTCGGTGCTGGCGCGATTTAGGCCAAGGGTCTCGGTCAGCCAGTCGAAGGCCGGTTGCAGGTCGCCCGGCGTGGCGCCCAGTCGCTCATCGAGTTGCGCTTGCAGGCGGGCGACGGCGAATGACAGTTCCGCACTGCGTCCCGGCGCTTCACCGAGCCAGAACGGAATGGTCGGCGGCTGTCCATGGGCGTCTTCGACCCGGACCTTGCCGGTTTCGACCTTGAGGATCCGGTATGAGGTATTGCCCAGCTGGAACACGTCGCCGGCGATGCTTTCCACGGCAAAGTCTTCGTTGACGCTGCCGATGTTCAGCCCTTGGGGTTCCAGCAATACGCTGTAGTCGGCGTTGTCCGGAATGGTTCCGCCGCTGGTCACGGCCGTCAATTTTGCGCCCCGGCGACCGCGCAGGGTGCGGCTCACGGCATCGCGGTGCAGGTAGGCACTGCGGATGCCCTGACGCCCGTTGTAACCCTCGGCGAGCATGCGCAGCAGCGCTTGATAGTGTTTTTCGTCGAGCCCGGCGTAGGGCGAGGCTTGGCGAAACTGCGCCAGCAACGCGTCTTCCGGCCATTCCTGGCAACTGACCTCGGCGATGATCTGCTGGGCCAGTACGTCCAAAGGCGCCTGTGGGATCTGCAAAATATCCAGTTCACCGCGGCGCACGCAGTCGAGCAGGGCGGCGCATTCGATGAGGTCATCGCGGGTGGTGGCGAACAGCCTGCCCTTGGGCGTGCCACCGACCTGATGTCCGGAACGCCCGACTCTTTGCAGAAAACCGGCAATCGAGCGCGGCGAGGCGATCTGGCACACCAGGTCGACATCGCCGATGTCGATGCCCAGTTCCAGCGACGCCGTGGCGATCAACACTTGCAGCTCGCCACGCTTGAGGCGCTGCTCGGCGTCGAGGCGAAACTCCTTGGCCAGGCTACCGTGGTGGGCGGCCACGGCGTCCTTGCCCAGGCGTTCGCTCAGGTGGCGGCTCAGGCGTTCGGCCAGGCGCCGGGTGTTGACGAAAATCAATGTGGTGCGGTGTTCGCGGGCGAGGGCGGCGAGGCGGTCGTAGACCAGCTCCCAGACATCATTGGCCATCACCGCCGACAACGGCACCGGCGGCACTTCGATGTCCAGATCCCGAGGACGCGCATGGCCGATGTCGATGATCTCGCAATCACGATCGTTACCGACCAGAAAGCGTGATACCGATTCGATGGGTTTTTGTGTGGCCGATAAGCCAATGCGCACCAGTGGCTCGACACACAAAGCCTGCAAGCGTTCCAGGCTCAGAGCCAGGTGACTGCCGCGTTTGCTGCCGGCGATGGCGTGGATTTCGTCGACGATCACCGTGCGCGTGGTGCGAAGCATTTTTCGACCGGAATCCGAGCCGAGCAACACATAGAGCGATTCCGGGGTGGTCACCAGTATGTGCGGCGCGCTCTTGCGCATCGCCGAGCGGTCTTTTTGCGGCGTGTCGCCGGTGCGCACGGCGGTGGTGATCTGCAATTCGGGCAGGCCCATCGCGCGCAATTGCTCCGTGATGCCGGCCAGCGGCGTTTGCAGGTTGATGCGGATGTCGTTGGACAGCGCCTTGAGCGGCGATACGTAGACCACCAGGGTTTCGTCGGGCAGGCCGGTGGCGGTTTCCAGGCCTCGATGCACCAGATCGTCAATGACCGCGAGGAATGCGGTCAGGGTCTTGCCGGAGCCGGTGGGGGCGGCGACCAGGGTCGAGCGGCGCTGGCGGATCAGCGGCCACGCCCGGGCCTGGGCGGCGGTGACCGTCGCGAAGGTGTTGCTGAACCAGGCGCTGACGGCGGGATGGAAGCCGTCCAGGGCACTGTCTGCGGGGATGGGCAGGTTCATGGGGCAATTTATGCGGGTGGGGGGCCGAAGATGCAAGTACCGCTGGGGGATCTCTGGCGGCCTTCAGGGCCTCATCGCGAGCAGGCTCGCTCCCACAAAGGGGCCTGTGGTGTTCACAAATCCCCTGTGGGAGCGAGCCTGCTCGCGAAAGGGCCAGTACAGGCACCACAAACCCCACGCATCTACACTTTACGGATGACGGTTGCGCACTAAACCCTCAAAATGCAACGATTCCGACAACTATCGACATCGTTGTCGATTAACCCATTGTTTCAATCAGACTGGGCCTGCTGACTCTATGCGAATGCGCCTTATGTTATTGGGCGGCGGAAATGCCCTTGGGCAGGCGCTGATTCGCCTCGGTGCGGAGGAAGACATCGGCTTCCTCGCCCCCCGCCCGCCGCAAGACGGTTGGGATGCCGCGAGCCTGACGCAACTGCTCGACGACACCCGCCCGGACGCGCTGATCAACCTTGCCTACTACTTCGACTGGTTCCAGGCCGAAGCGGTCAGCGAGCAGCGTCTGGCCGGGCAGGAACGCGCGGTCGAGCGCCTGGCCGAACTGTGCCAGCATCACAACATCGTTTTGCTACAGCCTTCGAGTTATCGCGTATTCGACGGCTCACGTGCCACCGCCTACAGCGAAAAAGACGAGCCGGTGCCCCTGGGCCTGCGTGGTCAGGCTTTGTGGCGGATCGAGCAGAGCGTGCGTGCTACCTGCCCGCAGCATGTGTTGCTGCGCTTTGGCTGGCTGCTCGATGACAGTCCCGAAGGTACCCTTGGACGTTTCCTCGGTCGGGCCGAGCAGCCTGAAGAGTTGCTGCTGGCCGATGATCGCCGGGGCAATCCGACGCCGGTGGACGACGCCGCCCGGGTGATCATTTCGGTCCTAAAGCAACTCGACTGCGCGGCGCCATTGTGGGGGACTTACCACTACGCCGGGCATGAGGCGACCACGCCGCTGGCGCTGGGGCAGGCGATTCTCACCGAGGCGCGCGCGCTGCATCCGTTGGCCATCGAAGCGCCGACCGCCCAGGCCCACGCCGCGCGCCCGGATGCCGCTGAAGAGCCGCAACACGCGGTATTGGCCTGCAAGAAAATTCTGCATACCTTCGGGATCAAACCACGCGCCTGGCGTGCCGCGCTTCCCGGCTTACTGGACAGGTTCTACCGCCATGGCTGACGGCCCCGTTTTAATCACCGGCGGTGCCGGTTTCATCGGTTCGCACCTGACCGACGCCTTGCTCGCCAAGGGCCATTCGGTGCGAGTGCTCGACGACCTGTCCACTGGCAAGCGCAGCAACCTGCCGCTGGATAATCCCAGGATCGAATTGATCGTCGGTGACGTCGCCGATGCTGCGCTGGTGGCAAGGGCGATGGCCGGTTGCAGTGCTGTGGCGCATCTGGCGGCGGTGGCATCGGTGCAGGCATCGGTGGACGATCCGGTGAAGACGCACCAGAGCAATTTCATCGGTTCGCTGAATATCTGTGAAGCCATGCGCCTGGCCGGTGTGAAACGTGTGTTGTTTGCTTCCAGCGCGGCGGTGTATGGCAACAATGGCGAAGGCGAGTCGATTGATGAGGACACGCCGAAGGCACCGTTGACGCCCTATGCATCCGATAAGTTGGCGAGCGAGCATTACTTCGATTTCTACCGGCGCCAGCATTCCCTGGAGCCGGTTATTTTTCGTTTCTTCAACATCTTTGGCCCGCGCCAGGATCCATCCTCGCCGTACTCCGGTGTGATCAGCATCTTCAGTGAGCGGGCGCAGAAAGGCCTGCCGATCACGGTGTTTGGCGATGGTGAGCAGACGCGGGATTTTGTCTACGTTGAAGATCTGGTCGATCTGCTGGTGCAAGCTATCGAAAAGCCGCAGGTGGAAATCGGTGCGGTCAACGTCGGCTGGAACCAGGCGACCACACTCAAGCAAATGCTTGAAGCACTGAAGGATGTCGTCGGTGAACTGCCAGCTGTGAACTACGGCCCGGCGCGTTCCGGTGACATCCGCCATTCGCGGGCGAACAATCGGCGATTGCTGGAGCGTTTTACCCGTCCGCAGCAGACCCCGATGAGCGTTGGGCTGGCTCGGCTGCTGGGACGCTAAGTTTTTTAAACCCACAAAAAAGGCGCCCTTGAGAGGCGCCTTTTTTGTGGCCAGAGATTGCTTTTAGAGCAATGTACCCCCCTGGCCAAGTTCACCACCACGTGAACATTCTTTAAAACTTGTAGCCCACACCCACCATGTAGACGTAAGGATCCGCATCCACGTTCACCCGTGCCCGGGTGCCCGGTGCGATGGCGTTGTTTTCCACGGTCGCGCGGGTATCGATGTCGATGTAGCGCAACTGGGCGTTGACCAGGATGTTGTCGGTCAGCATGTAGTCGGCACCGACCTGCCAAGCCATGCCCCAGGAGTTTTCGGTTTTGAAGTTGCTGAAACCATTGGCGCGGGCTTCGCTGCTCAGGTGTTCGTCGTACATCCAGGTGTAGTTGATGCCAGCACCGACATACGGTTGGAACGCGGACTTGGAGTCGAGCGGGTAGTACACCAGGCTCAGGGTTGGCGGCAGTTGATTAAAGCTGCCGAGCTTGCCGTTGGCGGCGCTCAGGGCTGTGCCCTTGAGTTTGACGTCATGCTCGAACGGTGTGGCCGCCAGCAGTTCGATACCTACATGATCGGTGATCATGTAGGCGAAGTTCAGACCCAGTTGCGTGTCGCTGCTCAGCGTTGCCTTACCGCCCAGGTCGGCACCGCTCAATGGCCCCTGATCGACCTTGACGGTGGAACTGTCGGTATTGGGGTCGACGGTGATCGCACCGGCACGCAAGAGAATGTCACCGGCTTGGTGAGCATGGGCAAGCGGGGCTGCGAGCGCGAGGGCAAACAGCGAGGCGCCGAGCAGGGGTCTGTTCATGGGGGCTCCAAAGGACGTTAGAAATTTTGATGTCCAATGGTAAGGCGGCTAATGATTCTGACTTTTGACTCAGCTCAAGGAAACGGTGATCACTCCAGTTTTAGGGCGTTTTCGATGGCCCCTTCGCGAGCAGGCTCGCTCCCACAGGGGAATGCATTCCAATGTGGGAGCGAGCCTGCTCGCGAAGACTATTTTTCAGGCGACGACGAATGACTGGATTCACTCCGGCAATTCGTACAGGTAAATCTTGTCGGCCTCCATCTGATACCCGGCATCCGCCAACTCGCTGGTGGACGGTTTGACCTGCATCGCACCCTCGATCCAGTACGGCTGATACAACTCGTCGAGCTTCACGCCCACTTCGCTTTTGACATGCACGATCTGGTTCGACGGCGGTGGCGGTACGTGGATGCAAGCGCCGAAATACGGCACCAGCAGAAAGTCCGTGGTGCGGCCATCTTCGCTCACTTCCAGCGGCACGATGTACCCCGGCAGGCGAATGTTCTGGCCATCGAGGGCTTTGACCACCGGCGCGTTGGGCATATCCTGCCTGGCCGCCGGCGCCGATTCGGCGGACAGGGCATCGCTCATTTTCGACAGGTCGTGCAGGGGCGTCATGTTCGGCACTTCCGCCGGGGCGTCCGGTGGGATCATTTCCGACCAGGTCAGCTCTTTCGGCTCGGCTGCCCACAGCGGCAGGGCGACCAGCATCAACAGCGCAAACAGAGCGCGGCGCATTTTCAACATCCTCATAAACGGATCGACAGGCCATCGGCCAGGGATTGGCGATACGCGCGCCAGGCCGGCACGCTGCCCATCAACAGGGCGGCGAGCAGAATGCCAGCCAGCAGCGTCCATTCATACTCGCTCGGCCACGCCAGCGGCAGAAACAACCCGTAATTGGCTTGCACGTATCCTTGGGCGGCGGCGATGCCCACATACAGCAGCGCCAACCCGGCAATCACACCGGCCAGCGCCAGCGCGAACGCCTCCAGCACCAGCAACGTCGCGATGTGCCACGGTCGGGCGCCCACCGAACGCAGAATCGCCATCTCGCGACGGCGTTCGTTGAGGCTGGTGAGAATCGCCGTGAGCATGCCGATCAACCCGGTCAGCACCACGAACAGCGACACCACGAACAACGCTTTTTCCGCAGTGCTCATCAGGCTCCACAACTCTTGCAGTGCCACACCCGGCAGGATCGCCAGCATGGGCTCGCCACGGAATTCGTTGATTTCACGTTGCAGGGCAAAGGTTGAAATCTTGCTGTTGAGGCCAAGCATGAACGCGGTGATCGCTTGTGGCGTCAGGTCCATGTTGCGCGCCTGATCGGCGCTGACCCGGCCATTGCCGCGAGCCGGTACGCCGTTGTGCCAGTCGATGTGAATCGCTTCCATGCCGCCAAGGCTGATGTGCAGCGTGCGGTCCACCGGCGTACCGGTGCGCTTGAGAATGCCGACCACGGTGAACGGCTTGTCGTCATGTTTGACCAGGCTGATCGCCGCCACGCCGTGGGCCAGCACCAGTTTGTCGCCGAGCTTGTAGTGCAGCGCATCCGCCACTTCGGCGCCGAGCACCACTTCGAACGGATCGGTGGCGAAAGCGCGGCCATCGGCCAGCTCCAGATGCTGCTGGCGACCGTACTGGTAGTGCTCGAAATAGGCTTCGGTGGTACCCATCACGCGATAACCGCGATGGGAGTCGCCGAGGGACATCGGGATTGCCCACTTCACCTTCGGGTTGCTGGCGAAATGTTCGAAGCTGTCCCAACGGATATTGTTGGTGGCGTTGCCGATGCGGAACACCGAATACAGCAGCAGGTTCACCGAACCGGAGCGTGCACCGACGATCAGGTCGGTGCCGCTGATGGTGCTGGCGAAGCTGGCCTTGGCTTCGGTGCGCACCCGTTCCACGGCCAGCAGCAGGCAGACCGACAAAGCGATGGCGAACGCGGTGAGAATCGCGGTGAAGCGGCGATTAGCCAGGCTGGCCATGGCTAGACGAAACAAATACATCTCAGACCTCTGCGGACGTGGCGGCGCGATTGAGTTCGGCCAGCGACAGGTGGCGATCGAACAGCGGTGCCAGGCTCTGGTCATGGCTGACGAACAGCAGGCTCGACCCGGCATCTCGGCATTCGGCGAACAGCAGGCGAATGAAGTTCTCGCGGGCGTCGTAGTCGAGGGCGGAGGTTGGCTCGTCGGCGATCACCAGCTCCGGTTGACCGATCAGTGCGCGGGCAGCGGCGACCCGTTGCTGCTGGCCGATGGACAGCGAGTCGGCGCGGCGACTGAGGATGTGTTCATCCTTCAACCCCAAATGAGCGAGCAGCGTTGCGGCTGCTTTATCGACGCTGCCATGGCGCTGTTTTGCCCGTTCGGCCCGCAGTTTCGAGAAATGGCAGGGCAGTTCGACGTTTTCGCGCACCGACAGAAACGGCAGCAGGTTGAACTGCTGGAAGATGTAGCCGGTGTGATCGACGCGGAAGTGGTCGCGGGCGCCGGCTGACAGTTCCGTCAGCTCCTGGCCGAGCAGGCGAATGCTGCCGCGATCAGGCTTCTGCACACCGCCGAGCAGGCCGAGCAGGGTGGTTTTGCCGCTGCCGCTGGGGCCTTTGAGGAACAAAGTTTCCCCTGGCTCCAGGCGAAAGGCCGGGATATCCAGCAACGGCGGGTGACCGGGCCAACTGAAGTCCAGGTCGGACAGTTCGATGAGTGCTTGGGTCATGTGTAACCGGTCAGGTGGGTGGTGACTCCCCTGTAGGAGCGAGCCAGCTCGCGAAAAACGCACAGACGCCGCGTTCATTCAGGATGGCCGTGTTTTTGTTCACGACCATCGCGAGCAGGCTCGCTCCTACAGGGGATCGAGGGTGAATTCAGAATTTGAGGGAAGCAGCTTTGGCCGTCACTTCAACCCCTTGTTGCCCGCTCGGGCCGATCAGTTGTACCTGAATTTTCTGGGTCGCCGGGAACGTGTTGAAAATATTCGCCAGATCCAGGGTTTTCAGTGCGCCGGGTGTGGCGCAGGTGAACTGGTAATGAGCGTGGATTTCGCTGTGGTCGTGGTGATGCTCGTCCTTGGCGTCTTCGTCGTGATCATCGTCCGATTTATCGCCGAACAACGGGCTTTCCAGTTCCTGACGGGCCACCACGCAGCCCGCGGCCTTTGGCAGGTTGAACAGCGCCAGCGGGTTTTCGAGCTGAGTGCGGGCTGCGACCACCTTGGCCTTGTCGGCATCGGTGGTGGCGGCATGTTCGAAGCCCACCAGGTTCATCGCCGGGCTTTCCAGTTCCAGCTCCAAGGTCTGGCCGTCCAGCGCTGCGTTCAAGCGCCCAACGCCGTGTTCATGGGCGCCGAGGCTGCCGTGCTCATGGTCATGATCATGCTCGTCTGCCGCATGGGCGACAGCCAGTGGCAACAAGGCAAACGGCAAAGCGAGCAGCAGACGGCGCATGGACGAGTCTCCAAAAAGCAACATGAAAAAAATGTTATGTAATCTTATAACGTAAGTGCGGAGAGTTTGACTGTCTGCTTGGCGTTGCACAAGTCCCATGGGAGCATGCCAGTGAGGAAATATGCGGAGCAGACCTATGTTGCGAATTCGCGGAAGTATCGGCGACTGGCCGGTGGATTTGACGCTGGAGATGGATGACGCCGATTGGGCGCGGCTGGGTGCACAGATACAGGTGGAGAAAACCGAAGTCAGTGCAGCGCCGGCCAAATCCGTGAGTCAGGATGATGCGCTGTGGAAGATCGCCAGGGATTTATTGCGCAAGGCCGGGCAATTGAGCGGGCCGGATCTGTTGGAGCAACTGGAAGGACTGACCGGCAACGCGGCATCGGGCAAGCGCCTGTTGGTGCGCTTGCGCCATAGCGCGGACGTGAAGGTGGAGAGCGGCGGGGATACGCCGATCTACCGCTGGATCGAATAACCGTAAGAGCCGGCTTGCTGGCGATGGCGTTCTTGAGATCACCATCGCCAGCGAGCCGGCTCCTACAGAGGGTGTTCAGTACAACGCAGCAAACAACTTGCGACGATACGTGGTCACCAGCGGGTGATCATTGCCCAGCAGTTCGAACACCTGCAGCAAGGTTTTATGTGGCAGACCTTCGCTGTAGCTGCGATTGCGCATGAACAGCTTGAGCAAGCCATCCAGCGCCGCGTCGTACTGCTGGCGGGCCAATTGTTGGACTGCCAGTTGATAGACCGCTTCATCGTCCTGCGGGTTTTTCGCCAGCCTGGCCTTGAGGTCGGCGGCATCCGGCAAGTCCCTGGCCTGGCCCAGGAATTTGATCTGCGCCTTGGCACCGGCCAGGGCGGCCTTGTGTTCATCGGTCTTGACCGCGTCGAGTACGGCTTGCGCTTCCCCTAGTTCACCGCGTTCAGTGAGGCAGCGAGCATAAAGGATCAGTGCCTTGGCATTGGTGTTGTCTTCGCCCAGAAGCACTTTGAGGATGGCTTCGGAATCGGCGAAACGGCTGTCATCGAACAGCGCCTGGGCCTGTTCGAACGGATCGGCGGCGGCCGGTGGTGGCATCTGTACATGAGGCTCAAGCAGCGCACGTACCGCCGATTCCGGTTGCGCACCGGCAAAACCATCGACCGGTTGGCCATCCTTGAACAGCACCACGGTCGGCAGGCTGCGGATACCGAACCGGGCGACGATGTCTTGCTCGATGTCGCAGTTGACCTTGGCCAGCAGCAACTCGCCCTGATAACTCTCGGCGATGGTCTGCAGCATCGGCATCAGCACTTTGCACGGCGCACACCATTCGGCCCAAAAATCCACCAGCACCGGTTTGTGGAAAGAGTTCTCGATCACCGACTGGTCGAAATCGGCAGTCGTGGCGTCGAAGATGTACGGCGTTTGCTGACTCATGGGGGATCTCTTGGGAGCGTGAATGGGGCAACTATACGGCCTGGTGGGGTGTGGCCGGAAGCGAGGTGTACGTTGCCTGACAGGACGCCTTCGCGAGCAGGCTCGCTCCCACTAGGGATGACGCTGATCAACTGTGGGAGCGAGCCTGCTCGCGAAGCTTTTGACTAGCGACGCGCATGGTACAGGCTCACATGCCGAAATTCCTCCGGCTCACACAGATCCGGCAACGTCATGGCCTCCAGCATTTCAATACGCCGATACAACGGATGACGGAAATCCCGTACCCGCGAATCCGCCACCAGCGCTTCCCGGCCGCGACTGAGGAACTCATCGAGCAATGGCAGATTCGCCCGGTCGTACAGCACGTCCGCCACCAGGATCAAATCAAAGCGATCGGCCTCGGCGAAGAAATCCGTCGAGTAATTGAGCTGTACGTCATTGAGTTCGGCATTCGCCCGGCAGGCCGCAATGGCCAGCGGATCGAGGTCACAGGCCACCACTTCCAGCGCCCCGGCCTTCACCGCGGCAATCCCGGCCACCCCGGAGCCAGCGCCAAAATCCAGCACTCGCTTGCCTTTGACCCACTCGGGGAATTCGGCGAGGTAGCGGGCTACCGCCAAACCACTGGCCCAGCAGAAACTCCAATAGGGCGGCTCATGCAGAATGCGCCGGGTTTCTTCCGGGCTGAAGGCGCGGTCCATGTTGTCGCCGTCGATCAGCCACAACTTCAGGTCGGTGTCCGGCAGGTCGCAGGCCACCAGTCGCGCATCGCCGAGCAGTTCACTCAACGCCTGTTGCAGGCCGAGCGGTGTGTTCATGGGGCTTTGACGAATTGCAGTTGGCCCAGTGCCTGGGTGGTGGGTTGGGTAATCAGTTGCGACGGCAGATGCAGGATCAACTGGCCGGACTGACTGGCGCGACCGCGCAGTTCAACCCGTGCGCCGGCCGGAAAGGCGTCCGGGTTGAAGCGCAGGTGAAACGGCAACACTTGATTGGTGCCGATCAGATTGGCACTGGCGAGCAGTTGCTGCGGGCGGTCTTTTTCATCGATCACCAGCAGCGCGAGTTCGACTTCGGCACCGTCTGGTACGCCTTGTAATGTACCGCTCAGTTCACGCTGATAGGCCGGCAACGGACCGAGGTTGGCCGATTCCCTGGCTTTCTTCTGCGCTTGTTGCGGCGCGGGGCCGGGCGTCGGCGGCTGGGGCTGAGGGGCATCGCTGCTGCAGGCCACCAACAGGCTGAAAAGACTAAGCAAAACGAGCGGTCTTGGGGACATTTACGGCTCCAGCAGGGTGTAGTCCATATATAGCCAGTCTGTATACCGCAAACCCTATGGCTTGTCTTGCCACCGGGATGCGCTACCATGGCCCTCCCTTTTTTTGTTGCCTGCCACCATGCACTGTCCCTTCTGCGGTGCCAACGACACCAAGGTCATCGACTCGCGTCTGGTCGCCGAGGGCGAACAGGTGCGCCGCCGGCGTGAATGCCTGGCCTGCGGCGAACGTTTCACGACGTTCGAAACCGCTGAACTGGTGTTGCCGCGCCTGATCAAAACCGACGGCAGTCGCCAGCCGTTCGACGAAGAAAAACTCCGCGCCGGCATGCAGCGTGCGCTGGAGAAGCGCCCGGTGAGTGTCGAGCGCCTCGAATCGTCGCTGGTGCACATCAAACACAAACTGCGCGCCACCGGCGAGCGCGAGGTCAAATCCCTCGTGGTCGGTGAGTTGGTGATGACCGAGCTGAAAAAGCTCGACGAAGTCGCCTACATCCGCTTCGCTTCGGTGTATCGCCGCTTCCAGGACCTCAACGAGTTCCGCGAAGAGATCGATCGCCTGGCACGGGAGCCGGAGAAAGAATGACCACGCCTGCAGAGCTTGCCATCCTCGACGCCCATTACATGGCTCGCGCGCTGGAGCTGGCGCGCCACGGCCATTACACGACCCACCCCAACCCGCGAGTCGGTTGCGTGATCGTGCGTGACGGGCAGATTGTCGGCGAGGGCTGGCACGTTCGCGCTGGCGAACCCCATGCCGAAGTCCACGCCCTGCGCGCTGCCGGTGAACTGGCCCGTGGCGCCACAGCCTACGTGACCCTCGAGCCTTGCAGCCACCACGGCCGCACACCGCCTTGCGCTGACGCGCTCGTGAATGCCGGCGTGGCACGGGTCGTTGCGGCGATGCAGGACCCGAACCCGGAAGTCGCCGGTCGCGGTCTGCAACGCCTGGAGCAGGCCGGGATCGTTACCGAAAGCGGCGTGTTGGAAGGCGAGGCGCGCAAGCTCAATCAGGGTTTCCTGAAGCGCATGGAACATGGCTTGCCGTTCGTACGGGTCAAGCTGGCCATGAGCCTGGACGGTCGCACGGCGATGGAAAGCGGCGAGAGCCAGTGGATCACCGGTCCGGCGGCGCGTTCGGCGGTGCAGCGTTTGCGGGCCCAGGCCAGCGTGGTGCTGACCGGGGCCGATACAGTGTTGGCCGACAATGCCCGTTTGACCGTGCGCGCCGATGAGCTGGGGCTGGATGCCGAGCAAACCGCGCTGGCGATGAGCCGGCCGCCGCTGCGTGTGCTGGTCGACGGCCGCCTGCGCGTGCCGCTGGATGCACCGTTCTTCAAGGCGGGACCGGCGCTGGTTGCTACGTGCATGGCGGTAGAAGAGCAGTACGCCAACGGTCCGGAGTGCCTGATCGTGCCGGGCTACGATGGCCAGGTCGATTTGCATCAATTACTGGTCGAACTCGCCAACCGTGGCGTCAACGAGGTGTTGGTCGAGGCCGGTCCACGGCTCGCCGGTGCTTTCGCTCAGCTCGGGTTGGTCGATGAATTCCAGATTTTCATCGCCGGCAAGTTTTTGGGCTCCTCGGCGCGGCCGCTGCTGGATTGGCCGCTCGCGCAAATGAAGGATGCGCCCGAGCTTAAAATCACCGAAATTCGCGCGGTGGGCGATGATTGGCGAGTCACTGCCATTCCTTTGCCTCAGTCACCGTGAGAGCTACTACGCTCGGAAATACTGCGTTAAAAACAGGCTCGGAATGCTCATTTACAATCCGTAAACTCCGCTTCCTTGCCTGTTTTTGCCTTGTCTTTCCTTCGCTCGCTACGCTCTCACGCTGACTGAGCGGCGAGCGTATAATTCTTGGCCATTGCTATAGCGCTGGCCCTGTTCTCGAGGAGAACCCCATGTTCACCGGCATCATCGAATCCATCGGCAGTATCCGTGCATTGACCCCGAAAGGCGGAGATGTGCGGGTCCATGTAGAAACCGGCAAGCTCGACCTGAGCGACGTCAAACTGGGCGACAGCATCGCGGTCAACGGCGTGTGCCTGACTGCCGTTGAATTGCCGGGCAATGGCTTCGCGGCGGACGTCAGCCGTGAAACCCTCGACTGCACAGCCATGAACGACCTGAAGAGCGGCAGCCCGGTCAATCTGGAAAAAGCCCTGACCCCGACCACTCGCCTCGGCGGGCATCTGGTCAGCGGCCATGTCGACGGCGTGGGCGAAGTGGTTGCCCGCACCGAAAATGCTCGGGCGGTGGAGTTCCGTATCCGCGCTCCGAAAGAACTGGCCAAGTACATCGCCCATAAAGGCTCGATCACCGTCGACGGCACCAGCTTGACCGTGAACGCGGTCGATGGCGCCGAGTTCCTGCTGACGATCATTCCGCACACCCTGAGCGAAACCATCATGGCGTCGTACCAGCCGGGTCGCCGGGTGAATCTGGAAGTGGACCTGCTGGCCCGTTACCTGGAGCGCCTGCTGTTGGGTGACAAGGCCGCAGAGCCAACAGCTGGCAGCAACATTACCGAAAGCTTTCTGGCCGCCAACGGCTATCTCAAATCCTGAAACTCAATTTCTAAAAGAATGGGGGTGCCTTGTGGCGCTCAATAGCATCGAAGAACTGGTTGAAGACATCCGCCAAGGCAAGATGGTCATCCTCATGGATGACGAAGACCGCGAGAACGAAGGCGACCTGATCATGGCCGCCGAGTGCTGCCAGGCCGAACACATCAATTTCATGGCCAAGCACGCTCGTGGCCTGATCTGCATGCCGATGACCCGCGAACGCTGCGAAACGCTCAAGCTGCCGTTGATGGCGCCGCGCAACGGTTCCGGTTTCGGCACCAAGTTCACCGTATCGATCGAAGCGGCTACCGGCGTGACCACCGGCATTTCCGCGGCTGACCGCGCGCGCACCGTGCAAGCGGCGGCCGCCCGTGATGCCAAGGCCGAAGACATCGTCAGCCCTGGCCACATCTTCCCGCTGATGGCCCAAGCCGGTGGCACCCTGGCCCGTGCCGGTCATACCGAAGCGGCTTGCGACCTGGCGCGCATGGCTGGCTTCGAGCCGAGCGGTGTGATCTGCGAAGTGATGAACGACGACGGCACCATGTCCCGTCGCGCCGAACTGGAAGCCTTCGCGGCCGAACACAACATCAAGATCGGCACCATCGCCGACCTGATTCACTACCGGATGATCCACGAACGTACCGTTCAGCGGATTGCCGAGCAGCCTCTGGACAGCGAACTGGGCCAATTCAACCTGGTGACCTATCGTGATGCCGTGGAAGGCGACGTGCACATGGCCCTGACCCTGGGCAACATCTGCGCCGAAGAACCGACCCTGGTGCGCGTGCACAACATGGACCCGCTGCGCGACCTGCTGATGGTCAAGCAACCGGGCCGCTGGAGCCTGCGCGCCGCTATGTCCGCGGTTGCCGAGGCCGGCAGCGGCGTAGTGCTGTTGCTCGGTCACCCATTGGATGGCGATGTATTGCTGGCGCATATTCGCGAAACCGCCGATCACGCGGCCGTGAAAAAACCGACCACCTACAGCACCGTGGGTGCCGGTTCGCAGATCCTGCGGGACCTGGGCGTGCGCAAAATGCGCCTGATGTCGGCACCGATGAAGTTCAATGCGATATCCGGTTTCGATCTGGAAGTTGTAGAATACGTGCCCTCCGAATAATGACCGGTTGTTTCCGGCCCTGCATTCGCGGTTAAAAAATCACTGAGGGGCGCGTAGAAGACGCGTCCCGGCTCTTTAAGAGATCTATCGAATGACCCTGAAGACCATCGAAGGTACCTTCATCGCCCCTAAAGGCCGCTACGCTCTGGTAGTGGGCCGTTTCAACAGCTTCGTCGTTGAAAGCCTGGTCAGCGGTGCAGTTGATGCCCTGGTTCGCCATGGCGTGAGCGAAAGCGACATCACCATCATCCGCGCCCCTGGCGCCTTCGAAATTCCGCTGGTTGCGCAGAAAGTCGCTCAGAAAGGCGAATTCTCGGCAATCATCGCCCTGGGCGCGGTCATTCGTGGCGGTACTCCGCATTTCGAATACGTGGCGGGCGAATGCACCAAGGGCCTGGCCCAGGTGTCCATGGAGTTCGGCGTACCGGTCGCTTTCGGCGTCCTGACCGTTGATTCCATCGAGCAAGCCATCGAACGTTCCGGCACCAAGGCCGGTAACAAAGGTGCCGAAGCTGCCCTGTCCGCTCTGGAAATGGTCAGCCTGCTGGCGCAGTTGGAGGCCAAGTGATTAGCGACGAAAGCGATCGTTTCAACCCGCGCGATCCCAAGCCTGCGGATGCCGGCAAGCCATCGAAAAGTGCCAAGCGTCGCGAAGCCCGTCAGCTCGCGACTCAGGCCCTGTACCAATGGCACATGGCCAAGCAGTCGCTGAACGAGATCGAAGCGCAGTTCCGGGTCGACAACGATTTCACTGATGTTGATGGTGCGTACTTCCGCGAAATCCTGCACGGGGTTCCGGCCAACCGTACCGAAATCGACAACGCCCTGGTGCCATGCCTGGACCTGGCCATCGACGAGCTCGACCCGGTTGAACTGGCGGTTCTGCGCCTGTCCACCTGGGAACTGCTCAAGCGCGTCGACGTGCCTTACCGCGTTGTGATCAACGAAGGTATCGAACTGGCCAAGGTCTTCGGTTCCACCGACGGCCACAAGTTCGTCAACGGTGTGCTCGACAAGCTGGCCCCGCGCCTGCGTGAAGCTGAAGTGAAGGCGTTCAAGCGCTGATCGGCGCTTGTAATGTCCGCACGAAGCCATGGGCGAGTTTGAGCTGATCCGCAATTTCTTCGCCGCCGCGCCCTGTGCGCAGGGCGGCGAAGGCGTTGCCCTCGGCATTGGCGATGACTGCGCCTTGCTGGCTGTTCCCCCGGGGGAACAGTTGGCGATTTCCACCGACACCCTCGTGGCCGGTGTGCACTTCGCAGACCCTTGCGACCCGTTTCTGCTCGGTCAGCGCTCGCTGGCTGTAGCGGTCAGCGACCTGGCCGCCATGGGCGCCACCCCTGTTGCCTTTACCCTTGCCCTGACCTTGCCGACGGTGACCACCGATTGGCTGCAAGCCTATGCCCGTGGTTTGAACCTCATGGCGCGGAGCTGCGGGGTCGCGTTGGTGGGCGGCGATACCACTCGCGGGCCGCTTAGCCTGACCATGACCGTGTTCGGTCGGGTGCCGGGCGGTCTGGCGTTGACCCGCAGCGGTGCGCAGCCGGGTGACTTATTATGCGTCGGTGGCGAGTTGGGCAATGGGGCCGGGGCGTTGCCGCTGGTGCTGGGCCAGCGAAGCGCCGAAGCGATCATCGCCGACCCGTTGCTGGCGCATTACTGGTCGCCGCAACCGCAGTTGGCGTTGGGTCAGGCGTTGCGTGGCAAGGCGACTTCGGCGCTGGATATCTCCGATGGCTTGCTCGCCGATTGCGGGCACATCGCCCTCGCATCGAGCGTCGGCCTGCAGGTCGAGCGCGAGCGCTTGCCGCTGTCGACGGCCCTGGTCGCGTTCCTCGGTCAGTCGGGCGCACAAAATGCCGCGCTCAGTGGCGGCGATGATTACGTTCTGGCTTTCACCCTACCGTCCGTCGAGTTGCCGGCCTTGCTGGCTGACGGTTGGCCGATCCATGTGATCGGACGCGTTGTGAGGGGGCAGGGCGTGACGCTGCTGGATGCCGACGGACAAGACATCACCCCGCAAATCCGGGGTTATCAACATTTTCGGGAGACACCGTGACAGACCATCCCAAGCAGGTCCCGGCGGAAAACGTACCGCCGTCGGTCTGGCACAACCCATGGCATTTCCTGGCGTTCGGCTTCGGCTCGGGCACCTTGCCAAAGGCACCGGGCACCTGGGGGTCGTTAGTTGCGCTACCCTTTATCCCGCTATGGCAAATGTTGCCCGATTGGGGTTACTGGCTGATGCTGGGCGTCACCATGCTGTTCGGCTTCTGGCTGTGTGGCAAAGTGGCCGACGATTTGCGTGTGCACGACCACGAAGGCATCGTCTGGGACGAGATGGTCGGGATGTGGATCACCCTGTGGCTGGTGCCGGAAGGTTGGCAGTGGTTGCTGGCAGGTTTCCTGATGTTCCGCTTCTTCGATATTCTCAAGCCGTGGCCGATTCGCTGGGTTGACCGGCATGTACACGGCGGCGTGGGGATCATGCTCGATGACGTCCTGGCCGGGGTGTTTGCCTGGTTGGCGATGCAGGGACTGGTGTGGATTTTCGCCTGACCGGAGTGGTCATGGGGCGATAAGCAGGAGCGCTTCAACTGGGAGAACTAAGGATGGCTCGACGCGGGTTGATGGTGATGGTGTTCGCCTTGTTCTGCTCGATTGTACAGGCAGAGGAAGCTGCAACGACGCCGTCCGTGATTCACCTGGCCAGCGAAGAATGGGAAGACTACACCGCAGCCGATGGCCATGGGCTGGGCTGGGACGTATTGCGCAAGGTCTTCGAACCGGCGGGCGTCAAGCTGGACATTCGCACCGAGCCTTACCTGCGTTCAATGGGCCTGGCCGAGCGCGGCGAAGTGGACGCTTGCGTCGGCTCCTATCGCGACGAGTCCGCTGAGCTGCTGTACCCGCACTGGAATTTCGATACCGATCATATCTATGCCCTGGGGCTGGCCAGCAGCCCGGTACCGACCCCGGAAACCCTGGGCAATTATCGATTGGCGTGGGTCCGTGGCTACGATTACCAGGATTATCTTCCTAACATACGGCACTACGACGAAGTGATCCGGCGCACCGGGATCGTTTCGATGCTGACCCACAACCGTACCGACTTCTATATCGATGCGCTGACCGAGGTCGATTACGTCCTCAACCGGGCCAAGGATCCGTCCCAGCTGCGCCGCACGCATATCGCGGAATTACCGCTGTACCTGTGTTTTGCCAAGACGCCCCAGGCGCGCACGTTGATGGCGTTGTTCGACGAGCGCATGGAGGCGTTGGTGAAAAGCGGTGAGTTGAAACCGATCTTCGAGCGTTGGAAGCAGCCTTATCCATTTGAATCAAACTGACCACCATTTTCACCGCTGATGATTAACCCTGTGGGAGCGAGCCTGCTCGCGAAAGCGGTCTGTCAGTCACCATTTTCCTCGCCTGACAATCCGCATTCGCGAGCAGGCTCGCTCCCACAAGGGCTTGAAGTGAAGCGGATATCAAACTTTTTGATAGTTATCGCCGATAATTCAGCCTAAGCGCCTGTCGGAACCTGCTGTTACAATGCCGTCCTGCGAATCTTCAGACTTTTAGATCAGGAGCACACCGGTGCCTGTCGTTTTTGTCGCCGCTTCCAAGCTGCCAACGCCTTTTGCGCAATTCACCATGCACGGCTTTCTCGATGAAGCTACTGGCCGCGAGCACGTTGTGCTGAGCCTGGGTGAGATCGCCGACGGTGCCCCGGTACTCGGCCGGTTGCACTCCGAATGCCTGACTGGCGATGCCCTTTTCAGCCAGCGTTGCGACTGCGGTTCGCAACTGGAGGCCGCGTTGCAGGCCATCGCCCGTGAAGGTCGCGGCGTGTTGCTGTACCTGCGCCAGGAAGGCCGTGGCATTGGCCTGCTGAACAAGATCCGTGCCTACGAATTGCAGGATGGCGGCGCTGACACCGTTGAAGCCAACGAGCGCCTGGGCTTCGCCGCTGATCAGCGTGACTACGCCATGTGCCTGCCGATGCTGGAACATCTGGGTGTGAAATCCCTGCGCCTGATGACCAACAACCCGCGCAAGGTCAAAGCCTTGACCGATATGGGCATCGTCGTCGCCGAGCGCGTGCCGTTGCACACCGGGCACAACCCGCACAACAAGCTGTACCTGGCGACCAAGGCCAGCAAACTGGACCACATGATGGGCAATGAGCATCAGGGCGAGGTAGACCGGGCGTGACTCGCGGCCAAGTTCGGCGGCGACTGTCCGTCAACTGGTGGCAATACCTGGCGCTGGCCTTGTTGCCACTGTTCGTAATCAACGGTGTGTTCGGCCAGGGAGAAGCCATTCTGCCGGTGCTGGCGATGCCGTTGTTCATCGCCGGCGTTGCGTCGATGTTTGTCAGCCTGAAGTTCTTTGGCCGCTACAAACACGCGTTGATTGCCACCCAGAAAGCCCTCGACACCCCTGAAGAACCCGCCGCGTGGATCAACCTGGCCGCCAAGCGACGCACGGCGTTTCTTGTTGCCGGTCTGCCGGCCTGGATCGGTGCATTGGCGGTGTTTGTCGGCCTCGAAGCCGTGCCGTTGATGCTGTTGGCGCTGTCGACGGCGGTGCTGTTCTACCTCTACCGTATTCCGCGTCAACTCGGTTGATGCGTCCTGTCTGGCTGGCATTTTTGCTGCTGGCCGTCAGTGGTTCGGCCGCCGCCGTCGAGCGGGTGGTCAGTCTGGCGCCCTCACTCTCGGAAATCGTTGTCGAGCTGGGTTCAGCCGACCTTTTGGTCGGTGTTCTGGATGCCGGTGAGCGTCCTGCCGAACTGCAGAACCTGCCGTCCGTTGGCCGCTACGGCCAATTGGACATGGAGCGCCTGCTCAGCCTGAAACCCGATTTGCTGTTGCTATGGCCCGGCAGCGTGGGTCCGGCGCAGCGCGAACAGCTCCAGCGCTTGAACATCCCCACGTTCGTCGCCGAACCGCACAACTTTGCCCAACTCACCGCACAGATCGAAGCGATTGCCGCGCAACTCGGTCGACCCGAGCGTGGCGTCGTATTGGCCAACAATTTGCGCCAGCGGCTGGCTGAGCTACGCCAGCGTTATCGGCGGGATCAGCCATTGCGGGTGTTCTATCAAGTCTGGGATCGACCGCTGTACACCGTTGGTGGCGGGCAAATCATCAGCGATGCGCTGGACGTCTGCGGTGTGCGCAACGTGTTTGCCGATCTGACATTGCCGGCACCGCAAATCAGCATTGAGGCGGTCTTGCAGCGCAACCCCGAGGTGATTCTGGCCGGCGATCAGGCGCAGCTCGATGCGTGGATGGTGTGGCCGCAGGTGGCGGCCGTGGCGAACAAGCAATTGTTGCTGGTGACCGACAAAGGCTTGGAGCGCCCGAGCGGGCAGATGGTCGAAGCGACGGCCAAGCTGTGCCAATTGATTCAACCACACCGCTGACCTGTGGCGAGGGGATAAATCCCCTCGCCACAGGTGACCGGGTCGCTATTAGATCTCCGGCATCCAGGTCACTCCAAACATCCACGCCCGACCTTCTTCACGATACCCGTACTGATTGCCCTCATGGCTGTACAAAACCCGGCTGTAATCCTTGTCCAGCAGGTTATCCACCTTGAGTTCCAGCTTGATTTCGCGATTGAGCTCCCAGCTGCTGCGTAATCCCAGCAAGGCGTAACCGCCCAAGGGCTGCTGATTGTTCAAGTCGTCATAACTGCTGCTGACCGCCTGCCAACTGGCGCCGAGACCCAGTCGATCAAACTGCCGATCCACATCCAGGCTCAAGGTCCGTCGTGCACGGCGTGCCAGGGTATGACCGGTGTCGCGGTCGCGCGGGTCGATGATCGCGATGCCAAGGTTGCTCTGCCAGCCGAACAACTCCTGCTTCAAGGCCGCTTCAAAGCCGTTGATCCGCGCGGAGGCGACGTTTTCCGGGCGTGAGTTACTGCCGAAGATGATCGCGTCTTTCAGGTCCGTCCGGTACAGCGAGGCCTCCAGACGACTGTCCTCGGTCATTTGGCTGCGCCATTGCAGCTCATAGCTTTTCGAGGTTTCAGGCTTGAGGTCCGGGTTGCTGAAGTCCGGGTAATACAGGTCGTTGAAGGTCGGTGCGCGGAAGCCTTCGCTGTAGGTCAACAGCAGATCGTTGTCCGGGTTGAGCGGCAGGGTAAAGGTGCCGCTCCAGCTGTTCTGGCCGCCGAATTGCTGGTTCTGGTCACGGCGCAAGCCCAGCTCGGTGGAGAAACTGTCGGAGTGGTAGCGATGCTGGATAAACACCGCGCGGTTCCAGCGACTGTCTTCGTCGAAAACCGTGCTGCTGTTGACCCGGTCTTCGTACCAGTCACCGCCGAGGATCAAGCTGTTGCGCTCATTGAGGGTCAGGTCATTCTGCCAGCTCACGGAGTCGCGGTAGGTATTGAACACGCTGCGTTCATCGCTGAGTTTGTCGAGGGTCTTCTCGCGGTTTTCGCTGTGGCCGAATTCGACGCGGGTTTTCCACAGGTCGTTGACCTGTGCGTCGAGGTAGCTGCTCAAGCTGCTGACGTCGAATTCGCTGTAGGGCTGCTGCTGGACGGACTCGAATGTCTCCAGGTCGAAGCGGCCGAACGGGTTGTCGAATTCGCTTTTGCCACGGTTATCCAGAAGGTTGGCGCCGATTTCGATGTCCTCGTTCAACGCATGGCTGAGGCTCAAGCTGAACGACTGGTTGCGGTAGGCGTCATGGTCGCCATCGCTGGGATAGGACTCGTGGGTGCGGTTGATCCCGGCGGTCTCATCGAGGCTGGCGCCGAGATTGAAGCGGGTTTTCTCATCGCCACCGGACAGGCCAAGGCTGCGCTCCCAGGTCTGGTTGCTGCCAACACCCATGTGCAGTTGCGGCCGCAAGCCCGGTTCATTGCCACGGCGGGTGAAGATCTGGATCACGCCACCAATCGCGTCGCTGCCATAAATCACCGAACGGGAGCCGCGCAGCACTTCCACGCGCTCGACCTGTTCGATGTTGATGTGCTGCAGGTTGCTGTCGCCGGAGGTCGAGTTACCGATCCGCTGGCCGTCCACCAGCACCAGGCTCTGGGCCGATTGCGTACCGCGAATGTAGACCCCCGGCAGACTGCCGCGCCCGCCGGTTTGCGCGATTTGCACGCCCGGCACGCGGCGCAGCAGGTCCGTGACGCTATTCGGCTGCAGGCGATCGATGTCTTCTCGGGTGAACACCGTGTTGGCGGCGCTGCTGTCGTTGCGGGCTTCGACCTGACGGTTGGCGCTGATCAGTACGTCGGGCAGTTTCAGGGCCTGCTCGCGTTCGAAAGATTCGGCCAAGAGTTGGCCGGCCGGCAGCAGGGTCAGCGTCAGGGCGAGGGGGGAGAGTTTCAAGGAAAGTCCATGGCAGGTCTGGTGTGACGCTAACAACTGTGGGAGCGAGCCTGCTCGCGATGAGGGTGTGTCAGTCAAGGAAAGGATGACTGTCAGACCGCTATCGCGAGCAGGCTCGCTCCCACAGGGTTTTGCATGTGTCTGGTGCTTAGATGTTCAGCAGTTGCAGGCGCTCGCGAATCGACGCTTCGATCCCGGCTTCATCCAGTCCGCATTCAGCCAGCATCTGAGCAGGCTTGGCGTGTTCGACGTAGAGGTCCGGCAAGCCCAGGTGCAGCATCGACTTGAGGATGTTTTCCCGGGCAAGGAACTCGCTGACCGCGCCACCGGCTCCGCCCATGATCGCGTTCTCTTCGACGGTCACCAGCAGCTCGTGGCTGGCGGCGATTTCACGCACCAGTGCTTCGTCCAGCGGTTTGACGAAGCGCATGTCGACCACGGTGGCATCCAGCGTCTCGGCGACTTTCAGTGCCTCGGCCAGTTGCACACCGAACACCAGTAGGGCGACTTTGCTGCCCTGGCGGCGCACCACGCCTTTGCCGATTTCGATCGGTTCGAGGTCTTTCTCGATGGTCGCGTTCGGACCGTTGCCGCGAGGGTAGCGCACTGCCGCCGGGCCTTCGTACAGGTGGCCGGTGGTGAGCATTTTACGCAGTTCGTTTTCGTCGCTCGGGGTCATCACCAGCATGCCGGGGATGCAGCGCAGGAACGACAGGTCGAAGCTGCCCGCATGGGTCGGGCCGTCTTCGCCGACCAGGCCGGCGCGGTCGATGGCGAACAGCACGTCGAGGTTTTGCACCGCCACGTCATGCACCAGCTGGTCGTAGCCGCGTTGCAAAAAGGTCGAATAGATCGCCACCACCGGTTTCGCGCCTTCGCACGCCATGCCGGCGGCGAGGGTCACGGCGTGCTGTTCGGCAATCGCCACGTCGAAGTAGCGCTGCGGGAAACGCTCGCTGAACGCCACCAGGTCGGAGCCCTCCTTCATCGCCGGGGTGATCCCGACCAGACGCGGATCGGCAGCGGCCATGTCGCACAGCCATTCGCCGAACACACCGGAGTACTTCGGTCCGCTGGCCTTTTTCGGTGCGGCGGCGGGGGCGTTCAACGGTTCGAGCTTGGTGATGGCGTGGTAACCGATCGGGTCGACTTCCGCCGGGGCGAAGCCTTTGCCTTTCTTGGTGACCACATGCAGGAACTGCGGGCCTTTCAGATCGCGCATGTTACGCAGGGTGGCGATCAGGGTCGGCAGGTCATGTCCGTCGATCGGGCCGATGTAGTTCCAGCCCAGCTCTTCGAACAGCGTGCCGGGCACCAGCATGCCTTTGGCGTACTCTTCAGTGCGACGGGCGATTTCCCAGGCGCCGGGCAGGCGTGACAGCACTTTCTTGCTGCCTTCGCGCATGCTCGCGTAGGTACGGCTGGAAAGGATCTTCGCCAGATAATTCGACAGGCCGCCGACGTTGCGCGAGATCGACATGTCGTTGTCGTTGAGGATCACCAGCATATTGGCGTCCACTTCCGGCGCATGGTTCAGCGCTTCGAACGCCATGCCGGCGGTCAGGGCACCGTCGCCGATCACGGCAATGGCCTTGCGATCGCTGTTCTGCAGGCGGGCGGCGATGGCCATGCCCAGTGCGGCGCTGATCGAGGTGCTGGAGTGGCCGACGCCAAAGGTGTCGTACTCACTTTCGGAGCGGCGCGGGAAGGCGGCGATGCCGTCCTTCTGACGCAGGGTGCCCATGCGCTCGCGGCGACCGGTAAGGATCTTGTGCGGATAGGCCTGATGACCCACGTCCCACACCAACCGGTCATCCGGTGTGTCGAACACGTAATGCAGCGCGATGGTCAGCTCGATCACGCCCAGGCCGGCACCGAAATGCCCACCGGTCTGACCGACCGTGTAGAGCAATTCCAGGCGCAACTCATCGGCCAGGGTTTCCAGCTCGGCTTCGCCTAACCGGCGCAGGCCGTCCGGCGTGTTCGCGCGGTCGAGCAGGGGCGTGGTCGGGCGCTTGCGGGGAATCTCATGAAACGTCGTGGGCATCAGGCGAATCGTTATAGGTATAAAAGATGCGGCAGTTTACCTGATGCATCGGTCCCTGCCCACGCGTTGGTCTTTTTTGGCGGATTCGCCGTCAGTGGCGGCGCTCGACGATATAGCGGGCCAGGTCACGCAATGGCTCGGCGGCCGCGTCAAACGGTCGCAGCGCGTGCAGGGCCTGATCGCGCAGCTCCAGGGCGTAAGCCTTGGCCGCGTCGAGGCCGAGCAGGGCCGGGTAGGTCGGCTTATCCCGGGCAATGTCGGCGCCCTGGCGTTTGCCCAGGGTTTCGGTATCGCTTTCGACGTCGAGAATGTCGTCCTGGACCTGGAACGCCAGGCCGACGGCCTGTGCATACGTCTGCAGGGATTTGAGTTCGTCCTTCTCGGCCCGGCCACTGGCCAGGGCGCCGAGTTTGACGCTGGCTTCGATCAGCGCACCGGTCTTGTGGCGATGCATCTGTTCCAGCGCTTTCTGATCGAGCTTCAACCCGACCGAACCTAGATCGATGGCTTGACCGCCGACCATGCCTGCCGGGCCTGCGGCTTGGGCCAAGGCAGTGACCATTTGCAGGCGGATGTCTGCATCCAGGCTGCTCAGGCGCGGGTCGAGCAGGGCGCTGAAGGCCAGGCTCTGCAAGCCGTCACCGGCGAGGATCGCGCAGGCTTCATCGAATTTCTTGTGGGTGGTGGGTTGGCCGCGACGCAGATCGTCGTCGTCCATGGCCGGCAAATCGTCGTGCACCAACGAATAGGCGTGAATCAGTTCCACCGCGCAAGCTGCGCCGTTGGCTTGTTCGGCCTTGCCGCCCAGCGCTTCGCAAGCGGCATAGGCCAGCAGCGGACGCACGCGCTTGCCACCATTCATGACGCTGTAGCGCATCGCTTCATAGAGCCGCGCCAGTTCCGGCAGAGGCGCATTGAACAGGGTTTCCAGAGCCGCGTTGACACGGGCCTGGCTGGTCGCCGAGTACGCTGCAATCATTCTGGTTGATCCGCGTCGAAGGGTTCCTCGGCCAACTCGCCATCACGTTCGAGCAGCACCTGAACCTTTTGCTCGGCCTGGGCCAGCGCCGCCTGGCAATCGCGGGTCAGGCCGATGCCTTGCTCGAAAGCGGTCAGCGAGTCTTCCAGCGACAATTCACCGTTCTCCAGACGCTCCACCAGCGTTTGCAGGTCGGCGAGGGACTGTTCGAAATCCAGTGCAGCTTTTTTGCGGGCCATGGCGGCGATTTCCGGTTGACGTTAAACCGGCGCGACACTAGCAGATAGGGGGTTTATGGGCAAATGAGCGGGGTGTTTCGGCCAGGTTGTACAGGGCACAACGGGACCTGTGGCGAGGGGATTTATCCCCGTTCGGCTGCGGAGCAGTCGTAAATGCAGACAATTCAATCTACCTGAACGGTCATTGGGGGCGCTTCGTGATCCCAACGGGGATAAATCCCCTCGCCACAGTAAATCCTCTCCCCACCAAGTAAGTGGCGAACCAGACACTACGAATTATTCGGCTCATTTCGTGAGCCGAATAAGTTCGCTATTCGGCTCACCATCTATCCACAGCCGTGATTCGCGCAGCATTGTAGGAATTATCCGATTGTTAGGCCCAAACAGAGCGACTAATCTTCGCGCCATCAACGACCCACTCTTCACGGGTCTTTCAGACGAAACGCAGTATCCACATCTGTAACGCGCCGAGGATCAGGCGCAAGGTTTCGTCATGCATGGCAGGAGGCGTCACATGCGTTTATTTCTGTTGCTGCTGATCGGGTGGGTCTGTGCTCCGGTCCTGGCCGCGCCCAGTGCCGAGTTGTCGGAGCCGGTGGGCGGCTGGCGCTTCAACGGCTTGCTGGACCACACGGAAAACCCGCAAGTCGCCTACCCCACGCCACCCATCGACCGGGGCGTGCAGCGCAATCGCACGATGATCCAGGGCCAGCTCAAGGCCATTGGCACACAACGCGGCCCCCATACCCTCGCGGTAAACGGCAATCCACTGAACCTGTACACCGACGACCAAGGGCGTTTCGCCCGTCCGTATGCGTTCGGCGCCGGCTCCAACAGCGTCGAAGTGCGCAGTGCCGAGGGCCAGTCGCTCAAACGCGTTCAATTTTACGAAGCCAACAATTTGCGCACGCCAGCGCGGATTCGCTTGGTGCTGGGTTGGGACGATCCCAAAGCTGAACTCGACCTGCACATCATCACGCCCGATGGCCAGCATGCGTTCTGGACGCGCCCGGCGATGAGCAACGGCGGCGGCCTCGATCCGGACGGTGTCGATGGCCCCGGCCCGGAAATGTTCACCATGACCGCGCCCCTGCATGGCACCTATCTGGTTTACGTGAACTATTGGGGCAACTTCGGCAGCGGCGGCTATAACTTCGATGAGACCAGCAACCAGAATGAGGTGATCACCTCGCAGATCAATCTGGTGCTCAACGAAAACACCGTCGACGAAAAACGCGAGACCTTCATCGTGCCCCTGCGCGCGATCGGCGACCTGCTGCTGGTCAAGACTTTCAACTATTGAGCATCCCGCACCACGGATGAATTGGGTTTGTATTCATGAGCGATAACACTGATTTACCGGGAGCAGCCCCGGCCGCCGAAACGCCGGGCGTGAAGCCGTCCCGTCGCTGGCCAATCATCGTGGCCGGGTTATGTCTGGTCGCGGGCGTGGCTGGCGGCATGGGTTGGTGGCTGCATAAAAGCAAGGCCCCGGTACCACAACTGGCGGCGGAAAAGCTCGGCATGAGCCGTCCTGATGGCTTGCTGGAAACCCGGTCCCTGAGCCAGTTGCCCAAGGACCTGTTGGCGGTGCCGTTCCTCAAGCAAACCCTGACTGAAGATTTCGTCTTCTATTACGAAACCCACGCCGACCGACTCGGGTTGATCGGCAGTCTGCGACGGATCATTTACGAGCACGACCTGAAACTGCAGGACACCTTGATCGAGCAACTGTTCGATCAACCGGCCGATATCGCGCTGTGGCGCGGGGCGGATGGCCGGCTCAAGGATTTCCTGTTGGTGATGGATCGCGGTGGTTTGGCCAAGGTGCTGGAGCCGCTGGCGAAAGTGGCGCTGGATGATTCGCAACTGAGCAAGATCGCTGACGTGAAAGTCGGCACCGATGACGTGGCGCTCTATCAGCTCACCTTCAACGCCAGCAAGGCGCTGGTGTTCGCCTCCCATGGCGACAAACTGGTGGTGTTGTCGAATCCGACCAAACTCTACGACCCGCAAAGCGGCGTGACTCCGGAATCGGGCAGTGTCTCGACCCAAGCCATTGCCGCGCTGCTGGGTGGCGACAAACTGTTCCCTGAGGCCTTCGGCCTGGAGCCCCGGGCGCCTGAGGTCAAGCAGCGGTTGTCGGTCAATGCCAGTGTCCTGGTCATGGGGTATCAGCGTTTTATCCCGAACTTCGCCGGCCTGCGTTTCGACATGGACGATAAGGGGTGGCACAGCTTCCTGGCCATGGATGAACTGAAAAACCAGCCGGATTTCGATTTCAAACCGGTCTGGCAAGCCATGCCAATGGGTGCCAGCGCCTGCGTGGCGCTGCCATTGGCCGCCGAACAACAGAAGCCGTTGCTGGTGAAACTCGGCGCTGAAGAGAAGGTGGCGCAGGCGCTGACCGAGCACATGGCCGGTGCGGCGGGCCTGTGCTGGTACGCCGATTCGCGGTTGTACACGCCGTTATTGGTGGCCAGCCTGAATGACAAGGACAGCGCCAAACTCGACGGCGACTTGGGCAAACTATTCGGTTCGATGGTCGGCGCCTATGAGGGCAACGTCGATGATCATGCATTCCCGGTGGTGGAAAAACAGGAGGGCCAGGCGCATCAGTGGCAGCGTCAGGTCAGTTCCAATTTCGGCCCCTACGCGGCCAAGGAAGCCGAGAACCCGGACGCGATCACCGGCAAGGCCTTCATGCGCGTGAGCCTGGCGCGCCACGGTTCGACATTGCTGTTCTCCCTCGACGATAAGTTGGTGGACAAGGCCCTTGGGACCCTCGACAAGCGCTTCCCGCCAATGGCCGACGTGGTACCCAAAGACGTGCTGATGCCGGTCTACTTCGGCCCGGATGCCATGGCGCAACTGATGCAACGGGAAACCCTCGACAGCCTGCCCCAGGACATGGAACCGGTGTTCTACAACGCCGCGCAAACCTTTCTGATTCCGAAACTGCGCACCCTCGGCGGTTACGGCAAGTACGCCCTGACCCTGCCCGAAGGCAGCGAGCCCGATGGCCACTGGCAATGGCTGCCGCTGGAGTGGAAAGCGCTGTGACCAGATTGATCCGACGTTTCGGTTTGTTGGCGCTGCTGCTGACAGGACCTGTTCTGGCCGTCGAAACACCACCACTGGATGTGCAGCAATCCCAGGTGTTCCGCGCCTGGTTCGTGCGCATTGCCCAGGAACAACTGAGCCAGGGCCCGAGCCCGCGCTGGTATCAGCAGGACTGCGCCGGGCTGGTGCGCTTCGCCGCCAACGAAGCGCTGAAAGTCCACGACGAAAAATGGCTGCGCAGCAATGGCCTGTCCAATCGCTACCTGCCGCCGGAATTGCAACTGACTGATGCCCAGCGTGGCCTCGCCCAACAATGGCAGCAGGGTGGCGGCAAGGTCGGACCTTACGTCAACGCAATCAAATTGATTCAGTTCAACAGTCATCTGGTTGGCCGCGATGTTTCGCAAGCGAGGCCAGGCGACCTGATGTTCTTCGATCAGGGCGATGACCAGCACCTGATGATCTGGATGGGCCGCTACATTGCCTATCACACCGGTACCACCACCCCCACCGATAACGGCATGCGTTCGGCAAGCCTGCAACAACTCATGACATGGAAGGACACCCGATGGATACCCGATGCAGCCAACCCCAACTTCATCGGCGTCTATCGATTGAATTTTCTCTCCCAATGATCGGTGCCCGCATGTTGCGTTTACTGCCTCTGTTGTTGGTGCTGGTACTGCCTTTTTCGGCGGTGCAGGCCGAAGACACCGTCGAACCGAGCGGTTATACGCCGGTGGCCGGTGAAAGCTTTTTCCTGTTGGCCGACAGCAGTTTCGCCAGCGACGAACAGGCGATGGTGCGCCTCGAGGCGCCGGGTCGTGACTACCGTCGATTCCGCATGGAGCCGTACGGCGGTGCCGATATCCGTGTGTACCGGATCGACAAGCCGCTGGACTTCCTCAAACGTCAGAAGAACCTGCACCGCGTGGTCAGCGACGGCCAGTTCAAGGGCGAAGGGTTGTCGAACACCCTGGCTTACCTGTGGGACAACTGGTACCGCAAATCCCGTCGGGTGATGCAGCGGGCGTTTTCCTACGAGTCGCGTAAACAGGTCACCGAAGAAGTACCGGAACTGAAGATGGGTGCTGCCATGGTCGCGCCGACGCCCTACGACGCGCAGCCGCAATTCGCCTTGATTCCGGGCCTGCCAGTGGTCAGTCAGTTCCGTTATCCGCTGTGGCAAGCCAAGCCGATCCAGCCACCCGAGGGCGTGAACCTGGCCGGGTCCTCCAGCGAATTCGTCAGCGTTGCGCCAGGCAACGTTTATATCCCGTTGGGCCACCTGAAACCGGGCCTGTACCTGGTGGAAGCGCTGATCGGCAAGTACCGCGCAACGACCATGGTGTTCGTCTCCAACACCGTGGCGGTGAGCAAGATTGCCGGCGATGAATTGCTGGTGTGGGCCGCGCGCAAACACGAGGGCAGCTCGGTGTCCAAGGTTAATGTGTTGTGGACCGATGGCCTGGGTGTGATGAGCAGTGGCGCCACCGATGCCGACGGATTGCTGCGGCTCAAACACGTCAGCCCCGAGCGTTCGTTCGTGATCGGCGAGGACGAAGAGGGTGGGGTTTTCGTCTCGGAAAACTTCTACTACGACAGCGAAATCTACGACACCAAACTCTATGCTTTCACCGACCGCCCGCTGTATCGGCCGGGGGATTGGGTGTCACTGAAAGTCGTCGGTCGCGAATTCAAAAGTGCCCGGGACTCGGTGCAGCCAGCGGCCGCCGATGTCAGCGTGACCGTGCTGGATGCGACTGGAACGGCGCTGCAAAGCCTGGACTTGAAACTCGATTCCAAGGCCGGCACCCAAGGTCGTTTCCAGTTGCCCAACAATGCCGTGGCCGGTGGTTATGAGCTGCGTTTCAACTACAAGGATCAGGCTTATAGCAGCGCCTTTCGTGTGGCGGAATACATCAAGCCGCACTTCGAGGTTTCGCTGAACCTGGCCAAACAGGATTACCGCACCGGCGAACCGGTGAAGGGCAATCTGGTGTTGCTGTATCCGGACGGCAAGCCGGTGGCCAACGCCAAGCTCAGCCTGAGTCTACGCGCCCAGCAACTGTCGATGGTCGACAACGAACTGCAATATCTCGGGCAATTCCCGGTGGAACTGACCAGCACCGAACTGACCACCGACGCCAAGGGCAACGCCACCCTCGATTTGCCCGCCGCCGAGAAACCGAGCCGCTACATGCTCACCGTGTTTGCCAGTGATGGCGCGGCGTATCGGGTCAAGACCACCAAGGAAATCCTCATCGACCGCGGTGCGGCGAATTTCCGCTTGAGCGCACCGCAGCGCTTCAGCGCGGTGGGCGGCAAGGTGACGTTCAGCTACGCCAACACCAATGAAAGCGAGCCAGTCGCGTCGGTCGCACCAAGCAGCTACGGTTGGGTTCACCTGGAAGACCAGAGCACTGGCGAAGGCAAGCTGGCGGCGACCGATAAAAGCTTCACGCTGGCCTTCGAGCGTCCCGGCACTTACAACCTGACGCTCAGGGATGATCACGGTCGAACCCTTGGTGCCACCGGGCATTCGGTCACGGGCGATGGCGTCAAAGCCGTTCCCGGCACAGTCGAAATCGTCCTCGACAAACCCGAGTACAAGGCCGGCGATGAAGCGCTGGCGCTGATCACGTTCCCCGAGCCGGTCAGCGATGCACTGCTGTCGCTGGAGCGCGACAAGGTCGAGGCCACGGCGCTGCTATCCAAAGGTGGCGACTGGTTGAAAATGGAAAAACTCAGTGACACCCAATACCGCGCGCGTATCCCGGTAAAGGACAGCTTCACGCCGAACCTGACGTTCTCGGTCTTGTACACCAAGGGTGGCCAATACAGTTTCCAGAACGCCGGGATCAAGGTGATTACACCGCAAATCGACGTGGCGATCAGCACCGACAAGGAGACCTATCAGCCGGGCGATACGGTGACGGTCGATCTCACCACCCAGTTCGCCGGCAAGGCTATACCGGCGCACCTGACGGTCAGTGTGGTCGACGAAATGGTCTATGCGCTGCAACCGGAAGTGGCGCCGACCATCGACCAATTCTTCTACCACCCACGGCGCAACAACGTGCGCACCAGCGCCAGCCTGTCGTTCATCAGCTACGACGTCGCGCTACCGGGCAGCCCCGGTGCACCGGGCAAGGCCAATCGCAGCGAGCGCGGGGTGAAGGTGCTGGAGCGGCCACGTCGTGAAGACGTCGACACGGCGGCGTGGCAGCCGGAGCTGCTAACCGATGCCAGCGGCAAGACCCGTTTCACCTTCAAGATGCCGGACTCGCTGACCCGCTGGCGCATCACCGCCCGGGCCATCGCCGATGACGGTCAGGTCGGGCAGAAGAAGCAGTTCGTGCGCTCGGAAAAACCGCTGTACCTGAAGTGGAGCGGGCCGAGCAAATTCCGCGCGGGCGACAAACCGGATCTCGGCGTGTTTGCCTTCAGTCAGGCGCAAAGCCCGGTCAAGGCCGAGCTGGTGATTCATTACGCGGGCAACGATCAGCGCATTCCCGTCACGCTCAATAGCGGCATCAATTACATCGCGTTGCCGGCGCTCGCGTTGAGCAGTGGCGAGTGGACCGCCGAGTTGGTACAGGACGGCAAGATCGCCGATGCACTGGCCGTGCGCTTGAGCGCAACCGGTGAGGGATGGCAAGTCACGCAAACCCAAAGCCTGGACGTGGCCAGCGGCGAGACGCCGCTGACTCTGCCGACGGACGCCACGGATATTCGCCTGCGTCTGGATGACAGCCCGCAAGCGCTGTTCCGCTCGGCACTCGATGACCTGCTGAGTTACCCATATGGCGGTGTCGAACAAACCGCCAGTCGACTGCTGCCGCTGAGCATCGCTTATCCGACCCTGGCGTCGAGTCCGCAGATCCGTGATCGCTTGCGCCTGATCATGCAAAACAGCCGCTTGCGTCTGGTGCAGATGGCCGGGCCGTCGGCGAGCTTCACCTGGTGGGGCATGGACGGTGAGCCGGATGCGTTCCTCACGGCCTATGCCTATTACGCCGACTGGCACGCCAGCAAAGTGCTGGAGCTGAGCCTGCCGCCGGAGCATTGGCAGCGGGTGCTGGAGGTCTATGCCAAACAGGCGAAAAACACGCCGCTGTTGCAGCGCGCGCTGATCTTGTCGTTTGCCAGGCAGATGCAATTGCCGGTGAACACCTTGCTCAGCGGTTTGATGGAAGAATTGGCGCAAGCAGGTGAGGGCAGCGCCGCGAACTTGATGGAGGGGGGTGAAGACAGTCTCGTCATGAGTGATCCGGATTCGGCGCTCGGTCTGTCGGCGGCTCGGGTGTTGACTGCCTCGTTGGCCAGGCAATCGAAAGTCGCGCTGCCGGAGCCTTTCAACCGGCAACTGGCCGATGCACAGCAGCGATTGGCGGTCAGTTCCCAACCCTTTGCCGAGGCGTTGAACCTGTCGCTGCAACCGTTCGATCAGGCCCGCGCTCACGCATTGCTTCAGCGTCTGCTGCCGCAGCAATCGACCCTGGAGCGCGCATTGGCGTTGATATGGTTGCAGCGCAGTATCGAACAAGCTTCCCCGACCATCGCACTGGCGCCGGGTGATGGCTGGAAGAAAAGATACGGTGAAACCGGAGAGATGTATTGGACGTGGCAGGGTGCTTCGCCCGTGCCAGCGGTGTTGTCGTTGAGCGGAACACAAGAGCGTCCTCTGCGTGCCGCGTTGAGTTTCCAAACCCGCCAGCCATCGGTTGATCCAATGGCCGTCACCATCACCCGTCGCCTGTCGCGCCTGGTGCCCGGCGATGCAGCTTTCACCTTCAAGCTCGAACCGCTCGGTACCACGCCATTGTCCAGCGACAGCCTGTATCTGGACGAAGTCATCCTGACCAGCAAGGCCGCCAAACCACTGCGTTACGGTCTGCTCGAAGTACCGCTACCTCCCGGCGCCGATGTCGAGCGCACCACCTGGGGCATCAAGCTCATGGGCAAGGCCGGTACTGAGCCGACGGCGCTGGAAAAGGCCAGATTCGAGCCGGGACAACTGGCCTATGCCGTGCCGGTGGATGCGCTGAGCGGCGAATTACGCCTTCGGCATCTGGTGCGTTTCTCGCAGAAGGGCCAGTTCAACTTGCCGCCGGTGCGTTTCACTCAAGTGTATGCACCCCAGCATCAGGCTCAGGAACAGAAACCGGCGCTTGGTCAGGTCACGGTCCACTGACATGTTCCGGCCTTTGTTCTACTGGATGCTGTGTTTGATCCCTGCGCTGTCCATGGCGCAGGACGAACCCTTGCGTCTGGCGTTCAAGGGTGAATTGTTGTCGTTGAACCGGACACAATTGCTGTCCCGCGAGCCGTTGCCGGATACGTTGCAGGCGCCATTGGGCAGTGTGTGGAAGTTGTTCGTTTACGGTTGGCTGCTCGACACCGGTGCTCGTGACCCGGCTTATGAATGTCGAGGGCTCTCGAAAGAGGAAGTGTACTGCTGCACCACGGGCGGCAGGATCGAGCGGGATCAGGCGCTGGTGAAATCCTGCGGTTTGTATTTCGAGCCGGCGCGCCTGGGAATCGTCGATACGGATTGGCGGGCGTACTGGCAATCGCGGCAGGCGCCGGAGTGGTTGTTGAATGTGCGGTCATTGCAGCCTGCGACGCGGGTCCCTGTCGCCGAGTTATTGCACATGTTGGCGGTAATGCCTGGGCAGGAGCAGGCACGGCGCGTGTTGCTCGATGTCGTGTTGAACGCTGCTGACGGCAACGTCGCGGGGGAACTCGGCAGCCGGTTGCGGGTGAAAACCTGGAGCTGGTTGGGTGATCAGGACCCTGCGTCGCGTCAGGGTGGATTTGCCGGATGGACGGTGGATGGCACGCCGATCTGGGCCGGCGGACGCGGGACCAGCCAGCGGGTTTTGCGTGATTACACGGCGGCGTTATCAGCGGTTGTGCCTGTTCAATGGCCAATTGATGCTGGACGCTGTGTTGAAGTCGGCCTGTTCTCCCGCTATCCATTTGAACGGGTATCGACGAGTAGCGGTGAGGCGGTTTCGGGGCCGTTACGAGGCGATTATCGTGTCGAATTCGCCAACGGCAATCAGCTCGATATCCACAGCGATGGAGAACTGTTTTTACTGAAAGACAAGCTCGTCGCCCGCCTGGATCGCGAAGAGTACGTCGCCCGTGTGCTCCAGCGTGAAGCCACTCCGGAACCCGCAGAAGCCGCCAAAGCCCTGGCCGTAGCCATCCGCACCTACCTGCTGCAAAACGCCACGCGCAATGGCGACTGCTTGAGCATTGACGACAGCAGTCAGCGCCAGCGGGTCGCTCCACGTCCGGCCAATGCCGAAGCACGCAACATCGCCGCGTGGACCAGCGATCTGGTACTGGCCGGCAGCACCGTCACCTACCACTCCGATCAACCCGGCCCGGACAAGCTGTCCTGGCAGCAAGCCGTCGAACAGGCCCGCGCAGGCCAACGTTACGACGCCATCCTGTTGCACGCGTATCCACGCGCCAGCCTCAGCCGCTGGGACAACCCCGTCGCCTCCTGCGAATCCTTGCCCGCCGCACAGGACTGGCTGCAGAAGCAGCGACGCGGGTGGCGTCCGCGCCTGGAAAGTGAAACCGGCTACAACGAAGTCAGCACCTTCGCCGTCTGCCGCCTGGCGTTCGGTCGGCCCTATGTCGACCGCGAACGCCAGCGCATCTACGTGCGTGGCGTCCTCTCGTTGCAGGACCGCCTCGACCTGACCCACGAATACCTGCACCTGGCCTTCGAAGCACACCCCAATGGCCAGGATGAAACCTACATCGAAGGGCTCGCCCGTCACCTTTTGCTGGAATAGACAGACCATGACATTTCGTTATCCACAGGTCTTGCTGTTGCTCTGCGCGTTCGCGGCTCTATCGCCAGCGATGGCCGGCGGCGTGAAACTCGACACCCCAGTCGGCGGCTGGCGCACTGGCGCTCCCGAAGGCGAGGGCGAAAGTTTCCGCCAGTCAGTCAACTACCCGGCCTCTTCCGTAAACACGCCTGCCGGCCAGGCCAACACCGCACGTATCAGTGGCCAGATCAACGCCACACCTAAATCCAATGAGCCCGGCCGATTGATCGTCAACGGCGTCAGCATGCCGCTGAAAATCGACTCCGCCGGCCGCTTCGATCGCCCGTTCTCCTTCCCCAATGGCAGCAACAGCGTTGAAGTCCGCAGCCCTGACGGTCAGCACCGCCAACGCACACAGTTCCTCAATGCCAGCGGCGGCGCGACACCCGCCAAATTGCGCGTACTGCTGGCCTGGGACAGCGACGGCACGGACCTGGACCTGCACCTCATCACCCCCGACGGCGCCCACATCTGGTACGGCGACCGCGTCGTGCCCAACGGCGCGGCACTCGATGTCGACGTCACCACCGGCTACGGCCCCGAAATCTTCGCCATGCCCGCGCCGATCAAGGGGCAATATCTGGTGTATGTGAACTACTTCGGCGGTGGCTATCGCAGTGATGAGGAAGGGCAGGAGGATGCGGTACAACCGCTGACCACCGCGCAAGTGACGGTGATTACCGAGGAGGGGACGCCGAGCGAGAAAGTGGAAACGTTTCTGGTGCCGATGCGGGCGGTGGGGGAGTTGACGTTGGTGAAGGGGTTTAGTTATCCGTGAGCAATAGGCACGGCGGCCTCGACTCAGCGAGTGAGTCGAGGCCGGATCGCACAATCAAATGCGTGGGGTCGAATCCGAGCGATTGATGAACTGCACTTCGACGCGCCGGTTGTGTTCATCGGCAGGATCGAGGTTCGGCAGAGGTTGGGAGTCGCCGTAGCCCGCTACGATGACGCGTTTGGCTTGTGTCGCCTCCAGCGATTCGATGAGCAACTTGCGGGCTTCACGTGCACGTGCGGCAGACAAGGTGAAGTTGTCGTCATATACCGTGCAGAATTTGGCGAAGTCCGTTACAGGACGCGACACCTGGATGTTGTCGGTGTGCCCTTCCACCAGTACCTGCGCCTGGCCTGAACCCTGGAAAAACCTGGCGATACGCGGGCTGACAAGTCGTAATTGCTTTTGTGCCTCTTCGGTCAGGCATGCGCTGCCACGGGCGAACATCTTGTCGCCCAAGGTCATTTTGTTTCCGGCCAGATCGAAGGACACAAGTCCCGTATCGCCCTGTTCATCCAGCGCGGATTTCATCTCCTGCAATAGGCCGGTTACTTTTTCCTGTTCGCTGACCGCACTCTGGTTTTTCTCCTCCTGGCGCTTGAGTTCGGCGAACTGGTTTTGCAGCACCGAAACCACCAGCAGCAACATCACCACGGCCATCACGCCAGCCATCAGGTCAGAGATGGATACCCACTCGCTTGGTTTCTCTTTCATGTGCGCACTCAGGCCTCAACGGCTTTTCTGGCCGTGACCGACTCGTTGATGCTGTGGGCGACATCGGTGAGTTGTTCAAGGGATTGCTGAAGCGGGGAGAGATCCACGGGTGGCCGTGTCGCAGCGCTGGCCAAGGCATCGAGGGAGGCTGGAACCGCGATGAGCATTTCCGACACCTTGTCGTAACGCTTGTCCAGCGAGACCATGCGTTGGCCGCTTTCGGACACGGCTTTGAGGCCGAGGACAATATCCTTGGCCAGTTTCTTGACGACTTCCTGGACCTCAAGGATGTTGGCGTTCAAATGCTCACTGACCATCTCGAACTCTCGGGAAGTCGTCATCTGTGCCTCGGCTGTTTTCTCCATGCTTCCTTTTACGGTATTCATGGCAGCCTCGACCTCGGTCGACATACTGCCAATAGCAACGGTGATGTTTTGTGTGGCCTCGCTCAGGCTGGAGGTCATGTTGACGAGGTTCTTGCCGAAGTCCTCGTTCATGGTGTGAATGGTCGAACCCAGATCGACCTTAACCGATTGCATCACCTGAGCCAGGTTGCCGGTCGCGATTTCCAGCTGCGTCCCCATGGTGTTCAGATTTCGGCTGAAGTCGTTGTTCATGGTGGTCAAAGTGCTGTTCAGGTCGGCTTTCACACCTTCCATGACTTGCGTCATGCCCACGTTCAGGTTATCCACCACGGCTTGTAGCTCGGTGGCAGACTGCGCCACTTTGATACCGGCATCGCCCATGGTTTGCGCAGCCGTCTGCAAGGCTTGCAGGTTGTCATGGTTGCTATCGGTGAATGCCGTCAGTGCCAGTTCGCCGCGCTTGCTGGAGCTTGCGATCTCGTTGGAAATGGCAAGGCCTTCGCGCAGGATCTGTTGGCTGTCGGCCTGGCCTTGGAGTAGTCCATCGATACCCTGTGCGACGCCGGTAATTCCGGTATTGAGCACTTCAAAGCCACTTTGCAAATGACTGCGGTTGCTCTCGGCGGACTCGCTCAGTGCGCGCTCGGTGCGCTCGGCGGAGTTGGCGATCTCGCCGACCACGGCTTGCTGGCTGTCGGCCTGATTTTGCAGCAGAGCACCGAGGCCTTGGGTTACGCCGGCGATACCGGTGTTCAGGTCCTCGAATCCCGTCTGCAAATGGCTGCGATTGCTTTCGACAAGCTCATTCAGTGCGCGCTCGGTGCGCTCGGCGGAGCTGGCAATCTCGTTGACCACGGCTTGCTGGCTGTCGGCCTGGCTTTGGAGCAGTGCACTCAGACCCTGGGTTACGCCGACAATGCCGGTGTTCAGGTTGTCGAAGCCCGTCTGCAGTAACTGTTGTTTTGCGTTTTCAGTACCTTGCTGAATTTTCAATTGCTGTTGCCACAGCAGCTTCATCGCATCTGCCTGTTTGCCCATGGCGCCGCCTACGTATTTGGCAGCATTGGCAATGCAGCCATGGAGGAAGGCGTCATGTGCCTTGCTGGCAGCCTCTTGCTGTTCTCGGGAGCGTTCCAGTTGGTCCTTTACCTTGGTAATGCACCACGCCATCCGACGGCTCTCGTAACCGAGCAGCAAATCCCACACCTTCAGGAGAATGAAGGCCATGATGCCCCAGGTGGACGTTTTGAACTTGGTCCCCAGCCCCTGCATCATTGCGGTGAGATCCTGCATGGCGCCACCCATGGCCCCCACGGAGGCGTTACCGCTTTTTTGCAGAATGGTCGAGGCATGGTCCAGTGCCATGCCCAAACCCAGGAAGGTGCCCAGCAATCCCACCACCAGCAACATCCCCGGCATGATGCTGGCGATCTTTTCAGCGGTCGTGGCCACTGTTTCACTTAGATCATGGACCGAGCCGTGATCCGCTTGCAGCGCCGATGATTCCAGATTGCCGCCGCGCCACTTTTTTTCCCAACCCTTGGGCTTGGCCTGCAAGGTGACCGCCAGTGCGGTCAGGATGGTGATGCTCCAGATAAAAACAAAAAAGCCCATCTGCAACATGTCGGGCTGCGGTAGCAGAAAGCTCATCAACTCGCTGTTCACAGGCTGACCTCGATTTCCTTGAACGCGTCGGTGCGCGCGCGGCAGTCGTCTTCAAAGATGTTTCCGAAGTCGACAAGCAAGGCTTGTTCGTCTTCGTTCAGGTCTGCCCACTTCACATTCTGTTGGGCACAGCGGGCGATCAGGGCTCCGACCTCCTCGCTGCGGTCGGCCAGGTATTCCTGGCCATCGTCAATCAACTGCTGCTCGTCTTTTTCCAGCAGTTGCAAAAAGCCTTCGGATGCATACACGAAAGAACGTTTTTCTCGCACGCTCGCGTCCAGGTTTTCCAGGCGCTGGGTGTCGCGGTAAAGGTTGCGTTCCAGGTCATTGAGCACTACTTGTTCTTCCGACGTCAGTGCTTCGGTACGGCTGGCCATGGCCATGCGCTTGGCCAGGACCTTGTCGCGGGCCAGGCTCTTGTTGAGCGTTTGCCATTGATCTTCGAGGTGTTGCAAATCCACGTTCCACGCCAGGGTCATTTCTTCGAACACGAACGGCACTACCGGTTTTCCGAAATGCAGGGTGGTCAGTTCGTTCAGGGCAGCAGTTTGCTCGAGGGTCAGGGTTGGGTTCTCGTCCAGCAGGCGGGTGGAGATTTCCATCAGGGTCATCATGTCCGCATCCACGTCGCTCAATTGCTCAATCGAGGTCATGCGCTTTTCGTAGAACTTCAGCAGTTTCTGGGCGGCGCGTACACGCAGGTAATGATTGAAGTCCTTGAACTGATCGCTATTGACCACACGCAAAATTTTGGCCTTGGTCAGCAGGTAGGCGTTGATCAACTCGGCAACCCTGACCGACGCCAGTTCGGCCGCGGGAACCCTGTCAGCAGCTTCCTCGAACGTGCGCGCGCGCGCTTCGGCTTCCTTGATTTCGATGTCGTTGAGGACCTTTTCGCGGATATCCCGGGCGAACTTGATCACCCAGTCGATGGCCTTTTGCAGCTTTTCCATCAATGGGTGTTTTTCGATGTTTTCGAGGAAACCCAGAAACTTCTCCAGACCCAGCGCCATCGCCGTAACGATCGGCCAGGGAGAGAATTTGGCCAACGTGTCGAGGGCGACCCGGGCGTGTGTGATATAGGGTTTGACCGTTTTCCATATCTCTTTGACTTCGCCCACAAAGGTTTCGGCCTTGTCGGCCAACCAGTTGACCGTGGCGACGGCCTTCTCCTTGATGGTGTTGAAGGCACTCACGACTTTTGATTTTGCCCAACTCAATAAACCCATGATTCGCTCCTCAGCCGACGCCCAGTAATTTGCGTGCTGCTTCCAATGTTGGTGTGTTGTTTTTGCTCTGACTGGTTTGCAGTTGCGCGAGCGCGCCGGCGACTTGCTCAATCGCGTCCTGCAGGTGGGTCAGCGCCAGGGCAGGTCTGGCTTGAACCCTGACCGCTTTGGCCAAGGCCAGGCGCATGCAGGTGCGGATCTCTCGCCCCGATAACCCTTGCGATCCTGCCGCGGCCGAACTGAGCAGCGTTTCGCGCGGATCGGCCAAGGGAATGCCGGGCACCAGTAGCTTGGCCCAGATGGCATGACGCTCCGGTTCGCCGGGCAGCTCGAAGTTCACATGCTGGGAGATGCGACTGACGAATGCAGCGTCGTAATTCTTGGCGAAGTTGGTGGCGAAGATGACGACGCCCTCGTGTCGTTCCAGCTCGATCAGCAAGGTCGAGCGCATGGCATTGACTTCGTTGTCGATGCCTTGGGTAACGGACGAAAGCCGTTTGCCCAGCAGGGTGTCCGCCTCGTCGAAAAACAGTACGGCGTCTTCGGCCCGGGCGCTGAGGAACACGGCAGCAATGTTTTTGGACGTATCGCCCATGAACTTGCTTTCCAGGTCGGTAATGCTCACCAGCATTATCTTCTTGCCCAGACTGCCGGCGAAGGCTTCGGCGGTGAGTGTCTTGCCGGTGCCGGGCGGGCCGTAAAAATTCAGGATTGTGCCTTTACCGGCAGGGTCTGCGGCGGCGAAGCCCCACTCGACATAGATCGTCTGGTAGTGCTCGATCTTGGCGACTGCCTCAGCCAATTGCTGCTGCAGGTTGCAGGACATCACCACGTCACGCTCGAGCGTGAACCGTGGTTCGACACAGCGAAATTCAGCTTTGGCGGGAGCAGGTGCCGGGGCTGCCGGCTCGTCCAGCCCTTCAAGGAACCGTGGGCGGATTTTGCTGCGCAGGTAGTCATTGGATGACATGGATTTGGCCTTTGATCCATCAAAAAGAGTGGGGGATACGATGTTTGCGGACCCGCGCATTGGGGTGACACCTGGCGTGGTCTATCGAGTGCGACTCACAATCTGCATCACGCCCATTTCATCGAAATGGTGCTCGTAGTTGCGCCGGAAAAATTGCTCGACTTCCTTTTCGTATTGGCGTTTTTCGAGCCACTGGATGACGTCCTTGTTGGCATCCGGTTTTTTCGGATGAAGGTTTTTCCTGGCCCAGCCCAGGGCGCTGTACCCCTGTTCGTCGGTATCACAAACGTCTGCACCCGAGGCGACGAGTGCCTTGATCAGTGCCAGGTTGCCCAGGCGAGTGCTGATACCTCGTCCGTTCGCGGCAAGCATCAATGCCGTACGTCCTTGTGGGTCTCGGTGATGAACAGTCGAGTGGAGCAGGGAGACGATGGGACCAAAGGACTTCTTTGCCCGACTGCTCGCCAGGTGCATGAGCGGTGTCTGGTAATGACTGTTCGGTACGGACTCGGAGACGTATCGCAGCAGCGCCTCACACGCCTCGACATCGGCCTGCGCGGCGGCGAGATGCAAAGGCGTTGTACCCTTGGCAAAGGCTTCGAACGAATCGAGTATGTTTCGATTTTCCTCGAGGTATTCCCCAAGGTCTTCGCGATCGCCTGACTCACAGGCTGCCTGGAACGCCCGCGTGTTAAGTTCTTCGGGTGAGTACCGGGTGGGTTCGACGTACCAGGTGATGCCGTTGTCGTACTCCGGGGCGGGAGGAGCATGGGGTACAGGCGTCTGGTCACGGTCTGGCCAGTTGTCCAGGTCTTTTTGGTTCCAGACCTTGCCATCCTGCCAATGGAAAAGCGGTACCCATTGTTCGTCGGCGTCGACTTTCATGCGCCCGTTATCTTTCAGTGCCCTCTCGATCCACTGATTCAAATGCTCGGCCAGCCTGGTCAGGAAATGGCGGGGCAACTTGCTGCTGCAAGCCAGATGAAGTTCGGGGTAGCCGTCGGCACCCGTTGTCCACTCATCCTTCATCCACAGCGTCGCGGGCGGTTGCTGCTCGTGGTCGTAGGCCCAGCGCTCGGCAAATGCCCACATCCATGAGTACAGATGGTCGCGAAGGTCATCCGGTACCCGCCGCAGCTCGATAGCCAGGCAGGCCGCAGGTGCCTTTGGAGTGCGCACAATAGCGTTGTGATTCACGATGTCGACCGCTCCCTGTCCCATTTACCGCCGCGATGTCATTGTTGCGCGACGGTTTTTCCCTAAACACACTGCGTATGGAAATACGCTGGCGTGTCGTCTATCGGCCTGTGTTCATTAATCTTTAACGTGTTGGGGTGAGGTGAGCCAGATCGGGGGCGTTGATGCGCCAGCCCTCGGGCAGACTTTATGGCTTAGTGCAACGTGGTATCGCCACCACTCAATGGTGCACAAAGCGTGGCGGCGATACGCGGGTCATTTCTGCGAGCGGTTACGGCTGCGCGATGGCGGCGCTGCTCTCGGCACCCTCTACATGAAGCAGGAACACATCCCGGGCTACGCTACCTACATAACGCGTCAGTGCGTAATTGGCAGCAGTGCCAATGACGAGACCTACCCCAAATGGAATGGCCTTGGTCGCCGCCGCTTTGGTGAAGTTAATCCCCACCTGTTTGAACAACTGCTTGATGGTCTGAAGGGTGGCACCCTTGAGGTACTCACTTACGACTCTTACCGCCGCCTTCGAAGCTACTTTGGTCGCTCCGCTTGAGGTCATTTGTTCCAGCGAGCCGCAAAGAGCGATCACAAAGGACATATGTTTGGCGTCTTCATTGGACATCTTGTTGTTGATTGCGATGCCAAGGCACATGGTCATATCAATTTGCAGCTTCATGCACAACGAAACATCTGCTGCGCCGCCCCCAACCATGGCCACTGCCGTTCCGATACCCGGAATCACACCAGCCAGGGACGTCGCACCACCGGAGGCCGCTGCCATTTTGGAGTAGCGCTCGATGATCTTGTCAGTGACCAGTTCCTGGATGCTCTCATCGCTGGCATCCGGCTTGGCCTTGCGTGCCTGCTCTTGATACTGGGTGACCAGTTCACGAGCATCCTTGGGGGTGATGGCGATTGCCTCGACAATTTTCATCAGGGCGGAGCCGTTGTCTTCCTTTTCTTCCGTCATGTGAAACCTCTGTCCGTGTGCTGACTAAAAATTCTGGGCCGTGGATATCAGTGTTGGTCGCCCTTCCAAAGGGAAAATGACAAAGATTTTCCGCCTGGACACCAATAGTGGCACTTGGCTTGCTTTCGGTAAACAGCCATCACGCGTCACGAACGCAGGTAAGCGTTGAGGGCTCACTCATACAGCCAAGGTTTGAGCTCTTCCAGATTTTTCACAACGATCTGCTGCGCAGCGGCTTTGGGGTCGAGTTTTTTCGGGTCGATCTGAAAGCGCTGCAACACGTACTTCACCAAGGCTCGGCGTGTCGGAATGATTAGCGAGCCATCGAGCATTCCAAAGTCGGCTTCGATGATCGCCTTCTGTTCTGGTGTGAGGCGGGAGTCGGGCTCAATGATCACCGGCACTTCGGTGTTCCAGTCTTCATCCTCGTCTATGAGGTTGTGAGCTTTGCGCTCGAACTCCGGTTGGCCGCGCAGGCGACTGAGCACAAAATCCCGATACTCGCGGTTTTTCTCGCAATACGCCCGGACGTGCCAGCGCATTCCGGTGTAGACCAGGGTGTGGGGCGCAATCAATCGTATTTCCGGAGCTGGGTTGGCGAGGGACACGTACTCGACTTCAATCACCTCGCTGTCGCGACAGGCTTTGAGCAAGGGGCGCAACACCTCGGCTCTGATCGTCCGGTCAGGTACTTCCAGTACCAGGGTGTGGGCGTACGCCAAGGCCAGACCTTCCACGTGCGGCGCGCGGGAATGAGTCTGGTTCAGCAGGTGCAAATAGGCGCTGGCGCTGTCGTCAATGAACAGCGGTTTGAACGCTTTACTCGGTACGTAGCCCTTCAGCTGTTTGTCATATGTAAGGTTTTTAGGCGCATGTTCGGAGATGTAGGTGTTGATGTCTTTCGAAGCCTGCTGGCGGCTGATCCCGAAGCTCTGGATCAAGTGTCCCGTGGTCAGCCGGCCTTCCCACCAGACCACTGTCTCGATCAAACGATAGCGAAGTGCCAGATCCCAGCGAACCTGTGCGATGGATTGCTTGCGTTTCATGTCCCCTCCATGTGTTCGTTTTGTTTACCTGTATAAGTCTACATTCTAGACCTGTCGTAAATCACTACATATCGTGTGAGTGTCTTCGAGACAATTTGAACTCACGCAAGGAAGTGAATATGAACACGTTAGATATGGTTTCTGCAGGAGCTTTGGTACTGCTTGGGCTGATTCTGTTGATCCTGTTGTTTCAGTATCTGCGGCTGCGCGGCATCTGGCGGATGATGCTTGTCTGCCGAACCGCCACTCGCTGGGCACGAATCTGGGAGATGGAAAACCGGGAGCTTCGTTCGGCACTGCGGGCGGAGAAGGCGCACGTCGAGCAGTTGCAGGGAAAGCTGGCGATCCTGCAGTCGTTGCTCCCGACATCGTGACGGGGGCGACATGAACAAATGTGCAAACGTGCTTTCTGGAGGTCGCGATGCCGATCAAACCCCACCCCTTTAACGTTGTGTGTGAAGCCTGCGGCTGGAAGAAAACACTGGCGCCGCGCAGTGATGCGCTGGGGCCGGGAGAGTGGTTCAGCCACTGTCCGAAGTGTGGCAGCCAGGTGTTGAAGATTCAGTCGGCGGGATGGATCGAACGAAAACTGGCAGAGCTATTTTCCAGGCGCTAGCCGTCTGGTCATGGCTTCTGTTTTGTGATGATGGCCAATTAGTATTATTCTGGCGACCGTTTTTGATTAATGGATCTTGCTTGGCAATCAAGCGAATTGGCAGGGAGCAACACAGCATGTTGATCTTCATTGGTATCGTCGCAGCGCTGATTGGCTTTGCGATGATGTCTCGTCCTTTCAAGTTGGGTTTTGGCCTCTACCTGGCCTTCCTGGCTTACTACATCTATCTCTATGGTGGTAAAGCTGATCTGGCGCAGGCATCCACAGGTCTTTCACTGATCTTCGGCGCAGTGGGCCTGTTGATTCTCGGTGCGGTACTGGGAGGCATTCGTTCGGGAGCCGAGAGCGAGGCGCAATACCTTGCCAAGCGCAAACGTGTCTTGCTGTTCCTGCTCAAGTTCGGTGGAGCCTATGTGCTGTTCACCCAGATGCTGACAGTGGCGTTGTTTCTCGTCGGTGGCGGCCGTTCCTGGGACGACTGGACCGCGGCAGGGCTCGCGGTGAAGCTGCTGCCCTTCAAGTGGGTTGGGTATTTGCTGATGTTAGGTGGCTATTACTGGCTGAAAGGCAAGGCGGAAGAACGCCGAGCCCTGCGCACCTGATGCTTGTTTATGACTACGCAAGATCATCAGTTTTCGAACAGAGTTTTTCTTATCAAGGACGTTGAATACATGAATGTAATGAATGTGATGCCGCAGCTTTATCTTTCGCCCAATGGCCCCGTGACCGAACGCGGTGATGCGGTGCATTTTCGCCAGGGTGATCTGGATGGAGCCTGCGGGCCCTACAGTTTGATGATGGCGTTGATCGCAAACGGCATTATCGAACGCTATGAAGCGTCCTATATGAGCCTCAGTGACGGCAGGACCCGACTCGGCAAGTTTTACAACCGACTGCTGAATTTTGGCGGTCTGATCGGCGACGGCACCAATACTTATGACTTGAGTTGGCTGAGCACTTGTTTCGGCAATGAAATCAGTGTTGAAGCACTTAGCGGCAATACCCGGAGCATGGTTGAAAAACTGGTCGGCGGCGTCAAGGCCGGGCGAGCCAGCATCGTCGGCGTCGATTGGTCTGGCGGCGAGGGGCACTGGCTGTTGGTCGTGGGATATCAGGGAAAACTGGTTGGCGCCGGCACATCTGAGGAAACGGTCGAATGCACACACCTGCTGTGCCTCGATCCAATGGTTGAAGCTCCCGGCGTCTCACTGTGGAACGCGGTAATCGAGGTGCAGGACGAAATAGGTCAACTGGTGAATCAGGGACCACTTCCTTCCAATCACTGGTGCGCCGGGCAATCGTCGAAGTGCAAGATTACCAATGCGTTGTCGATTGTTAAGCGCAAGTGACAGTTGTGTTAGGTCACGAAGGTATCGCATGAACTCCAATCGCCTGATAGGGGCTGATTCCGTTTCTCGATTGATTGCTGCTTTGCTTGAATACCATTTTCCCTTGCGAGACCCGATATTTAACGAGGGGAAGTTAATTTGATGCCGAGTTTTTTCAGTAAATGGCATTTGTCGCAGCACTGCGCAGACAAATGCCATTAATCAGCAGCCTGCTGATCGAGTCGATCCTGCGCATCTTGGTAAGCCGCCTCACGTTTGCGTTTACCAATTGCAATCACAAACACTACAACCTATTTATCAAGCACTTGATAGATCAATCGATAACCAGCACTGCGTAGTTTTAGCTTGTAGCAATCCGGCAAGTCGCGAAGGCAGTTGGCTTCGATCCGAGGATTTTCAAGTACTTCAATGAGCTTCTTTTTGAACGGCTGGCGCACGGTGTCGCCAGTTTTTCCACTCTTTCAACGCTCGACGATCAAATTCAAGGCTATAGGTCATCCAGGCTTACCTTCACTCGCTGAGGGGCGGTAAGGCGTTCTGTGACGACGGCAATAACCGCTTCATCTTCTTCGCTGAGCAATGCAGCTTTAAAGGCAATTTGCCTCGTTCTGCAACGTACTGAAGGGTTTGGCGCAGAAGTTCGGAGGGTGTAACTCCGAGCTTTTCCAGTTCAGTAAAAGAGCGTTGTTTCAGCTCATCGTCAATGCGGATGTTGATGGGTGCCATGGGGAGGTACCTGTAATGACGTTTGTCGTTATGGCACCAATCGCCTATCGGTCCGACAACCCTCAAGTAGAGGTTTCAGACGATGGGTCTACTTTCTTCCAGGCATTAAAAAGCCGGCTTGTGGCCGGCTTCTCGGGGACTGGCGTGGATCATTTTTGGTAAACCGTGCCAGCCTTCAAAACGTACATCCGGATCTTGCGTCCGGCTGTGGGACTCGGCGAGAAAGTCATCTGCCTTGTCGGTGCGATCTGAGCCGCTTGGCGGGTCGATGCGCAAATGTGGGGCGCAGCATACTGATTTTTTTGGGAAATTCCCAGTCTGGTGTGCGGGTTGGAGCACTGGGGTTGCTCAGGCCTGATGAAAAATTGGAGATTCCTGGTGAATGTTCCATCGTATTCGCGGGCAAGCCACGCTCCCACAGGGGGGCGCGTAATCTGTGGGAGCATGGCTTGCCCGCGATGAAGTCGCCGCAATGTCACAGAAACGGCACCTCCGGCCTGCGCTTGTTCAGCGTCGACCACCAGAACACCCAGCCCAATACCCTGATGTTCTGTTCTTCGATTTGCGCGGGCCTGAATATTTCATCCGGGTAGTCTTCGCGGTTATGGCTGCGTAATCGCAGCGCGTTCCCCGGCATTCGATGCAGGTATTTGATTCGCAGCATGCCGTCGTGTTCTATGGCGTAGATTTCGCCATCCACAATCTGGGTCAGGCCACGGTCGATGGCCAGAATCGATCCGTCTTCGATGCGTTCGGCCATGCTGTTGCCGATCATGTGGGCGCAGATGGCGTCGGCGTGGTTGATTTCCAGGGAGTCCAGATGGCTGCGTGGCAGTCGGATGGATTGATCGGGGTCTTCGACGACGTGGGTTTGGCTGGAGCCTGGAGCGGTGGCGGTTTCCTTGAAGAGAGGGAGTTCGACGTCAGTGGGTTCAATGACCGTATAAACGCCGCGGATCGCCTGTGCGTCGAAGACATTACCGGATTCGTCGTGCAGTCGCAGGTGCGTGGCGTCTTTCGGGCCATCTCCTGTTTTCAGCCATTCGCTGTTTACGGACAGCTTTCTGGCGACCTCTTCCAGGCAATGGGCGGGCACGCCACGCGTGAACCAGTTATGGACATTTTGCGGGGCCGTGTTCAGGAAGTCGGCAAACCCGGTTGTTGTGATGTTGGCGATTCCAAGGAGCGCTTTGAATCGAGGGCCGCTAGTGTTCTTTTTCATAAACACGAGTCTACTGACGCGGCAAAAGGCTTTGAATAAACGCACCGTTCAAATTTCGAGGGAAATTTACGACCGGATGTAAGACGTTCTTGAGGAATTTTAAACAAGAAAACACCGAAGCAAGCCATATTAAACAAGACGTTTAACAGGTGCTTTTCGAGCGGCCACAAAAAACCCCGGATCACCGGGGTTTTTCTTGAAGCTTGCAGCTCAAGGCTGGCAGTTGCTCTTAGCCTTTATAGGCAGCAACCGACTTGGTGATCGCAGCACGGGCAGCGTCAGCGCCGTCCCAGCCTTCGATCTTCACCCACTTGCCTTTTTCGAGGTCTTTGTAGTTCGCGAAGAAGTGCTCGATCTGCTGGATCAGCAGGGCTGGCAGGTCGGTGTATTCCTTCACGTCGACGTACAGCTGGGACAGCTTGTCGTGTGGGACAGCGATCACTTTGGCATCGCCGCCGCCGTCGTCGGTCATGTTCAGGATGCCGACCGGACGAGCGCGGATCACGGAGCCTGGAGCAACCGGGTAAGGGGTGACAACCAGCACGTCCAGGGGATCACCGTCGTCAGCCAGGGTGTTCGGGATGTAACCGTAGTTGGCCGGGTAGAACATTGGGGTGGCCATGAAACGGTCAACGAACAGGCAATCGCTGTCTTTGTCGATTTCGTATTTGATCGGCGCGTGGTTGGCCGGAATCTCGATCGCGACGTAGATGTCGTTCGGCAGGTCTTTGCCAGCCGGAATCTTGCTGTAGCTCATTGGGCGTTGCCCCCGTTAGTTGACCAAAAAGTGGCGGCGATTATAGGCATATTCCTACGCCTGCGCCATGTACCAGAAGTCGTAGAACCTCAGTCATGTGCCTGATAGACAGGGTCATTGGCGAGAAGTTGCCTGAGCCTCGCCAGCGGGTCCTGTCGGTAGAACAGCTTCAACTGCTCATACACCTGTGGATAAGCCTCCTGCAGCAAATCCGGGGCGCTGAAGAAATATTCGCTGGTGACGGCGAAGAATTCGGCAGGATTTTCGGCGGCATAGGGATCGATGGCGGTCTCGGCGTCAGGATTGCGTTCCAGTTGCCGATCGAGGTCGTCGTACGCCTCTTGCATGATTCTGGCCCAGTCGCTGACCCGCATATCGGCGTGCAACGGTGGCAAGCCGTTGGCGTTGCCATTGAGCATGTCGAGCTTGTGCGCCAGTTCGTGAATCACCAGGTTATAGCCTTCCCAGTTACCACTGGCCATGACGCCGGGCCAGGCGAGGATGACAGGTCCCTGCTGCCAGGCTTCGCCGCTGTGTTCACCGTCCCACTCGTGCTCGACACCGCTGGCGTCACGATGGCGCTGGGGGCTGAGGAAGTCGTCGGGATAGAGAATGATTTCGTGAAAGCCCTGGTACCAGTTCAGATCTCCCAGGTGCATGAGGGGCAGTTGCGCCTGGGCGGCGAGCAGCAGGCGTTGTTCCTGATGCAGTTCGACGCCGGGCAGGGCGGTCAGGTGTTTGTCTTGCAGGAACAGGACGCAGGCTTCGCGCAGCCACCGGTCTTCGGCGGCACTGATGCCGTCGAGAAACCGCAGGTGGCGGCGCACCCGTTGCCACATGTCATCGGCAATCGGGTGCCTGGCCAGGGTGCGCCGGCGTCGCCAGGCGCTCAGGGACCACATCGTGAGTCAGCGCGGGTGGGCTTTTGATGCAGCATTGCCAATGCGGCTGCGAATCACGCCGATGATCATCGGCACCAGCGACAGCAGGATGATGCCGACCACCAACAGAGACAGGTTGGACTTGATGAACGGTACGTTGCCGAAGAAGAAGCCGAGGGTGACCAAGCCACCGACCCAGAGAATCGTACCCAGCACGCTAAAGGCGAAGAAGCGTGGGTAAGGCATTTTTGCCACGCCGGCGACGAAGGGGGCAAAGGTGCGAATGATCGGCAGGAAACGCGCCAGGGTCACGGTTTTGCCACCGTGCTTGTCGTAGAAGTCGTGGGTTTGTTGCAAGTAGTCGCGACGGAAAATTTTCGAGTTCGGGTTGCTGAACAATCGTTCGCCCGCCGTTCGTCCGATGATGTAGTTGGTACTGTCCCCCAGAATCGCCGCGAGCATCAGCAGGCCGCCGAGCAGCACCGGATCCATGCCGCCGCCGGCCGCCACGGCACCGGCGATGAACAGCAGCGAATCGCCCGGCAGGAAGGGCATGACCACCAGGCCGGTTTCGCAGAAGATCACGAGAAATAGAATGGCGTAGATCCATGGCCCGTAGTTGGTGACCAGCAAGTCGAGGTAAACATCGAGATGCAGGACGAGATCGAGCGGGTTGAAATCCATGGACGGCACCTGTGATGACGGCCCGACTCGGCGGGCCTGTGCGGATGACTACGCGTAAGCCTACAGACGGGTGTAGTTTTTCTTACAAGTCGGAAAGGTCGGAATTATACGTTCTGCGAAGTGAAAAGCGCGTCGAGATTGTAGCGGGGGATGTCGGGAGGGTAATTGGCAGACTGATGACAATTAATAACCCCGTAACCCTGTAGGAGCGAGCCTGCTCGCGATGAACCAAGGACACCGCTGAGTACCTGGTTTCCCGCGTTATCGTTCACGACCATCGCGAGCATGCTCGCTTCTACAAAGGGTAAATCCGATCGCGCATTACAACTCGTCGCTGATCGGCAACACGTAGTTCTTGAACTTGGTGTCTTCCTTGAATCCGATGGATTCGTAGGTCTTGCACGCGACTTCGTTGTTGCTGCTGGTGGAAACACGCATGCGCACGGCATTGGTTTCCTTGGCCATCTTCTTCGCGGTACGGATCAAATGGTCGGCGACCAGCTGGCGACGGGCGTCCTCGGCGACATAAATATCGTTAAGAATCCACACGCGCTTCAGTGAAAGCGAAGAAAAGCTTGGGTACAGCTGACAGAACCCCATCAGCTTGTTGTCGTCTTCATCGGAAAGAGCCAGGTAGATCACCGATTCCTTACGGCGCAGGCGTTTTTCGAGAAACGCCCGGGACGAGTCCGGATACGGCAGGGAACCATAAAACTCGCGATACTTGACGAACAACGGGGTCAGCAGATCCAGGTGTTCGAGGGTCGCTTGAATAATCCGCATGGTAGGTCTCGTCTTCAAGTGGCTGTCTTGCAGGCTGGGACGGCAACGGGAAACCCTGGCGGCCGTTCGTCGATCCTGCCTCAAAACGGAACGATAGTGCAATGCAGAAGCGATTCAGGCTTGCGGCGGACTCAGCAGGAAATTTCCCTTCATGTCAGCTCCCTCGTCTGACGTCAGTGTCTGAACCTGCGCTTCGTCCTTCAGATTGACACCCGACAGCTGCCGCCGGCAGGCTTCGCGCATCAGGTACAGCAAACGGTGTGCCGCCATGCCGTAACTCAGTCCTTCAAGGCGCACGTTCGAGATGCAGTTACGGTAGGCGTCCGTCAGGCCGACCTTGGGATTGTAGGTGAAATACAATCCCAGGCTGTCTGGCGAGCTGAGTCCAGGGCGTTCGCCGATCAGGATTACCGTCATTTTTGCGCCCAGCAGTTCGCCGATTTCATCAGCCACCGCAACGCGTCCCTGTTCCACCAGAACCACGGGGGCTACGGACCAGTTTTCCGCGCGGATCTGTTCTTCCAGCCGTGCCAGAAATGGCAGTGTATGACGGTGAACGGCCAATGCTGACAAACCGTCGGCGACCACAATGACCAAATCGACTCTGCCCGGATGGGCCGCGGCGTGATCACGTAACGCCTGAGCCGACTCGGCGCTCAACTTTCGACCCAGATCGGGGCGTTGCAGGTAACTGTTTCGGTCAATCGCCGCGCTATGCAACAACAGGCTTTGTTGCCCACGTTCCGCCAGTTGCGAGCGCAGATTGGCGTGATCGAACGGCAAATGCACCGCATCTCTGGCCTGGGCATGGGCGTATTGAAAGTCCAGTTGAGCGCGGGTGGGCAGGCTGGTGCCGGTGCGGCCCAGGGCAATCCTCGCCGGTGTCAGGCGTCGCAGCTCTTGCCAGGGGTTGTGCGGATCGAAGGGTAATTTTTCCATATCAACGCTCATCCCAATTGCGCCAAGGCCTGGCGAAAGGCCGGTGGCAGACTGTTGCCGAACAGAACCTTGCCGTCCGGCTGCGTAAAGATGCCCATTTTCGCCAGCCACTGTTCGAATTCCGGTGCAGGCTTGAGTCCCAGTGTCTGCCGGGCATAGAGCGCGTCGTGGAATGAAGTGGTCTGGTAGTTGAGCATGATGTCGTCGGAGCCGGGGATGCCCATGATGAAGTTGATCCCGGCCACGCCCAACAGGGTCAGCAAGGTGTCCATATCATCCTGGTCGGCCTCGGCATGGTTGGTGTAACAGATGTCGCAGCCCATCGGTACGCCCAGCAGCTTGCCGCAGAAGTGGTCTTCGAGGCCGGCGCGGATGATTTGTTTGCCGTTGTAGAGGTATTCCGGGCCGATGAACCCTACGACGGTGTTCACCAGAAACGGATTGAAATGCCGTGCCACAGCGTAGGCCCGGGTTTCGCAGGTCTGTTGATCGACGCCGTGGTGGGCGTTGGCCGACAGCGCGCTGCCCTGGCCGGTTTCGAAATACATCAGGTTTTGCCCGAGGGTGCCGCGATTGAGGCTCAATCCGGCGTCGTAACCTTCTTTCAGTACGTTCAGATTGATCCCGAAGCTGGCGTTGGCCGCCTCGGTGCCGGCGATCGACTGAAACACCAGGTCCAGTGGAACGCCGCGATTGACCGCTTCAATCGAGGTGGTGACGTGAGTCAACACGCAGGCCTGGGTCGGAATTTCGTAGCGCTGGATGATCGCGTCGAGCATTTCCAGCAAGGCGCAGATCGAGGCGATGCTGTCGGTGGCCGGATTGATCCCGATCATGGCGTCGCCGTTACCGTGCAGCAGGCCATCGAGAATACTGGCGGCGATACCGGCTGGTTCGTCGGTTGGATGGTTGGGTTGCAGGCGTGTGGATAACCGCCCGCGCAGGCCGAGGGTGCCGCGGAACTGCGTAACCACGCGGATCTTCTGAGCCACCAGCACCAGATCCTGCACTCGCATGATTTTCGATACGGCAGCCACCATTTCCGGGGTCAGGCCGGGGGCGAGGGCGCGTAGAACCTGTTCGTCGGCGGCATCGCTGAGCAGCCAATCGCGAAATCCGCCAACGGTCAGGTGACTGACCACCGCGAAAGCCTGTTTGTCGTGGGTGTCGATGATCAGGCGGGTGACTTCGTCGGTTTCGTAAGGAATCAGTGCTTCCTGTAGGAAGTAGCTCAACGGAGTGTCAGCCAACGCCATTTGCGCGGCAACACGTTCGCCATCGTTGAGAGCGGCGACACCGGCCAAAAAGTCCCCGGAGCGCGCCGGGCTGGCCTTGGCCATCACATCCTTGAGGCTGTCGAAGCGATAGGTCTGGGCGCCGATGGAATGGGCAAATACGGCCATGGAGGCTCCTGATTCTGACAAGACTCAAATACACCGCTAACCCTATGGGAGCGAGCCCGCTCGCGAAGCAGGCGACTCGGTCCAACATTACACCTCGGTGAAGCATTCGCGAGCAGGCTCGCTCCCACAGGGAATGGGTGTGCACTTCAATATGGCAGGCACCGGGCTTTCGGCCCGGCGCCGGTGCATTTATATACCTTCGAGCATAGCGTCCACTGGCGCCTCGGAACGTTGCCGGGCGGTCAGCTGGAAATACAGATAACCGGCGACCATGAAGCCGAGGAAGATCATGCCGATCAAGGTGTTGAACCAGGCCATCGCCACCAGGCACACCAGCGCCAGAAACAGTGCGATCCCCGGCACGATCGGATAACCCGGGGCGCGGAAGGTGCGCTCCAGATGCGGCTCGGTTTTACGCAGCTTGAACAGGCTCAACATGCTGATGATGTACATCACGATGGCGCCAAACACCGACATGGTGATCATCGCCGCTGTCAGGCTCATGCCCTGTAGATTGACCAGACCGTCGCTGTAAATCGCCGCGATGCCGATCACACCACCGGCCAGGATGGCCCGGTGCGGTGTCTGGAAGCGCGAGAGTTTCGCCAGGCCGCGAGGCAGGTAGCCGGCGCGGGCCAGGGCAAAGAACTGTCGCGAATAGCCGAGAATGATCCCGTGGAAACTGGCCACCAGGCCGAACAGGCCGATCCAGACCAGCATGTGCATCCAGGTCGAATTATTGCCCACCACTGCTTTCATCGCCTGGGGCAGCGGATCGTTGATGTTGGAGAGCTGGCGCCAGTCGCCGACACCACCGGCCATCACCATCACGCCGATGGCCAGGAATACCAGGGTAAGAATGCCGCTGACATAGGCCTTGGGAATCGTGCGTTTCGGGTCCTTGGCTTCCTCTGCCGCCATGGCCGCACCTTCGATGGCGAGAAAGAACCAGATTGCGAAGGGAATGGCGGCGAAAATGCCGGGAATGGAGCCTAGGGTGAATTCGTTGGAGCCCGACCAGCCATTGAGCACGAAATTGCTGAAGCTGAAGCCCGGCGCCACCACGCCCATGAACACCAGCAATTCCGCGACGGCCAGGACGGTGACCACCAATTCAAAGGTGGCGGCAATGCTGACACCAAGAATATTGAGGGTCATGAACACGAAGTAGGCACCTACCGCGGCGATTTTCGGGTCCAGTTCTGGATATTGCACATTCAGATAAGCGCCGATGGCCATGGCAATGGCGGGGGGCGCAAAGACGAATTCGATCAGGGTGGCGATGCCTGCGATCAATCCGCCTCTTTCGCCAAAGGCCCGCCGACTGTAGGCAAACGGCCCGCCCGCATGGGGAATCGCCGTTGTCAATTCGGTAAAGCTGAAGATGAAGCAGGTGTACATGGTTGCGACCATCAAGGCCGTGACCAGAAAACCCAGGGTCCCTGCGGTGCCCCAGCCGTAACTCCAGCCGAAGTATTCGCCGGAAATAACCAGGCCGACGGCAATGCCCCATAAATGCAGGGTGCCGAGTGTGGGTTTGAGCTGTGTGGAAGAAATAGTCATAAGTCCTCTCTATTTTTTATTGTTCGAACATTTGGACTTTCGGGTGCGACGTTTATGTTTGGAACAGGCATGCGAAGCCCGTGCCAGAGCGGCAGGGCGGTATTGGGTGTGTCATGGCGGATGCCTTCGCGAGCAGGAGAACGCATTTCACATTGTGGGAGCGAGCCTGCTCGCGAAAGCGGCTGGAAGGGCGACGCAGGGATACCCTGAATCGCCCCGGTTTTTAGAAGAAGCCCAGCGGATTGATGTCGTAGCTCACCAGCAGGTTTTTGGTCTGCTGATAGTGGTCGAGCATCATTTTGTGGGTTTCACGGCCGACGCCGGACTTCTTGTAGCCACCGAACGCGGCGTGCGCCGGGTACAGGTGGTAGCAGTTGGTCCACACACGACCGGCCTTGATGGCGCGGCCCATGCGATAGGCGCGGTTGATGTCGCGGGTCCAGAGGCCGGCGCCCAGGCCGAACTCGGTGTCGTTGGCGATGGCCAGGGCTTCGGCTTCGTCCTTGAAGGTGGTGATGCTCACCACCGGGCCAAAGATTTCTTCCTGGAACACACGCATTTTGTTGGTGCCCTTGAGCAGGGTCGGCTGGATGTAATACCCGGTCGCCAGGTTGCCCTCGAGTTTTTCCACCTTGCCGCCGGTCAGCAGCTCGGCGCCTTCGCCCTTGGCGATTTCCAGGTACGAAAGGATTTTGTCGAATTGCTGTTCGGACGCCTGGGCGCCGACCATGGTGTCGGTGTCGAACGGGTCGCCGCGTTTGATTTGCAGGACCTTCTTCATCACCACTTGCATGAACTCGTCGTAGATCGACTCCTGCACCAATGCACGGGAAGGGCAGGTGCAGACTTCGCCCTGGTTGAAGAACGCCAGCACAAGGCCCTCGGCGGCCTTCTCGATGAAGGTTGGTTCCGCCTGCATGATGTCTTCGAAGAAGATGTTTGGCGATTTGCCACCCAGCTCCACGGTGGACGGAATGATGTTTTCGGCCGCGCATTTCATGATGTGCGAGCCGACCGGGGTCGAGCCGGTGAAGGCGATCTTGGCGATGCGTTTGCTGGTGGCCAGCGCTTCACCGGCCTCTTTGCCGAAGCCTTGCACGACGTTCAGCACGCCCGGTGGCAGCAGGTCGCCGATCAGTTCGACCAGCACGCTGATGCCCAGCGGGGTTTGCTCGGCGGGCTTGAGTACCACGCAGTTACCGGCAGCCAGCGCCGGAGCGAGTTTCCAGGCCGCCATCAGGATCGGGAAGTTCCACGGAATGATCTGCCCGACCACGCCCAGCGGTTCATGGATGTGATAGGCCACGGTGTTGCCGTCGATTTCGGCGGCGCTGCCTTCCTGGGCACGCAGGCAACCAGCGAAGTAGCGGAAGTGGTCGGCAGCCAACGGGATGTCGGCGTTGAGGGTTTCGCGAACGGCCTTGCCGTTGTCCCAGCTTTCGGTGAGTGCCAGGGTTTCCAGGTTCTGTTCGATGCGATCGGCGATTTTCAGCAGGATCAGGGAGCGTGCCTGGACGGACGTGGCGCCCCAGGCATCGGCCGCCGCGTGGGCAGCGTCCAGGGCCTTGTCGATGTCTTCGGCCGTGGAACGGGGGAATTCGGCAATCGGTTGGCCATTCACTGGCGATGTATTGGTGAAGTACTGACCTTTGACAGGCGCGACGAACTCGCCGCCGATGTAGTTACCGTATTTGGCTTTGAACGAAACGATAGCGCCTTCAGTACCGGGGTGAGCGTAACGCATGATGTTTTCTCCTTGGCTTTTGTACTTATAAGAGAGGCGCATGTGCGCTTGTATAAGCGTAGAGCAAAGGCCGGGCCATCGCCCCGTAGCTCAGATAAATCAAGGTCTTGCGCATTTTTTGTCGGACGGACGGACCGTGGATGTGACGCTTTCGGTACAGCCTGGGTGACACTTTGTACCGTTTCTGGCACAGGCTGTGACGGCCCGGTCTTGCCAGCATTGCAATGCGGGCTAGGCTGGAGGATGCTCGGGCATCACCTCACGCACGGGTCGCCGAGCCCCGGGGAGAATAATAAGAAATGCACGACAGTCATTTGAGTCGCCATGCCCAGCAAGTGTTGACCGTAACCCAGGGCAAAACCCATCTGCACGGCCCTGGCAGCGATCCGTCTATCGCTCGTTCCTGGCTGCGCTGTCTTGAGGACTACCATCTCGATCCTGCCCTGACCATGGCACCGACGGTGCTGGAGCATGGTCGCTTGCTCGAAAGTCGTGAACGCTTGCAGCAAGTGCTGCACATCGCTGGCAACGAGATGACCAGCCTGCACCAGCAGCTGTCCGGCGCCGGGCATGCAGTCCTGTTGACCGATGCCCGGGGCGTGATCCTCAACTGCGTGACGGACCCCGCCGAACGGAAGATTTTCGAGCGTGCCGGGCTTTGGCTCGGCGCCGACTGGAGCGAGGCCTGCGAAGGCACCAATGGCATCGGCACCTGCCTGGTGGAGCGCCAGGCGCTGACGATTCACCAGGACGAACATTTTCGCGGTCGCCATACCGGCCTGACCTGCTCGGCGAGCCCGGTGTTCGACCCTCATGGCGAACTGCTTGCGGTGCTCGATGTGTCCTCGGCACGCCACGACGTCTCGCGCCAGAGTCAGTTCCACACCATGGCCCTGGTCAATCTGTCGGCGAAGATGATCGAAAGCTGCTATTTCCTGCGCTATTTCGACAACCAATGGTTGCTGCGCTTTCATTTGCAAGCGGAGTCCGTCGGGCTGTTCAGTGAAGGGCTGTTGGCGTTCGATGGGGAAGGGCGGATTTGCGCGGTCAATCAGAGCGCACTGAACCTGCTGGGGCATGTGCGCGGCGGCTTGCTGGGCAAGCCGGTAGAGGCGTTTTTCGACTGCTCCCTGGATGATTTGCTCGGCCGCGCGAGCGTCAACGCCGCCGCCAGTTGGCCGCTACGCACCCGTGACGGGCGCCGCCTTTTTGTCGTATTGCGCGGCCAACCTCGACGGGTGCCGATACCGTTGACGCCGAGTCCGATCATCGAGAAATCGGCGCCATTGTCCGGCATTTGCCTGGGCGATGCTGCATTGCAGGGGGATTTCCGCAAGGCCCTGCGAGTTTATGAGCGGGATGTGCCGCTGCTGATCAACGGTGAAACCGGGTCCGGTAAAGAGGCCTTTGCCAAAGCCGTCCATCAGGCCAGTCAACGGGCCGAAAAGGCGTTCGTGGCCCTCAATTGCGCGGCCATTCCGGAAAGCCTGATCGAGAGCGAGCTGTTCGGTTATCGCGGTGGCAGTTTCACCGGGGCGCGCAAGGAAGGCATGCGCGGCAAGCTGCAACAAGCCGATGGCGGAACCTTGTTCCTCGACGAAATCGGTGACATGCCCCTGGCCTTGCAGACACGGCTGTTAAGGGTGCTGGAAGATCGCCAGGTGGTGCCGATCGGTGGCGAACCGCAGGCCATCAACGTGCGGATCATCAGCGCCACGCACCGCAATCTGTTGGAGCGGGTGCAGGACGGCAGCTTTCGCGAGGACCTGTATTACCGGCTCAATGGACTGGAAGTCGCTTTGCCGGCGTTGCGTGATCGCAGTGACAAGTCGCAGTTGCTCGACTTCTTGCTGGCCGAAGAGGCGGGTGGGGAAACGGTGCTGGTCGATGGACCGGCTCGGGAGGCGTTGCTGGCGTTTGCCTGGCCGGGGAACGTCCGGCAATTGCGCAATGTGCTGCGCACGTTGACGGCGTTGTGTGACGGCGGGCGAATCGGGCTGGAGGATTTGCCGGCCATGATCCGTCAGGCGCGACCGGTGGTGGCGCAGATTGTTGAAGAGTCGTCCGATAGTCCGCTGGAGGATGCCGAGCGGCTGGCGCTGTTGAACGCGCTGGAGCATACGCGGTGGCATATGACGCATACGGCGGAACAGCTTGGCGTGAGTCGCAATACGCTTTATCGCAAGCTTCGTAAGCACGGAATAGCCCGTTAAACCACGTCGCGGCTTTCGCGAGCAGGCTCGCTCCCACAGGGATTATGTATTCCCTTTCTCTTATCCACATCCGACGCTACCAACGAACAAATC
>NZ_JBPKAM010000033.1:0-62133 GCF_051216495.1 Pseudomonas baetica | reverse complement strand
GGGGGGGGGGGGGGAGGGGGTTGGGAGGGGGGGGGGGGAGAGGGGGGTGCGTGTTGGGGGGGGGTGTTGTAGAAAAGGGGGGAGGGCGTTCCAATGTGGGAGCGAGCCTGCTCGCGAAGACGTCCGCCCAAGCGACTCTCAGTTCTGCATGTATCCCCGATTCCCCCGACACCCTGTAAACTCCGCCTTCTTTACCCGAAGCACAGGGAGTTCAAATGTCCGGCTCGATCCTTTATATCCACGGTTTCAACAGCGCGCCTGCGTCGAAAAAGGCCACTCAGTTGAGCCAGGTGATGGAGCGGCTGGGCCTGAGCGAACATTTGCGTGTACCTGCCCTGCATCACCATCCCCGCGAGGCCATTGGCCAGCTGGAACAGGCGATTGCCGAGCTCGGTCGGCCATTGCTGGTCGGCAGCTCGCTCGGCGGCTACTATGCGACTCACCTGGCCGAGCGCCATGGCCTGAAGGCGCTGTTGATCAACCCTGCCGTCAGTCCGCACCGGATGTTCGACGGATTCCTGGGAACACAGAAAAACCTGTATACCGATGAAGCTTGGGAGCTGACCCACGACCACGTGACGGCCCTGGCCGAGCTGGAAGTACCGCCGCCGCAGGACCCGCATCGCTATCAGGTATGGTTGCAGACCGGAGATGAAACGCTGGATTATCGCCTCGCCCAGCAGTATTACCGAGCCTGCGCCTTGCGTATCCAGGCGGGCGGCGATCATAGTTTCCAGGGGTTCGCCACACAGATCCCGGCGATGCTGAGTTTTGCCGGCATCGGTGCGGATCTGTATCAGGCCATTGATTTCACGACGCTTTGATATCAGAGCAGACACGACCCCTTTTATATTGAATTTTTTTCACTGAACAGCTTTTCACTGAAGGACGACGAGACCCCATGGCCACTCCCAGCGCTAGCTCTTATAACGCCGACGCCATCGAAGTCCTCTCGGGCCTCGACCCGGTGCGCAAGCGCCCCGGCATGTACACCGACACCAGTCGGCCGAACCACCTAGCCCAGGAAGTCATCGACAACAGCGTCGATGAAGCCTTGGCCGGGCACGCCAAATCGGTGCAGGTCATCCTGCACGCCGATCACTCGCTGGAAGTCTGCGATGACGGCCGGGGCATGCCGGTGGACATTCACCCCGAAGAAGGCGTATCGGGCGTCGAACTGATCCTCACCAAGCTTCATGCCGGTGGCAAGTTCTCCAACAAGAACTACCAGTTCTCCGGCGGTCTGCACGGGGTGGGCATTTCGGTGGTCAACGCCCTGTCGACCGAAGTCCGCGTGCGCGTGAAGCGTGACGGCAACGAATACCAGATGACCTTCGCCGACGGCTTCAAGGCCAGCGAACTGGAAATCGTCGGCACTGTCGGCAAGCGCAACACCGGTACCAGCGTGTACTTTGCCCCGGACCCGAAATACTTCGATTCACCGAAATTTTCCATCAGCCGCCTCAAGCATGTGCTCAAGGCCAAGGCTGTCTTGTGCCCGGGGCTGCTGGTCAGCTTCGAAGACAAAGGCACCGGCGAGAAAGTCGAATGGCATTACGAAGACGGTTTGCGTTCCTATCTGGTGGATGCGGTCAGCGGCTTCGAGCGCCTGCCGGACGAGCCCTTCTGCGGCAGCCTGGCCGGTAACAAGGAAGCGGTGGACTGGGCGCTGCTGTGGTTGCCGGAAGGTGGCGACGCGGTGCAGGAAAGCTACGTCAACCTGATCCCGACCGCCCAGGGCGGTACTCACGTCAACGGCCTGCGCCAGGGCTTGCTCGATGCCATGCGCGAGTTCTGCGAATTCCGCAGCCTGTTGCCGCGTGGCGTGAAGCTGGCGCCGGAAGACGTCTGGGAGCGCATCGCGTTCGTGCTGTCGATGAAGATGCAGGAACCGCAATTCTCCGGCCAGACCAAGGAGCGTCTGTCGTCCCGCGAAGCGGCGGCGTTCGTTTCCGGTGTGGTCAAGGACGCCTTCAGCCTGTGGCTCAACGCCAACCCGGAAACCGGCCTGATGCTGGCTGAGCTGGCGATCAACAACGCCGGTCGTCGTTTGAAGGCCAGCAAGAAGGTCGAGCGCAAGCGCATTACCCAGGGACCGGCGCTGCCGGGCAAACTCGCCGATTGCGCCGGGCAGGATCCGATGCGTTCCGAGCTGTTCCTGGTGGAGGGTGATTCCGCCGGCGGCTCGGCCAAACAGGCGCGGGATAAAGAGTTCCAGGCGATCCTGCCGTTGCGCGGCAAGATCCTCAACACTTGGGAAGTCGATGGCAGCGAAGTGCTGGCCAGCCAGGAAGTGCACAACATCGCCGTGGCCATTGGCGTCGATCCGGGCGCGGCGGACATGAGCCAGCTGCGCTACGGCAAGATCTGCATCCTCGCCGACGCCGACTCCGATGGCCTGCACATCGCAACCTTGCTGTGTGCCTTGTTCGTCCAGCACTTCCGTGCGTTGGTCGATGCCGGTCACGTCTATGTCGCCATGCCACCGCTGTACCGCATCGACCTGGGCAAAGAGATCTATTACGCCCTGGACGAGGCCGAACGCGACGGGATACTCGATCGCCTGGTGGCCGAGAAGAAACGCGGCAAGCCGCAGGTCACCCGATTCAAGGGTCTGGGTGAAATGAATCCGCCGCAGCTGCGCGAAACCACCATGGACCCGAACACCCGGCGCCTGGTGCAACTGACGCTGGACGATTTCGAAGCGACCACGGAAATCATGGACATGCTGCTGGCGAAAAAACGCGCCGGCGACCGCAAGAACTGGCTGGAGTCCAAGGGCAACCTGGCCGAGGTTCTGGGCTGATGCGTCTGGGCTTTGCCCTGGCGTGTGCGTTGCTGCTGACCTCGAATGCGGTGTCTGCCGAGCCGACACCGCAGCTGCGTCTATTGTCCGAACATGCTGTCGACGGCATGCGCGGCGGCAACCTGTCCGGACTGGCGCAGTGCGGCAAGGATCTGTGGGCGGTGTCCGACCGAGACGACGATCAGATCTACCGCCTCGAAACCAGCGATGGCGTCTGGCACGCTGAAGCGGTGGGCATCGGTGTTCCTGCGACACCCGACAGCGGTTTGCCCTGGGGCTTGCGTTCCCGTGCCTGGCTGGCGTCATTTGTGCGGGGCGGTGACCTGGATTTCGAGGGCATCACCTGCGACAACGCCGGCAACCGCTACGTCGTCAGCGAAGCCCATGCGGCGGTGTTGCAAATTCCGCCAACGGGGCCGACATCCTGGCTGAAGATTTCGCCGCTCATGGTTCGCGAGGCGCGGGCCAGTGGCATGCTGTTGCGTTTCAACGCGTTGTTCGAAGGCCTGGCGATCAGTCCTGAAGGCGACAAATTGTGGTTGGCCGCCGAGCGCGAGAGTCGCGGGTTGCTGCTGATCAAGCGCAAGCAGACCGTTTGGGACTGCGATGGTGGCTGTGTTCTGCTGAGCGAAGCCGGGAAGGAAATGCAACCCGCACAATTTCCCCACGCCAGAGCGATGCCCCGGGACTTTGCCGATCTGTCGCTGTTCAACGGCAAGCTGTTTACCCTTGAGCGCAACGCGTTCGAGATCTGCCGTCGCGATGCGGTGACAGCCAAGGTCGAGCGTTGCTGGTCGTACGCTGACGAGGCTTTGCAGGAAAATCGTCGTTATCCACAACCGTTCGGGCTGGCGGAAGCGCTGGTCGTGGACGCCGAGGGCGCCTGGATCGGTATCGACAACAATACCGGTGCCCGTGCCGATGGCGAGGTCAGGCCGATCGTCTGGCGCTTTGCCGCGCCTGACGGTGGCTGGAGCGCCAAGCCATGAGTCAGCAAGCGCCGGGCAAACGCGCCGGTCGGGTATTGATGGTGCTGGCCTGGTGCGCGGCGCTGTTTCTGGCGACGCGGTTTTTCGGACAGTGGGAAGAACGACAGCAAAATCCCAATGCCGTGGTCAGCTCGCAGCAGGGTGACGGCTTTGTCGAAGTGAAACTGCTTGGCAATGCCCAAGGGCATTTTGTCACCAGCGGCCAGATCAACGGTCAGCCGGTGGACTTCATGCTCGACACCGGTGCGACCGATGTCGCGATCCCGGCGGAGCTGGCCAAGCGCTTGAAGCTGGAAGAAGGATTCGGTGTGACCCTGAGCACGGCCAATGGCCTGAGCCAGGGCTATCGCACCCGTATCGACCGCCTGCAACTGGGCGACATCGTGCTGCGGGATGTCCGCGCACTGGTGGCGCCCGGCCTGCATGGCGATCAGGTGCTGCTCGGCATGAGCGCATTGAACAAACTTGAATTTACCCAGCGCGGTGGCACCATGCTGCTGCGCCAGACAACGAACCGATGAGGCCCGCATGAGCGACATCCTTGCAGACAGCTTAGATGGCGTAGAACGCCGATCGCTGGCTGACTTCACCGAAAATGCCTACCTCAACTACTCCATGTACGTGATCATGGACCGTGCCTTGCCGCATATCGGCGACGGCCTGAAGCCGGTACAGCGGCGCATCGTCTACGCCATGAGCGAGTTGGGTCTGGACGCTGATTCCAAGCACAAGAAATCGGCGCGTACCGTCGGTGACGTGCTTGGCAAGTTCCACCCCCACGGCGACTCGGCCTGCTACGAAGCCATGGTGCTGATGGCCCAGCCGTTCAGCTACCGCTACACGCTGGTGGATGGTCAGGGTAACTGGGGTGCGCCAGACGATCCCAAGTCCTTCGCCGCCATGCGATACACCGAAGCACGCCTGTCGCGCTATTCGGAAGTCCTGCTCAGCGAACTGGGGCAGGGGACTGCGGATTGGGGCCCGAACTTCGATGGCACCCTCGATGAACCGTTGGTGTTGCCGGCACGTTTGCCGAACATCCTGCTCAACGGGACCACGGGTATCGCCGTGGGCATGGCCACCGATGTACCGCCGCACAACCTGCGGGAAGTCGCCAGTGCCTGCGTGCGTTTGCTCGATGAGCCGAAGGCGACCGTCGAACAACTCTGCGAACACATCCAGGGTCCGGATTATCCGACCGAAGCGGAAATCATTACGCCGCGCGCCGACCTGCTGAAAATCTACGAATCCGGTCGCGGTTCGGTGCGCATGCGTGCCGTCTATCACGTAGAAGACGGCGACATCGTCGTCACGGCGTTGCCGCATCAGGTGTCCGGGGCCAAGGTCCTGGAGCAAATCGCCGCGATGATGCAGGCCAAACCGTCGAAAGCGCCCCAGGTCGCGGACTTGCGCGACGAGTCGGACCACGAAAACCCTTGCCGCATCGTGATCATTCCGGTCAACAGTCGCGTTGATCATGACGCGCTGATGCAGCACCTGTTCGCCACCACCGACCTGGAGTCCAGCTACCGGGTCAACGTCAACATCATCGGCCTCGATGGCAAGCCGCAGCTGAAGAACCTGCGCGCCTTGCTGGTGGAATGGCTGGAGTTCCGCGTACAGACCGTTCGTCGCCGCCTGCAATTCCGCCTCGATAAGGTCGAGCGTCGCCTGCACCTGTTGGACGGTTTGCTGATCGCCTACCTCAACCTGGATGAAGTGATCCATATCATCCGCACCGAGGAGCATCCGCGGGCCAAGCTGATCGAGCGCTTCGCCCTGAGCGAAATCCAGGCCGACTACATCCTCGACACCCGGTTGCGTCAGTTGGCGCGCCTGGAAGAAATGAAGCTGCGCGCCGAGCAGGATGAACTGCTCAAGGAACAAGCCAAGCTGCAAGCCTTGCTGAGCAGCGAAGCCAAGCTGAAGAAACTGGTGCGCAGCGAGCTGATCAAGGACGCCGAAACCTATGGCGACGACCGTCGCTCGCCAATCGTCGAGCGCGCCGAAGCCAAGGCGCTGACGGAAACCGAGCTGCTGCCCAACGAGAAAGTCACCGTTGTACTGTCAGAAAAAGGCTGGGTTCGTTCCGCCAAGGGCCACGAGATCGATGCCACCGGGCTTTCCTACAAGGCCGGTGACGGATTCAAGGCTTTGGCGGCAGGACGCTCCAACCAGTTTGCAGTGTTTATCGACTCCACCGGTCGCAGCTACTCGGTCGCCGCGCATACGTTGCCATCGGCCCGTGGCCAGGGCGAACCGCTGACCGGTCGTCTGACGCCGCCACCGGGCGCAAGCTTCGAATGCGTGCTGATGCCGGAAGACGATGCGCTGTACGTCATCGCTTCCGATGCCGGATACGGCTTCGTGGTCAAGGGTGAAGACCTGCAGGCCAAGAACAAGGCGGGCAAGGCGCTCTTGAGCCTGCCGAACAACGCCAAGGTGATCCTGCCGCGCCCGGTGGCTGATCGTGAGCAGAACTGGCTGGCATCGGTGACCACCGAAGGTCGCCTGCTGATCTTCAAAATCAGCGATCTGCCACAATTAGGTAAGGGCAAAGGCAACAAGATCATCGGGATTTCCGGTGAGCGCGTGGCCAGTCGCGAAGAGTATGTCACGGACATCGCCGTCATACCGGAAGGCGCCACGTTAGTGTTGCAGGCCGGAAAACGTACCTTGTCACTGAAAGCGGACGACCTCGAACACTACAAAGGTGAGCGTGGACGTCGTGGTAACAAGTTGCCACGTGGCTTCCAGAGGGTAGATGCGCTGCTCGTCGAAAACCTCAATTGATCTCAATTAGGCGTCCCAGAGCGCTTGATCTTCGATTTAACGCGTAGATCGACGCTTTGGCGCTGGAGTCGGAACGCATATTCACGGATGATATGGCCTTTCAAGCGCCGGCGTGGCCGAGCGTTCTTCATATTTATTGAGTATTTTCACTGTGATCAGCCTTGTGGCGATCACCTGGATGGGACGATGACTGCTCTGCGCCTTCCTTTTATTTTGATGCTCGCTGGCGTTCTTGGCCTGGCGGGTTGCAGCGTTCACCAGCCGGTGTCGCTGTATCAACTGGACAGCGGAAGTCCGGTTCAGCCTGCGCAAAGCGCGGGCATGGCTGTATTGCTGGGCCCGGTAACCGTTGCTGACTACCTGCAGCGCGAAACCCTGTTGCAACGTCAACCCGATGGCAGCCTGCAAGCCTCGGTTGACGGTCGTTGGGCGGGGAGCCTGTCTTCGGACATCGATCAGCTGTTGCTGCGTCAGGTCGCTGGGCATCTGGACAGCCAGCGCGTGGTTCTGGCACCGGCAACCACAGGCTTCACCCCGGATGTTCAGGTGCTGTTGACCATCACCCGCCTCGATTCGGGTGAGCAGCAACCGGCGATCCTCGATGCCCAATGGCGTCTGATCGACCGCCGTGGTCAGGTGCGCGATAACCGCATCATTCATCTTCAGGAGCAACACGCCGGCAACACGGCGGCCCAGGTTCAGGCCCAGGGTGTGTTGTTGCAGAAGCTCGCTGAGCAGTTGTCGGTCGCGCTTAAGCCACTGGCCAACCAGCCACCAATCGCCGAAGCCCCGAAAAAGCCTGCAGCCAAGCCCGCGGCACCTGCCGCGGGAGCGGAAAAGCAGCCGAAGATTCCGATGGCAGCACCGATTCGCACGGATATGGAAGTGTTCCGCTTCTAAGCCTGGATGGATTCAAAACAAGGCCCGCATTGATGCGGGCCTTGTTGTTTCTGCAGGATGAAATCTCTGGTGTCTGTCCTGGCCTCTTCGCGGGCAAGCCCGCTCCCACAGGGTTCCGGGTTGTACTCCAAATCTGAGAACGCCATGGTCCATTGTGGGAGCGGGCTTGCCCGCGAAGAGGCCGGAACAGGCAACAAAAAAGCCCGCAGACGAGTGAACATCTGCGGGCTTTTTTATTGTTGGGCTATTGGTTAAGCCCGGCGCTCATGCATCCGCGCCAGCTGCCGCTCCAGCATCGATGGATAAGGCTCCATCAAGCGTTCCACACAGCACGCGCCTTCAGGGCTGGCAATCGGCCGGATTCGTGCGCGTTGACGGATCAGCGCATCATCACTGATCTTGCGCTCCACCAGCAGCAGGTTGCGGCTGTGTTGCGACAAGGCCAGGGCGTCCTGGGCAGGGTCGGTCAGCAACAGGTCGATCTGGCTCAGGCCGAACAAATCGTCGCCCAGGGTCAGGCCCAGCTGCAATTGCAGGGTAATGCCGCTGTCGGCGACTTCAATCTGCAACTGATGGCCCAGCGCCCGCAGCAGTTCACCGCAGCAGATCGCGTTGGTCAGGTAGTCGTCGCCGCTGTCTTCGGTGTGGAACAGCATCAGCGTGCTGCCATCGTTCAGCGTGTGCAGTTCGCTCTGGTAGAGCGAGGCGGCCTGGTCGAGGCAGTCGCGGTAGCGCTTGAGCAGTTCTTCCAGTCGAGCACGGGGCAGGCGCCGCAGTTGTTCCTGGGAGCCCAGCTGAACAGCCAGAATCGCGCTGTGCTGCGGTACGTTGGGCACCACGGGTTTGCCCAATGGCTTTGAGGCGTTGTCCGGCGACTCATCGAGAAGATCAGCGAATGCATCGTCATCATCGTCTTCGGCGGTGCTGACCGTACGGCGTGGGGCTGCTTTCATTGCAGGCACCGGGCGGCTTTCGTCGAAACTCGGGTCCCGCAGGTTGCGTATTTCGAAGCCAGGTTCGGCATCGTCGTAATCGCCGTCGTCGAATTCGGGTTCCGGCACAGGCTCAGGTTCGGCCGGTTCTGGCGCGAAGTTGGTGTGCAGTTGGCGCGCCAGGTCGCCGATCTCGTCCTGACGGTCGGTGGCCGGGGTGTACTCGTCGATATTGCGCAGCCACACCCGCAATTGCAGGAGAGGCGTGGAGAGGTGTCGACCCAGGCGCAGGCTAAAGGCCAGGGACAAGGCCAGCAGAATGGCGCTCAGAATGCCCATGCTTTGCAAGCTGATGGTCATCGGCTGCTGGAACTGATCCATGTCGAGGCTGATGCGCAGTTGACCGGCGGTCACGTCCTGGAACGTGATCTTGCTCTGGTAGATGCCTTCAGCCTCGCCCAGCAGGCCGTGCTTGGGGCGCTGACCGGACTCGGCAAGGATGCGGTTGTCCATGCTGTAGATGGCCGCGTGGGCAACCAGCTTGTTCTTGGTCAGGTTGTTGAGCAGCACATTGAGGCTGAGGATGTCGTTGGACACCAACAGCTCGGTGGCCGACGTGGCGGTCTGCGTGGTCAGGCTTTCGCCCAGCGCATCCGCCTGCTCGTGCATGGCCTGCTTGAACTGCAGGCCCATCACGCCGGCATAGATGACCAGGGCCAGGGCGACCAGGATCACGTTATGGCTGGCGATGCGCAATGCAATCGGTACACGGCGATGGCGCAGTGCCCGGAAGATCAGCAGAAAGAAGTTATCGGTTTTTACTGGCGTGGGCCGGTTCACTTGAGCTCGGCTCTTTTGTCCGTGAAGTTGACGCGCAGTATAGCGACAGGCCCTAGACCGTCAAAGCGCTCACGGTGCCCGATGGTCACTGAAAGTGGGTAGAATGCGGTTTTTTTCCACCTGCGGGGGTGCGCCTTGCGCGAAATCGTCCTGATAAACATCACTGGTGAGGACCGTCCGGGTCTGACCGCGGCCATTACCGGCGTTCTGGCCCGGGGTGGTGTGAACATTCTCGACATCGGTCAGGCGGTGATCCACGACACGCTGTCGTTTGGCATCCTGGTTGAAATTCCTGACACCGAACAGGGCAAGTCGGTCCTCAAGGACATCCTGTTCAAGGGCTATGAGCTCGATCAACAGGTGCGTTTCACGCCGGTGTCCGAAGAGGATTATCGGCAGTGGGTGGGCAACCAGGGTAAAAAACGCCACATCGTGACCCTGCTGACCCGCAAAGTGACCGCCGGCCAATTGCAGGCCGTGAGCTCGATCACTGCCAAGTACGGCCTGAACATCGATCACATCGATCGTCTGTCCGGGCGCATGCCACTGGATACGCCGGCCGACAAAGGCAAGGGTTGCATCGAGTTTTCCGTGCGCGGCGAAGCGGCTGATCCGCAGGCGCTGCGGGCCGAGTTCCTCAGTGTGGCCCAAGAGCTGAACGTCGACATCGCCTTCCAGGAAGATTCGCTGTTCCGTCGCAACCGTCGTCTGGCAGTGTTCGACATGGACTCGACCCTGATCGAAGCCGAAGTCATCGATGAACTGGCCAAGGCCGCTGGCGTCGGCGACAAGGTGTCGGAAATCACCGAGCGGGCGATGGCCGGAGAACTGGATTTTCGCGCCAGCTTCAAAGAACGCCTGGCCTTGCTCAAGGGGCTGGATGTCGGTGTGCTGGATTCGATCGGCGCCTCGCTGCGTCTGACCGAAGGTGCCGAAACCTTGTTCGCCGAGCTCAAGCGTCTGGGCTACAAGACGGCCATTCTGTCGGGCGGCTTCACCTACTTCGCCAAGCAATTGCAAGCGAAGCTGGGCATCGATTATGTATTCGCCAATGAACTGGAAGTGGTCGATGGCAAGGTCACCGGCGTGGCGATCGAGCCGATTGTCGATGCGCAGCGCAAGGCTGACCTGTTAAAGGAGTTGGCGCACAAGGAAGGCTTGCGTCTGGAGCAGACCATTGCGGTCGGCGACGGCGCCAATGACTTGCCGATGCTGGCGATTGCCGGGTTGGGCGTGGCGTTCCGTGCCAAGCCGCTGGTCAAGCAGTCGGCCAAGCAGGCGATCTCCACCCTGGGGCTCGATGGCGTGCTGTATCTGCTGGGCTTCCGCGATCGCGACGGCCAGCTGTAACACCGCAAAACAACTGTAGGAGCGAGCCTGCTCGCGATGGTCGTCAACGATGACGCGGGGGTTCTGAATGCCCGCGTCGCTCTCAGGTTCATCGCGAGCGAGCTCGCTCCTACAGTGTCGGTGTTCTATCAGGCTTTTGGCGAGCCCATGCCCTGACCCATCCGCACCGGCGAACCTGCCGCCAGTTCTTCAGCCCATTTCACCTGATCCGGCCCGAACAGCACGACAGCGGTCGAACCCAGCTTGAAGCGTCCCAGTTCCGCACCTTTTTCCAGGTGAATCGGTGCACGGGCGGCTTCGTCGTAACGGAAGGTCTTCAGCTCGCGTTTCGGCGGTGTGACCAGGCCGGCCCATACGGTTTCGATCGACGCCACGATCATCGCGCCCACCAGCACCACGGCCATCGGCCCGCGCTCGGTGTCAAAAATGCACGCCACACGCTCGTTGCGGGCGAACAGTTCCGGTACGTTTTCAGCGGTGGTCTGGTTGACCGAGAACAGGCGGCCCGGGATGTAGATCATCTCGCGCAGCGTGCCGGCCAGCGGCATGTGCACGCGGTGGTAGTCCTTGGGCGACAGGTAAATGGTGGCGAAATCACCGCCCATGAACGGCGCGGCATTGGCCGCGTCGCCGCCCAGCAGTTCCAGCACGCTGAAGCTGTGGCCTTTGGCCTGGAACACACGACCATGCTCGATCGGACCAAGCTGGCTGACCGCACCGTCGGCCGGGCTGAGGATGGCGCCCGGGGTTTCATCCAGAGGGCGGGCGCCGTCTTTCAGGGCACGGGTGAAGAAGGCATTGAAGTGCTCGTAGGCGGTCAGGTCCTCGACCAGTGCCTCGGACATGTTCACCTGATAACGCTTGGCAAACCAGGCGGTGAAGGCATTCTTGAACCAGCGCACGCGGCATTCGGCGATGCAGCCGGCCAGTCGCGAGAGCAAGTTGTGTGGCAGCAGGTACTGGCTGACGATAAACAGACGCTTGTTCATTAACTGTCCTTAAAACCTTAATTCTCTACAGGGGTGTCGGGATGGTTGCCCCATTCGCCCCAGGAACCGGCGTAGCCTTTGACCCGCGGATATCCGAGGGACTTGGCCACCAGGTAGGTGAAGCCAGAGCGGTGGTGAGTCTGGCAGTGGGTAATCACTTCTTTGTCCTTGCTGATCCCCAGTTGTTCGAGGATCTGCGGCATGTCGGTACGGATGCGCAGGTTACGCGCCTTGTCCATGCCCGCGGTCCATTCGAAATTCACCGCACCAGGAATGTGCCCGCCCTTGGCCGCCAACACTTTCTCGCCGGAGTATTCCAGCGGTCCGCGTGCGTCCCAGATCGCCAGGTCGGCAGCGCCGAGACGGCTTTGCAGGTATTCACGGGTGGCGGTGGGTTCATCGTGCAAGGTCAATGCAACCGGGCCTCCCACAGCAGGCGGGATCTGGATCGACATGGGCGAACCTTCCGCAAGCCAGGCCGGCAGGCCGCCGTTGAGATAGTGGTACTTGCTGTGGCCGATGACATCCAGCAGCCAGATAAAACGCCCGGCCCAGCCGCCGCCTTCGTCGTCATACACCACGTAGACCGCGCCGGGGTTGTGTCCCAGCTCACCGAACAAGGCTTCGAGCGCCGCTTGCGGCGGCATCAGCCCCGGCGCGGGCGCCTGGCCGAGCTGCGTGCGTTTAGGATCGACAAACCGCGCACCGGGAATATGCCCTTCGGTGTAGCGAGCGCTGCTGGTCAGGTCCACCAGAATCAATTCGCGGGACTCGAGGCGAGGGAGCAAGTCGCTCGGTTCGATCACCAGCGGCAAGCCAGAGAAGTCAGACATGTGAGGTCTCCAGGGCACAAAAGGGAGGATTGTAGCGCAGCGCTATTGGCCGCGGCGGCTAAAGTTATGCAGGGCTTTCTCGATGCACTGCGCGGTTTTGCCAAAGGCTTGTACGGTAATGTCCGAAAACGGCCCGCCACCCTGATCTGCCACGACGATCATGATCACCCGGCCATTGTTGACCAGAGAACGCAGCATCAGGTGTTCGCCACTGAACTGCGAACGCAGGCTGTTGGGCAGCAGGGCGGAGAACTGAGCGTTATTGACCGGTGTCAGGCGCACCTGAGCCTGTTGCGCGAGCAAGCGCTGCAGGACGGTGCTCTGGTTGACCGCGAAATTCAGTCCGGCCACTTCCTTCGGCAGTCCGGCGGTCTGGTGTACCCGCAGATTGGCGTGAGTGCGGTCGGCCATCAGGATCATCACCCGACGCATGCCGCACGCGACCAGCGCATCCCGGGCGGAGGTGGTCAAGTGCATGGCGTTGGTGAAGCGACTGGGCTCGAGCAGCAGCTCGGCGCATTGTTTGCGCCATTTTGCCAGGTCTTCGGCGGTCGGCGCCGGGGCGGGCAGCAGGCCTGCGTGGATTCGGTTCGTGCCCCACGGCCAGATCAGCGCGACGGCCGGGTGCCACAGGTCGGGCATGGCATGATGGCGCGCACTGTTGGCCGCCTGTTGATGCAGTTGCTGCTGCACTTCGTCCATCGGCATTTGCAGATAAAGACTGGTCAGGTATTGCCAGCGCCGACTGTGTGGGCTGACCCAGGCTTGCTGTGCCGAGAGCGCCAGGCCGTTGGCCAGCAGCACCGTGTTGGCCGGCTGATTGAGCCAACGGCGCAGGGTCGGATCGTCGTCCAGGCGGTTCTGCTGGCGCAACGGATGCTCGCTGTCGCGGGCAATGCGCAGGACTTTCACCAGTTCACGTTGCTCGCTGAGCAGCAATCGATAGCCTTGCTGAACCCAGATCGGCAGGCACCAGAGATCCACCAGAGCCAGGCTGATGTCCAGCAGGCGCATGCCGAACAATTGCTTTTCAACTTTGTGCGCCGGCTCGCCTTTATGGATTACCCGCAGTTCCCAGTCTTCGAGCAGTTGCGGATGCGCCAGGGCCAAAGGCCATAGCGGCGACAGAAACAACAAGCTGCCCCAATGGATGTCCTGCCACAGGCGCGCCAGGCGGCTGGCAAAAAAACCGTTGGCCTGTTGAGTGGCGTGCTGGCTGATCATCTGCAACTGGCGCAGGGCTTTTGGAATCGCGTCCATGGACAAGACGGGCAGGCGCTCAAGCAATTCTTCGGTGCGCTTGAGGCCGAGGCGGTTGATCGCGATTTCAAGGTTTTCCGCAGGCTCGCTCATGCTGCCGTGGGTGTGCCGGTTGGCTTCACGAATCACGCTCAAGGCCAGGGCCGGACTGTCCTGCATCAATTCGGCGATGTCACGCAGTGAGCTGCGGCTGTCGCGTATCGCCCGGCAGACACGGTCGTGACTGTCCTGGGGAATCGGCAGGCGCACGCCATCCAGAAGCTTGATCCAGCCTTCGAGTGTGGTGGGTTTTGGAGTTGGGACGTTCGTTTCGTTAACCATGTCTGGAGGCGATCATCATCAACATTACCTGGGCCCGAAGTGGGTCAAATTGGCTTTTCGCCTGAACTGCCTTTAGTCTGGCGCAGTTTTGCCGATAAGTAGAAGAAGAGATTTATTAACTTCCGAATATGACCTTGAACCCGACTCAGTAAGTGCTCTCCTACCTATGGCTAAAATAATCGGCATCATCGTCGTATTCGCGAGCGTGCTCGGCGGATACGTGCTCTCACATGGCAAAATCGCCGCCCTGATCCAGCCCTTCGAGGTCATGATTATCGGTGGTGCGGCTCTTGGCGCATTCCTCCAGGCCAACCCCGGCTACATGACGATGCACGTGCTCAAGAAGTCCCTGAGCATGTTCGGTTCGCGCTTCAATCATGGTTTTTACCTGGAAGTGCTGGGCCTGATCTACGAGATCCTCAACAAGAGCCGCCGCGAAGGCATGATGGCCATCGAAGGCGACATCGAAGATGCCGCCGCGAGCCCGATCTTCGCCAAGTACCCGTCGGTCCTCAAGGACGAACGCATGACCGCGTTTATCTGCGATTACCTGCGCATCATGTCCTCCGGCAACATGGCGCCCCATGAGCTCGAAGGCCTGTTCGACATGGAGCTGTTCAGCCTCAAGGAGGAATTGGAGCACCCTTCCCATGCCGTCAATGGCATTGCCGATGGCATGCCCGGTTTCGGTATCGTCGCCGCGGTACTGGGTATCGTGGTGACCATGGCTTCCCTGGGCGATGGCGACCAGAAGTCCATCGGCCTGCACGTGGGTGCGGCTCTGGTCGGTACCTTCTTCGGTATTCTCGCCGCCTACGGCTTCTTCGGCCCGCTGGCCCACTCCCTGGCTCACGACGCCAAGGAGGAATTGAACATCTACGAAGCCATCAAGGCCTCGCTGGTCGCTTCGGCGTCCGGCATGCCGCCATCGCTGGCCGTGGAGTTCGGGCGCAAGGTTCTGTACCCGGCGCACCGTCCTAGCTTTGCCGAGCTGGAACAAGCGGTTCGTGGTCGTTAAGTCATGGAGAACAATCAGCCGATAATCATCAAGCGCGTCAAGCGCTATGGCGGCGGGCATCACGGGGGGGCGTGGAAAATCGCCTTCGCCGACTTCGCCACGGCGATGATGGCGTTCTTCCTGGTGCTGTGGCTGCTGTCCACGGCAACGCCGGAGCAGAAACTCGCCATCGCCGGTTACTTCAAGGACCCGATCGGCTTCACCGAAAGCGGCACGCCGTACATCATCGATCTGGGCGGCACGCCAGAGTTGGCGCCGGAAAACACCCTTAACCCAGAGGTGAAGTCCCAGCCACAACCGGACAAAGTGACCGTCGACGCGGAACAGGTCGAAGGCATGGCCGAAATGGTGGAGAAGGAGCGCCTCGAACTGTTGCTGCAAGAGTTGCAGAACAAGGTTGAAGAAAATCCGCAGCTGCAGAAATTCAAAGATCAGATCCTGTTCGAAATCACTCCGGACGGTTTGCGCATCCAGATCGTGGATGCCGAGAACCGGCCGATGTTCGACTCCGGCAGTGCACGCCTGAAACCGTATTTCGAAGACATCCTGCTGGCCATGGCCGACACCATCAAGGCGGTGCCGAACAAGATCAGCATCAGTGGTCACACCGATGCCAAGCCATATAGCGGCCAGGGTGATTTCGGTAACTGGGAGTTGTCGGCCAACCGAGCCAACGCCGCTCGCCGGGCGCTGGTGGCGGGCAGTTATCCGGATGCGCAAGTGGCGCGGGTGGTGGGTTATGCCTCGTCGGCCCTGTTTGATCGCGAGCATCCGTTCAACCCGGTCAACCGCCGTATCGACATCGTCGTGCTGACCAAGAAAGCCCAGCGTGCGATTGAAGGTTCGCAAGGCGCAGAACCTACTCCGGATACCCCACCTGCGGCTCCGGATGCGCCGCCGGCCACACCGGTAGATCCGAACGCGTTGCCGGCGGACAAGGAGCCACTGCCGGCTCACGAGCTGCGCGAACGGTTGAATCTGTTCGACGATCCGGCACCGAAACCGGCTGAAGCGCCCAAGCAGTGACCCATGAAAAAGCCGACAGTGATGTCGGCTTTTTTGTATCTGTAAGAAATGAAATTAAGTCCATTGATTGCGGTAAATATCAACGAATGAGGCCATGTCCGAGAAAGGTGTAGGAAGTCTCCGAGACGCATAAACCGGGTTTTGCTTCGCTGGAGGCTCGCTTATAGTTTGCCCGTCGCCGACGAATCGGCGATCGACTTTAGCCGGTCGTAACAGATGATGCACAAGCGCCCGTATAATCGCGGCGCTTTTTGCTGCCTAGAATCTACATGTCTATGGTGGCTGTGCGTGGGACACCTCCTGGTGTGCCGGGTTCATCTGTCCGGTCGGCTAACCCGCGTACAGCTACCACCTAATTCGTTTAGCCGCGAAAAGGTGGGGGCACTTATCAGATGAGATTCAAGTCATGCCCAAATACCATCCCCTGCAAGGCAACTTCAGTGTCGGCCCAACGCTGTATATCGACACCGAGGCCCGCGCTTCCGATCTTCTTGAAACCGCCGTTCACCGACTCAAAGCTGCACGTAATCTGCTCAACAGCGTCACCTGCCTATGCGTCAAAGAAGCCGAAGGACACGACCTGGAGCATTTCGCCAATGCTGCACACATGTTGATCCAAGATGGTTGTGACGCCTTGGATGTGCTGGGCTGGACGCTGGAAAAATCTGCAGGCTCAAAATGAGAGAGCCGCGATGCTCTGGCTTTTGTGGGCTGTGTCTCGTCCTGGATAAGGGTTGAACCTATTTCTGGGCGAGACACCGTGGTTGCCAGCGCATCTACCGGCTAAAAAGGGAGAGGTGCAATTTCAACTCGAAAAAAATGTGATCTGGTGGTGGCGCTGGCTGACTACGACGAGCGGCATGGCCCGCATCTCGCATACCTTGCAACTGCTACAAAGAATCTATACTGTCCCGTGAGTTTTGCGGCAAGACATGATGTCTACTGCTTGAGCGACCCATTTCATGTGATGCCATTCTAGGGAGGAGGGATCTATGACCACAGTTCAGAATCTTTACTCCGCCTTAGACAAGCAGGGCATTTCGAAAAGAAAGCTCGCTCTTCTGCTGCCTGACTGGTGGACAGATGAGGTCGAGGCGTCACCTTCAGGTGTGCAGCAGGCCAAGGTCTATTTAGCCAAAGCATTAAGTTTGCGTATGCGTCCTTTCAGCGAGACGCCTCCGCGGATTGAGTTCGACCTACCAGCGGATAAGCGATTCAAAAAGTCTGCCAAAACCTCTGAAGCAGATGTGAATCTTGCGGTTGCCTTAGCTCGCAGCGCCTCCCGCCTCGCGCTTGCTGCGCTAGACACTCAATTTGTTCCGCCTCCACCGGACGCACTGGCGATTCGCGAGCACTTGCTTTTGTCGGGCGCTCCTTGGGTAGGTTTGTCTGCGTTACTCGACTATTGTTGGAGCATTGGCATCCCCGTCATCCATTTGGCTACACCTCTGCTTGGCCGAAAAATGGATGGAATCGCCATGGCAATCAATGGCCGGCCATCGATTGTGCTTTCTAATAATCGAAAAAGCGGCTTCTTGCTTTTCCATTTGGCACATGAGCTTGGGCATATTGCCTTGGGTCATGTCGGTACAAATGGAACGATTGTCGATGATGAAATCAAGGAAGGCGACGGGCTAGACAAAGATGCCGATGAGCTTGCCGCCGACCAGTTCGCGATTCAGTTACTGACCGGCAATGCTCATGGCAATTTAAAGCTTCAGCAGCTGGTCAAAGCGCCTGTGCTGGCGCGAATGGCAATGCAGTATGGAAGAGATCATCAAATCGATCCTACGCATATCGTTTTGAACTGCGCCCATAACAACAAGAGCATTTTTGCTCTGTGTGTTTCTGCCGCAAACTTCATTGCTGGAGAAAGCACAGACCAGGCGATGGTTGCAGATTTTGTTTTTCGGCAGCTTCGAGAAAATCTCAAGGACGACAGCGAGCATTTACTGCGGAAACTGATCGCATAAATGATTCTCCTCACCGACAACGACATATTGGTAAAGCTAGCTCAATGTGACTTGATTGAAGAAGCTTTATCAGTTTTTCAGTGTGGGCTTGCTGATTGCTACGTTCTAGAGAGTGCCAAGCACTCTCTCTACCTAAATGATGTGGAAAAGTGCGTATCCAAGCGCGTGGGTAGCTACCAATCCTATGATCGACTTTGCAATCTCGTTCAATCATGCCGCGTGCTTGGAGCGGCCGATGAAGATTTGGACTTCATGGACGAGTTGCTTCAAATCGACAGTATCGACGATGGCGAGCTTTTGCTGTTGATGCATGCTTTCTCTCTCTTTCAAAATCAACAGCCCTACTCATTTACCACGGGTGACAAGCGCGCACTCGTCGGTATCTTGATGTCGCAGTCAGATAGAGCAAAGCAGATACTTTTCCAGCGGGTGGAATGTGTCGAGTCAATCATTCTGAAGGCGATTCGAATCTATGGCTTCACCCATATCAGCACGAAGCTCATCCAGGCTCAGGCTCTTGTTACTGCAGAAAAATATGACAAGGTTCTGAGAATGGCTTTCGGTGTCGGACGTGACGAGCATCACTCCAATACCTGCCTTTCCCAATACCTCGCGCCCGTCGGTCAGTTCATCAAACCCATGATTCATGCTTAAGCACTACGGCCCTCCAGAGCACCGTAATACTCAAGGAGGTCTACTTGATGTATGTATTCAATCAACATGATGACCCACAAAAAAAGCCGCGATGATCGCGGCTTTTTCATGTCTGCGGGAAGCGACTCAATAACCGTTTTCCGGCAAGCTGGCGATGATCGAGCGATAGCTGTTCATCCGTTGTTGCTGAACGCGGCCGTCTTCCAGGGCCTTGAGCAGGGCGCAGCCCGGTTCGCGATCATGCTTGCAGTCGCGGAAGCGACAGGTACCGAGCAGGTCATTGAACTCGATGAAGCCGGCTTCGACGTCGGCACGGCTGACATGGCCCAGGCCGAATTCGCGGATGCCCGGGGAGTCGATCAGTTCGCCGCCGCCGGGGAAGTGGAACAGGCGCGCGGTGGTGGTGGTGTGCGTGCCCTGACCGGACAGCTCGGACAGCGGGCCGACGCGGGTTTCGACGTCTGGTAGCAAGCTGTTGACCAGCGATGACTTGCCTACTCCGGACTGGCCGACGAATACGCTGATGCGCCCATCCAGTTGCTGCTGCAGTTGCTCCATGCCGTTGCCGTGGTGAGCCGACACTTCAAGCACCGGATAACCGAGCGTGCGGTAAACCGCCAGCAAGGCATTCAGCGCCGGGGCGTTGTTTTCGTCGATCAGGTCGAACTTGTTCAGCAACAGCAGTGGCTTGATCCCGGCGTGCTCGGCGGCCACGAGGTAGCGGTCGATCAGGTTGGCGTGGGGCTCGGGCAGCGGCGCGAAAACGATGACGATCATGTCGACGTTGGCTGCGACGGGTTTGAGCTGGCCGCGGCTGTCCGGGCGGCACAGTTCGGTGTTGCGCGGCAGTTGCGCGACAATCACGCCGATGCCCTGGTTGCCGGCACGCCAGACCACCTGGTCACCGGTCACCAGTGCCGGCAGGTTGGCGCGCAGGTGGCAACGGAACACCTGGCCGGCCAGCTCGCCATCGCGGGCCTCGACTTCGACCTGAACGCCGAAGTGCGCGATCACCAGGCCGTGCTGTTCCGGGCCGAGGTCGCCACCCTCGAGTGCCTGGACAGCCGAGGACTCGCGTTTGGCGGCGCGGGCAGCGCGTTCGCCCTGAATCTTTTCGATGCGCCAGTTTTGACGACGATTGAGTTGGCGTTTGGCCATGGGTGTTCCGTATCAAGAATGTAGCGATTAGGTAAAACGGCGGCGAGTTTAGCACGCCCGGCCACCGGGCTAGGCTAAACTGCGCAGCATTGCCTAGGAGCCGACACATGCAAAATTCGCAAAACCTGATCTGGATCGACCTGGAAATGACGGGGCTGGACCCGGACAACGACGTCATTATCGAAATGGCCACCATCGTGACTGACAGCGATCTGAACACCCTGGCCGAAGGCCCGGTGATCGCGATCCATCATAGCGACGAAGTGCTCGCTCGCATGGATGAGTGGAATACCCGCACCCACGGTAACTCGGGCCTGACCCAGCGCGTGCGCGAAAGCCGCATCAGCATGGCCGAAGCGGAAGCCGAAACCATCGCCTTCCTGGAAAAGTGGGTGCCGAAGGGCAAGTCGCCGATCTGCGGCAACAGCATCTGCCAGGACCGCCGTTTCCTCTATACGCACATGAAATCCCTGGAAAGCTATTTCCACTACCGCAACCTCGATGTATCGACCCTGAAGGAGTTGGCGGCACGCTGGGCGCCGGATGTGCGCGACAGCTTCAAGAAGGGCAGCACCCACCTGGCCCTGGACGACATCCGCGAGTCCATTGCCGAGTTGCAGCACTACCGCCAGCATTTCATCAAATCCTGATTCAGCTCGGCGAGGGCTTTTGTGGCGAGGGAGCTTGCTCCCGCTCGGCTGCGCAGCAGTCGCAAAGTCTGCGCGTGCGGTGTGGCTGAAGAGTGCGGGGGAGCGCTTCGCACTCCAGCGGGAGCAAGCTCCCTCGCCACGGTTTGGTGTTGGATGTTCTGCCCTCTTTTGGTGCCGACGCTAAATGGCTAGACTGCGCGCCCTCTTGCAAGGACCGCCACCATGTTGCTGATGCTTTACCTGATCGCCATCACCGCCGAAGCCATGACCGGAGCGCTGTCGGCGGGTCGTCGCGGTATGGATTGGTTTGGCGTGGTGCTGATCGCGTGTGTCACGGCATTGGGTGGCGGCTCGGTGCGCGATGTGTTGCTCGGGCACTACCCGCTGACATGGGTCAAACACCCGGAGTACCTGGTGCTGACAACCATCGCGGCGATGCTCACGGTGTTCACCGCTCGTTGGATGCGCCATTTGCGCTCGCTGTTCCTTGTGCTGGACGCGGTCGGACTGGTGGCCTTCACCCTGATCGGCTGCATGACCGCCCTGGAAATGGGGCACGGTATGCTCGTAGCGTCGGTCAGTGGTGTGATCACCGGGGTCTTCGGCGGCATCCTGCGCGATATTTTCTGCAACGACATTCCACTGATTTTCCGCCGTGAACTCTACGCTAGCGTCTCGTTCGCGGCGGCGTGGTGCTACATGTTTTGCCTTTGGCTGAACGTACCGGGAGAGCAGGCGATTCTGATCACGCTGTTCGGTGGTTTTTTATTGCGCTTGCTGGCGATCCGTTTTCATTGGGAAATGCCGAAGTTCGTCTACAACGACGAGGCCTGACGGTCGGCATGTTGCTGCAACGCCCATTCGACATGCTCACGCACCATCTCGGATGGACAATCGCGCCGCGCCTTCAATGCCTCCAGCACCGGAATCGTTGACGGCGCATTGCCCAGCCCGACGGCCAGATTGCGCAACCAGCTTTCGTAGCCTGCCCGTCTGAGCGGGGAGCCCTCAGTGCTGCTCAGAAACCTGGCTTCGTCCCACATGAACAGCTCAGCCAGATCGGCGTTGTCCAGGTTGTGCCGTGGTTTGAAGTCGCTTTCGCCGGACGGACGGGCGAAGCGGTTCCATGGGCAGACGATCTGGCAGTCATCGCAGCCGAACACCCGGTTGCCAATCAACGGTCGCAGTTCCTCAGGGATCGAGCCCTTGAGCTCGATGGTCAGGTAAGAGATGCAGCGTCGGGCGTCCAGCACATAGGGGCCGACAAAGGCGTTGGTCGGACAGATGTCCAGGCAGGCGCTGCAACGACCGCAATGTTCGGTGACGTGGGGCGGGTCTACCGGCAGCGGCAAATCAACGAACAGTTCGGCGAGGAAGAAATAACTTCCTGCCTTGCGATTCAAGATCAGGGTGTTTTTGCCGATCCAACCCAGGCCGGCCTGTTCCGCGATGGCTTTTTCCAGCACCGGGGCACTGTCGACAAAGGCGCGATAGCCGAACGGACCGATGTGCGCCTGAATTTTTTCCGCCAGTTGTTGCACGCGCTTGCGGATCAATTTGTGGTAATCGCGGCCCAAGGCATAGCGCGAGACGTAGGCTTTTTCCGGTTGGGCCAGCAATTGCGCCATTTTGGTGTCGCCCGACAGGTAGTCCATGCGCAGCGAAACGACGCGTAAGGTGCCCGGCACCAGCTCTTCCGGGTGTGAGCGTTTGCTGCCATGGGCGCCCATGTAGTCCATTTCGCCGTGGTAGCCGGCGTCGAGCCAGCGCTGCAGGTGCTGCTCATGCTCGGCCAGATCGAGACCGCTGATGCCGACTTGCTGGAAGCCCAACTCGCGGCCCCAGTCCTTGATGGATTGGGCGAGGGCGGGCAGGTCTGTGGTAATAGCGGGCATGAGGCGAGAGAAACCGAAGCTGAGGTGCGTATAATTCTGCCAGACATCGGAGCCCGAAGACGCATGCCGCACACTAAAGATGATTTACCCGACGCGCTGTACAGTGCCGCCCAGGTCCGAGGGCTCGATGCGAGCCTGATTGCGGCTGGCACACCGGGCTTCGAATTGATGCAGCGTGCAGCGCGGGCAACCTGGCGTGCGTTGGTCCGCCAGTGGCCGGCGGCGAGCGAATTGACGGTGGTGGCCGGTCACGGCAATAACGCGGGGGACGGCTATCTGGTGGCGGTGCTGGCCAAGCGCGCCGGGTGGTTGGTACGGGTTCTGGCGGCGGGCGATCCGCAGCAACTGCGCGGTGATGCGGCATCGGCCCATGCCGAGGCCGTGTCCGCATGCGTTTCCATCGAAGCCTGGACTGACAATTCCGAACTACGCGGTCTCGTGCTGGACGCCTTGCTCGGTACCGGTCTCAACGGTGATGTGCGTGAGCCATACGCCAGTGTCATCGCCGCGATTAATACCAGTGGGCTTGCAGTCATCGCGGTGGATATCCCGTCAGGCCTATGTACCGACACCGGTCGTATTCTCGGCTGCGCAGTGCGAGCTGATCTGACGGTCACGTTCATTGGCTTGAAACTGGGCTTGTTCACCGGCCATGCGGCAGACGTGGTGGGCGAACTGGTCTTCAACGACCTGCACGCTGATCCGCAATTGATTGGAGTCGCACCGACCAGTGCCCGTCGCTTGGCACCCGGCAATCTGCCGCGCTTGGCTTCCCGGGTGCCGACGTCTCATAAAGGTACGTTCGGCCATGTACTGCTGATCGGAGGAGATCGCGGTCTGGGTGGCGCGATCCTGCTAAGCGCACAAAGTGCGCTACGTAGCGGTGCCGGAATGGTGTCGCTCGCGACACGTCCGGAGCATGTTCCGGCGGCACTGGCGCGAATCCCGGAAGTCATGGCACTGGGAACGTCGTCGGCCAATCAGCTCATGGGGTTGCTGGAAAAGGTTTCCGTGCTGGTGGTCGGTCCGGGCCTGGGTCAAGGCGCTTGGGGGCGCAGCCTGTTGTCGGTCGCCGCCAACGCGTCGCTGCCGCAAGTTTGGGACGCCGACGCACTGAATCTGTTGGCCGAAGAGCATGTGAATTTGCCAAATGTCAGTGTGATCACTCCGCATCCGGGTGAAGCTGCCCGTTTGTTGGGCGTGAGTACTGCTCAGGTTCAGGCCGATCGTCCGGCGGCGGTCCGTGCGTTGAGCAAAAAATATACAGCAGTTGTGGTGCTCAAGGGCGCAGGTAGCCTGATCTCCAGTCCCGACGGACGGTTGGCGGTGTGTCATCAAGGCCATCCGGCCATGGCCACTGCGGGGTTGGGCGACGTGCTGGCCGGTCTTGTAGGCGCGCTGCTGGCCCAGGGCATGGACGCGTACGATGCGGCCTGTCTGGCGGTCTGGCTGCACGCCAATGCCGGCGAACAACAGGGTAAATTTGGCCGCGGGCTGGCGGCCAGTGATCTGATTCCAGCCATTCGTCAGTTGTTGGAGGAGCAAGCACCGTGTCTGAAGTAACCCTGTACCTGGCTGATGAAGAGGCAATGACGGCGTTTGGCGCCCGCATCGCCCAAACCACAAAAGGGCACGGCCTGATCTTTCTTGAAGGCAACCTGGGAATGGGGAAAACCACACTGTCCCGAGGCATCATCCGGGGGCTGGGGCATGTCGGGGCGGTGAAAAGCCCGACCTTCACCTTGGTCGAACCCTACGAGATTGGCGACATTCGCGCCTTCCATTTCGACTTGTATCGTCTGGTCGACCCGGAGGAGCTGGAATTTCTCGGTATTCGTGACTATTTCGAAGACGACGCCCTTTGCCTGATTGAATGGCCCGATAAAGGTGCAGGCTTTTTGCCAAAGCCCGACCTGACCATTACCATTAGCCCGCAAGGCAGCGGGCGTTCGCTGAAAATTTTATCCCAGGGCTCGCGTGGCGAGTCGTGGTGTGCCGCATTGGCATTGGAATCCAAATAGATGATGGGGTTAGGTATGCGCTTTCGCGCGTTGGTTGCTGCCGTAGGGGTGTTGTTTTTGGCGGTGACCGTCGACGCTGTGGCCGAGACGAAGGTCAACAGCGTTCGCTTGTGGCGGGCGCCGGACAATACACGGCTGGTGTTTGACCTGACCGGTCCCGTGCAGCACAGCGTCTTTACCCTGACAGCCCCGGATCGCCTGGTGATCGACATCAATGGCGCAACCCTGGGTGCACCGTTGAACGTCAATAGCGCCAATACGCCGATCACGGCCATGCGCTCGGCCCAGCGCACGCCGACTGACCTGCGGGTGGTGATCGACCTGAAAAAACCCGTCACCCCGAAAAGCTTCTCCCTGGCCCCCAATGCCCAGTATGGCAACCGGCTGGTGGTCGACCTCTTTGATAATCCGGCAGATGCCGCGCCGCCGCCAGCGCCGACGCCGTCGGTCGCTACTGTTCCGGCCGTGCCGGTCACCCCTGCCGAGCCGGCAATCAAGTTGCCGCCGGCGCCTGCGGGCAAGCGCGACATTATCGTGGTGATCGACGCCGGTCACGGCGGTGAAGACCCGGGTGCTTCCGGCTCCCGCGGCCAGCGCGAGAAAGACGTGGTGCTGCAGATCGCCCGCGAGCTGCAGCGTCAGGTCAATGGCATAAAAGGCTTCCGCGCCGAGCTGACCCGTACTGGCGACTACTTCATTCCGTTGCGCGGCCGTACCGAAATCGCCCGCAAGAAGGGCGCCGACCTGTTCGTCTCGATTCACGCTGACGCCGCGCCCTCAGCCGCCGCTTTCGGTGCTTCGGTGTTCGCCCTGTCTGATCGCGGTGCCACGTCTGAAACCGCCCGTTGGCTGGCGGACAGTGAAAACCGCTCCGACCTGATCGGTGGTGCCGGCAACGTCAGTCTCGACGACAAGGACCGCATGCTCGCCGGCGTGCTGCTCGATCTGTCGATGACGGCGTCCCTGACCTCCAGCCTGAACGTCGGCCAGAAGGTATTGAGCAACATCGGTCGGGTTACGCCGCTGCACAAACAGCGGGTCGAACAAGCCGGGTTCATGGTGCTCAAATCACCGGATATCCCGTCGATCCTGGTGGAAACCGGGTTCATCTCCAACGCCAACGAAGCCTCGAAGCTTGCAGCGACGAGCCACCAGCAGGCGCTGGCGCGCTCCATCAGCAGCGGTGTGCGGCAGTTCTTCCAGCAAAACCCGCCACCGGGCACTTACATTGCCTGGCTGCGCGACTCCGGGAAAATCGCTCAGGGGCCGCGTGACCACCGGGTAAGCCCGGGTGAGACGCTGGCGATGATCGCCGTGCGTTATCAGGTGTCGCCGGCCACGCTGCGCAGTGCCAACAAACTGGCGAGTGACGAGCTGAAAGTCGGTCAACATTTGACCATTCCTGGTACTGAACTGGCGGCCAAGGAATGAACCAGGTGCTGACCAATGCTGCTCGCATCGAGCTGCTCAGCCCACGGCTGGCGAACCAGATTGCCGCCGGTGAGGTGGTCGAGCGCCCGGCTTCGGTAATCAAGGAGCTGCTGGAAAACAGCCTCGACTCCGGTGCCAAGCGTATCGATGTCGATGTAGAGCAGGGCGGCGTCAAGCTGCTGCGGGTGCGCGATGACGGGAGCGGTATTTCTGCCGATGACCTGCCGCTGGCCCTGGCGCGACACGCCACCAGCAAGATCCGTAATCTGGAAGACCTCGAGCAAGTCATGAGCCTGGGCTTTCGCGGTGAGGCGCTGGCGTCGATCAGTTCCGTGGCACGCCTGACCCTGACATCCCGCACCCGCGATGCGGACCAGGCCTGGCAGGTCGAAACCGAAGGTCGCGAAATGGCGGCCCGGGTGCAGCCGGCAGCGCATCCGGTGGGTACCTCTGTCGAAGTTCGCGACCTGTTTTTCAACACGCCGGCCCGACGCAAGTTTCTCAAGACCGAGAAAACCGAATTCGATCATCTGCAGGAAGTGATCAGGCGCCTGGCCCTGGCGCGCTTCGATGTGGCATTCCATTTGCGCCACAACGGCAAGACCATCCTTAGCCTGCACGAGGCCCATGATGATGCGGCCCGTGCCCGGCGTGTATCGGCGATTTGCGGGCCCGGCTTCCTGGAGCAGGCGCTGCCGATCGAAATCGAACGCAATGGCTTGCATTTGTGGGGCTGGGTCGGGTTGCCGACATTCAACCGCAGTCAGGCGGACTTGCAGTATTTCTTCGTCAACGGCCGTGCCGTACGCGACAAGCTGGTAGCCCACGCGGTGCGCCAGGCTTATCGCGATGTGCTGTTCAATGGCCGGCACCCGACCTTCGTGCTGTTTTTCGAAGTCGACCCGGCGGGCGTAGACGTCAACGTGCACCCGACCAAGCACGAAGTACGGTTCCGTGACGGGCGCATGGTCCACGATTTTCTATATGGGACCTTGCACCGCGCCTTGGGTGACGTGCGGCCGGAAGATCAACTGGCTGCACCGGTCGCGACTGCCATTGTGCGGCCCACAGGTCTAGAGGCGGGTGAGTTCGGACCCCAGGGTGAAATGAGTCTGGCAGCCAATGCGCTGCTGGAGCAGCCTCAAGCGCAACCATCCTTCAACACGCCGTCGAGCTCCGGTTCTGGCGGGGGTTATCAGTATCAGTACACCCCGCGTCCGCAATCCGCGGTTCCCGCCGCTGAAGCCCAGGCTGCCTATCGCGAATTCTTTGCGCCGCTGCCCGAAGCCAATGCGACGGCATTGCCAGCCGGGCAGGGCGATATTCCGCCGCTGGGTTATGCGCTGGCGCAGCTCAAAGGTATCTACATTCTTTCGGAGAACGCCCAGGGCCTGGTGCTGGTGGACATGCACGCCGCTCACGAGCGGATCATGTATGAGCGTCTGAAAGTTGCCATGGCCAGCGAAGGTCTGAGCGGTCAGCCGCTGTTGGTGCCGGAGTCCCTGGCGGTCAGCCAGCGTGAAGCCGATTGCGCCGAAGAACATGTCGCCTGGTTCCAGCGCCTGGGCTTTGAATTGCAACGTCTTGGCCCGGAAACCCTGGCCATCCGGCAGATCCCGGCACTGCTCAAGCAGGCTGAAGCCAATCGACTGGTCAGCGATGTATTGGCCGACCTGATGGAGTACGGCACCAGTGACCGGATTCAGGCGCACCTGAACGAACTGCTCGGAACCATGGCCTGCCATGGCGCAGTTCGAGCGAATCGGCGCCTGGCAATACCGGAAATGAACGGTCTGCTGCGCGACATGGAAAACACCGAGCGCAGCGGTCAATGCAACCATGGCCGACCGACCTGGACCCAGCTGGGCCTGGACGATCTGGACAAACTGTTCTTGCGCGGTCGTTGATGAGCCAGCACCCCCCTGCGATTTTCCTGATGGGCCCGACCGCCGCCGGCAAGACCGACCTGGCCATCGAACTCACCAAGGTTCTGCCCTGCGAACTGATCAGCGTCGATTCGGCGCTGGTCTACCGAGGCATGGACATTGGCACCGCCAAGCCTTCGAAAGAGCTTCTGGCGCAGTTTCCGCACCGACTGATCGACATTCTCGACCCGGCCGAGAGTTATTCGGCCGCGGACTTTCGCCGTGACGCCCTTGAAGCCATGGCCGATATCACCGCGCGCGGAAAAATTCCGCTGCTGGTCGGCGGCACGATGCTCTACTACAAGGCTTTGCTCGAAGGTCTGGCCGACATGCCGGCCGCCGATCCGGACGTGCGCGCGCAGATCGAAGAAGAAGCCGCACGCCTCGGCTGGCAAGCCCTGCACGAACAATTGGCGGTGATCGATCCGGTGTCTGCCGCGCGCATTCACCCGAACGATCCGCAGCGTCTCAGTCGAGCACTGGAAGTTTATCGTGTCAGCGGTCAAAGCATGACTGCCCTTCGCTTGCAACAATCTGTGCAAAGTACTGAAGCAGCGGCTTCGGGACGGCAACAATTGCCCTATACTGTCGCGAACTTGGCGATTGCCCCGGCAAATCGCCAGGTACTGCACGAGCGAATTAAACAAAGATTCACTTTAATGTTGGAACAGGGATTCATCGACGAGGTCGTAGCCCTGCGTAAGCGAAGTGACCTGCATGCCGGGTTGCCGTCTATACGTGCAGTAGGCTACCGACAAGTCTGGGATTACCTGGATGGCAAGCTGACGTCAGCCGAGATGCAGGAGCGTGGAATCATCGCCACGCGCCAGTTGGCAAAGCGTCAGTTCACCTGGCTACGCAGTTGGGCTGATTTACACTGGCTGGACAGCCTCGATTGCGACAATCTGCCACGCGCCTTGAAATACCTGGGGACCATCTCCATATTGAGCTGAGTCCTTGCAATTGCCGTCTATCCTTGGGGGTGTGACGGTCACAAGCCATTTGTTTACCTATTTTTTATATTGAATCCTTAAAGGAGTGCGGCACATGTCAAAAGGGCATTCGCTACAAGACCCTTACTTGAATACTTTACGTAAAGAGAAAGTTGGGGTGTCCATCTATCTGGTCAACGGTATCAAACTGCAAGGCACGATCGAGTCGTTCGACCAATTCGTTATCCTGCTGAAAAACACCGTCAGCCAAATGGTCTACAAACACGCTATCTCTACAGTAGTGCCGGTTCGTCCAATTCGTCTGCCTAGCGCAACCGAATCCGAAGCAGGTGATGCTGAGCCAGGTAACGCCTGATAGGAGTCTCCTTTGTTCTTTGAGCGCCACGGTGGTGGTGAGCGAGCCATTCTCGTTCACTTGGATGGTCAGGACCCTGAGGCGCGCGAAGATCCGCAGGAGTTTCAGGAGTTGGCAACGTCGGCTGGCGCCGAGACCGCCGCGTTTTTCAACGTGCCGCGTAATCGGCCAACCGCCAAATACCTGATAGGCAGCGGCAAGGTCGAGGAACTGCGCGACCTGGTCAAAGCCGAACAGGCAGATCTGGTAATTTTCAATCACATCCTCACGCCCAGTCAGGAGCGTAACCTCGAACGTGTCTTCGAGTGTCGCGTGATCGACCGCACGGGTTTGATTCTCGATATCTTTGCCCAACGCGCCCGCACCCATGAGGGCAAGCTCCAGGTCGAACTGGCTCAGCTTGAGCATATGAGTACACGACTGGTTCGTGGCTGGACTCACCTTGAGCGGCAGAAGGGGGGTATCGGTCTGCGCGGTCCGGGTGAAACCCAACTGGAAACCGACCGGCGTCTGTTACGGATTCGTCTGCGGCAGATCAAGGGGCGCCTGGAAAAGGTTCGCAGCCAGCGTGAGCAATCGCGTCGTGGTCGTAAACGGGCGGACATTCCGACGGTTTCACTGGTGGGGTATACCAACGCCGGCAAATCGACGCTGTTCAACTCGGTGACCGAATCCGACGTGTTCGCTGCCGACCAGTTGTTCGCCACTCTTGACCCGACCCTGCGTCGACTCGAACTCGATGACCTCGGACCAATCGTGCTGGCAGACACCGTGGGCTTCATTCGCCACTTGCCACACAAGCTGGTCGAAGCATTTCGGGCTACGCTCGAAGAGTCGAGTAACTCCGACCTGCTGCTGCACGTGATCGACTCCCATGAGCCCGAACGCATGGCCCAGATCGAACAGGTCATGGTGGTGCTCGGCGAGATCGGGGCGCAGGACTTGCCGATCCTCGAGGTATACAACAAACTCGATTTGCTCGAGGGCGTTGAGCCGCAGATCCAGCGTGATGCCGATGGCAAGCCGCAGCGGGTCTGGTTGTCGGCCAAGGACGGTACAGGTCTGGACCTGCTCAAGCAGGCCGTGGCCGAGTTACTGGGCGATGATTTGTTTGTTGGCACCTTGCGCTTGCCGCAACGTTTTGCTCGACTGCGTGCGCAGTTTTTCGAGCTCGGTGCGGTACAAAAAGAAGAACATGACGAAGAAGGCCTCTGCTTGCTGGCTGTTCGTTTGCCACGGGCCGAATTGAATCGGCTGGTGAGTCGCGAAGGTTTGCAGCCGCTGGATTTCATCGAGCAACACACTTTGCAATAAAAGCCTGAGAAAGCGGTTGTGTCGTGGTGACAGGCATTCTGTAGCATTGGTCGGCGCGCCGTGGGTGCGTCTTTGCTTTATCAGATGGAGAGCGCTATGGCTTGGAATGAGCCGGGTGGCAACTCGAATAATCAGGATCCTTGGGGTGGCAAGCGCCGTAACAACGGCGATCGCAAGGGACCGCCAGATCTCGACGAGGCCTTCCGAAAGCTGCAGGAAAGCCTGAACGGGTTGTTCGGTGGTGGAAAGAAACGGGGTGATGACGGCGGTGGGCCGGGCAAGAGTGGCGGCTTCGGCGGCCTGCTCGGCATTGGCTTGGTTGTGCTGGCGGCCGTGTGGCTGTACAGCGCGGTTTATGTAGTGGATGAGCAGGAGCAGGCCGTGGTGCTGCGCTTCGGCAAGTACTACGAAACCGTCGGTCCGGGCCTGAACATCTATTTCCCGCCGATCGACAAGAAGTACATGGAAAACGTCACGCGTGAGCGTGCGTACACCAAGCAGGGTCAGATGCTGACTGAAGACGAAAACATTGTCGAAGTGCCGCTGACCGTGCAATACAAGATCAGCAACCTGCAGGACTTCGTGCTGAGCGTCGATCAGCCGGAAATCAGCCTGCAGCACGCGACCGACAGCGCCTTGCGCCATGTGGTGGGTTCCACCGCGATGGACCAGGTATTGACTGAAGGCCGTGAATTGATGGCCAGCGAAATCAAGGAGCGTCTGCAGCGCTTCATGGATACCTATCGCACCGGTATCACCGTGACCCAGGTCAACGTGCAGAGCGCAGCGGCACCGCGTGAAGTGCAGGAAGCCTTCGATGACGTGATCCGTGCCCGTGAAGACGAACAGCGTTCGCGCAACCAGGCTGAGACCTATGCCAACGGCGTCGTGCCGGAAGCCCGTGGTCAGGCCCAGCGCATTCTCGAAGATGCCAATGGTTACCGTGACGAAACCGTCTCACGCGCCAAGGGTGAGGCTGATCGCTTCACAAAACTGGTCGCCGAGTATCGCAAGGCCCCTGAAGTTACTCGCCAGCGTCTGTACCTGGACACCATGCAGGAAGTCTTCAGCAGCACTAGCAAGGTTCTCGTGACCGGCAACAAGAATGGCCAGAGCAACCTGTTGTACCTGCCTTTGGACAAGATGGTTGAAAGTGGTCGCAGCACCAGCACTCAGGTGACCAGTGCGGCAGCCACCAGCAATGAAGCGAATGCACGTGCGGCTTCTGATCTACAGCAACAGCAAGCACGTACCAGGGAGAGTCGCTGATGAGCAATAAATCGCTGATCGCCCTTATTGTCGGCGTCGTCGTGGCGATCGCTGCCTGGAACTGCTTCTACATCGTGGCTCAGACCGAGCGCGCGGTGTTGCTGCAGTTCGGTCGCGTGGTCCAGACCGATGTTCAGCCTGGCCTGCATGTGAAGGTGCCTTACGTTAACCAGGTGCGTAAGTTTGACGCACGCCTGATGACGCTGGATGCGCCGACACAACGCTTCCTGACGCTGGAAAAGAAAGCCGTGATGGTCGATGCCTATGCCAAGTGGCGCGTGAAGGACGCAGAGCGTTACTACACCGCGACTTCCGGCCTCAAGCAGATTGCCGACGAACGTCTTTCCCGTCGCCTGGAGTCGGGCCTGCGTGACCAGTTCGGTAAACGCACCCTGCACGAAGTGGTATCGGGTGAGCGTGATGCGCTGATGGCGGATATCACGGCTTCGTTGAACAAGATGGCTGAAAAAGAGCTGGGCATCGAAGTAGTCGATGTTCGGGTCAAGACCATCGACCTGCCGAAGGAAGTGAACCGCAGCGTGTTCGAGCGGATGAGCACCGAGCGTGAGCGTGAAGCTCGCGAGCACCGCGCCAAGGGTAACGAGCTGGCAGAAGGCATCCGTGCCGATGCCGATCGTCAACGCCGCGTGCTGCTGGCTGAAGCCTATCGTGAATCCGAAGAGATTCGCGGTGACGGCGATGCCCAGGCTGCTGCGATCTACTCCAAGGCCTACGGTCAGGATCAGGAGTTCTACGCGTTCTACCGTAGCCTGCGTGCCTACCGTGAAAGCTTCGCGAACAAATCCGACGTCATGGTCCTCGACCCAAGCAGTGACTTCTTCCATTACCTGGAAAAAGCCAAGCCTTGATACGACGTTGACCTGAATCATCCCGCCGGGCGGCTAATACCTCTGGCGGGGTGATCCTTTGGGAAAACGTGTGTATGATGCGGCAGCCGGGAAATTCCCGGCTTTTTTGCGTCTGCACGTTTGATTGCTGTTTTTGTGCAGCTGCACGGGCTGAATGGCCCGACAGGTTTTATGAGGGAAGTGCTTGGCGAAGCCCATTTCAGGCTTTTCGCTTCGTCGCTCATGCGCGTGGTTTGTGCTGGACCGAGCATTTTCTGCTTCACTCAAGGCTCGCCCAAAGGCTTGCCGCCCGGATCATAGGGGAATGGCGTAATGGCAACGGTAGACCGCTGGCTGCTGCCAGATGGCATCGAAGAAGTACTGCCACCGGAAGCGGCGCGCATAGAAGTCGCGCGTCGTCAGGTGTTGGATCTGTTCCAGAGCTGGGGTTACGAGTTTGTCGTGACTCCCCATATCGAGTACCTGGAATCCCTGCTGACCGGCGCGGGCCAGGACCTGGATCTGCGTACATTCAAGGTCATCGACCCGCAGTCGGGCCGGCAGATGGGGTTCCGGGCTGACATCACGCCGCAAGTGGCTCGCATCGATGCGCACACCCTGCGTCGCGAAGGTCCGAATCGTCTGTGCTATGCCGGTAGCGTATTGCATGCCCAGCCACGCGCCCTGTCGTCCTCGCGCAGCCCGATCCAATTGGGTGCCGAGTTGTACGGCGATGCCAGTCCGAGCAGTGACGTCGAAGTCATCAGCCTGATGCTGGCCATGCTGCAACTGGCCGATGTGCCGGACGTGCACATGGACCTGGGGCATGTGGGTATCTACCGCGGCCTTGCCCGCGCCGCCGGTTTGTCCGGTGAAGTTGAACAGCAGTTGTTCGATGCATTGCAACGTAAAGCCATCGATGAGGTCATTACCTTGACCGAAGGCTTGCCGGCCGATCTGTCGGCCATGTTGCGGGCGTTGGTCGATCTGTGTGGCGGTCGCGAAGTGCTGCAGGCCGCCCGTGAACGCCTGGCCAAGGCCCCGGCCCCGGTTCTGGCGGCACTGGACGATCTGCTGGCGATTGCCGAGCGCCTGTCTGCGCGTTTCCCGGACCTGCCACTGTATTTCGACCTGGGCGAATTGCGCGGTTACCACTACCACACCGGTGTGGTGTTCGCCGTCTTCGTACCGGGTGTAGGCCAGTCCATTGCCCAGGGCGGTCGTTATGACGACATCGGCGCCGACTTTGGTCGTGCTCGCCCGGCAACCGGTTTCTCTACCGATTTGAAAACCCTGGTGACCCTGGGGCGTGCTGAGATCGAGCTACCGTCTGGCGGTATCTGGATGCCTGACAGTACGGATGCGGCACTCTGGCAGCAGGTTTGCCAGTTGCGCAGTGAGGGTCAGCGTGTCGTTCAGGCCTTGCCTGGACAACCTTTGGCCGCCGCCCGTGAAGCGGACTGCGACCGGCAATTGATTCTGCAGAACGGGCTTTGGCAAGTATCGCCACTGGCTTCTTGAGTTTTCCTGCCGGCCACCGCCGGCACCAAGTTTGCGCGAATGAGGACAAGTGTTATGGGTAAGAATGTCGTAGTCCTGGGCACCCAATGGGGTGATGAGGGCAAAGGCAAGATCGTTGATCTGCTGACCGAACATGCTGCCGCCGTAGTGCGCTACCAGGGCGGCCACAACGCTGGCCACACCCTGGTGATCGACGGCGAAAAAACCGTCTTGCACCTGATCCCGTCGGGCGTGCTGCGCGAAGGCGTGCAGTGCCTGATCGGCAACGGCGTGGTGGTAGCACCTGACGCCCTGCTGCGGGAAATCAACAAGCTGGAAGAGAAAGGCGTGCCGGTGCGTGAGCGTCTGCGTATCAGCCCTTCCTGCCCGCTGATCCTGTCCTATCACGTTGCGCTGGACCAGGCTCGTGAAAAGGCGCGTGGCGAGCTGAAGATCGGTACTACCGGTCGCGGCATCGGCCCTGCTTACGAGGACAAGGTTGCGCGTCGCGGTCTGCGCATCGGCGACCTGTTCCATCGCGAGCGTTTCGCCGCCAAGCTGGGCGAGTTGCTGGACTACCACAACTTCGTACTGGTCAATTACTACAAAGAGCCTGCAATCGACTTCCAGAAGACCCTGGACGAGTGCATGGAGTACGCCGAGCTGCTCAAGCCGATGATGCTCGATGTCACCGCCGAGCTGCACCAGCTGCGTCGTGCTGGCAAGGACATCATGTTCGAGGGCGCCCAGGGTTCCCTGCTGGACATCGACCACGGTACCTATCCGTACGTCACCAGCTCCAACACCACCGCGGGCGGCATCGCCACCGGTTCCGGTGTGGGGCCGATGTTCCTGGACTACATCCTCGGTATCACCAAGGCCTACACCACTCGTGTCGGTTCGGGTCCGTTCCCGACTGAACTGTTCGACGACGTTGGCGCGTTCCTGGCCAAGCGTGGTCACGAGTTCGGTGCTACCACGGGTCGTGCTCGTCGTTGCGGCTGGTTCGACGCCGTCATCCTGCGTCGCGCCATCGACGTCAACAGCATCTCGGGCCTGTGCCTGACCAAGCTGGACGTACTGGACGGCCTGGAAACCATCAACATCTGTGTTGGCTACAAGAACGCCGATGGCGCGGTTATCGATGCACCTACCGACGCCGACAGCTACATCGGCCTCGAGCCAGTGTACGAGCAGATGCCAGGCTGGAAAGAGTCCACCCTGGGTGCCAAGACCCTGGAAGAGCTGCCACAGGCTGCACGCAACTACATCAAGCGCGTTGAAGAGTTGGTCGGTGCGCCGATCGACATTATTTCGACGGGCCCGGATCGCAACGAAACCATCGTTCTGCGTCACCCGTTCGCTTAATAAGTCGTTGATGTAAAACACAAAGGCCCCTTCATCGGGGCCTTTGTCGTTTTTGCCTGTTGGACGGCATGACCTTTGCACCGAACATTAGAAAAAAGCATAGCTTCTGGCGTGCTATCAATTTAATGGCGCCAAAGCAGGGGGATCTCCAGTGTCAGCCGTTCTCTCACTGTTACAAAGCCGTCTCTTGCGGCCTGTATTCGTTACTCTCGGTATCGCCCTTTTGGTGCAGGTGCTGGTGGCTGTCGCTCTGACCCGGAGCACGGTGACCGCGCTTGAGGCTGATCTGGGCATTCGCCTGGGAGCTGACAGTCAGAAGCTTTCCAGCGAGCTTGAGCAGGCAGGACGAGAAGTTACGTCGAGTCTCGACAGCCTCTCCACCAGCACGCGTCAGCGCCTTACGGCCGGTTTGTCCTCGCGACTGAAGGAAGAGCAGGCGCAATTACGCGCGACCCTGGAAAAGGATCTGAAGGACTCCGCCAACGATATGGCGCAGCTTCTGGCTTCGGTCGCACCACGCGCCATGTGGGACAGTGACGTCCCGACGCTCTCGGAATTTGCCCGTCGGGCACAGCGTAATCCCAATGTGTTGTTCGTGGTCTACGACGACGCGACAGGTCAGCACCTGACGCGCTATCTCAACCGGGAAAACCCGATCAACAAGGCGTTGCTGGAGAAAGGGCAGGGCGAGCGAGCGCTGGACAAAGTGCTGGACGCAGCGAAGAACGACCCTTCGGTCTACTACCTGGAAGCCTCGATCAATCCCAATGGCGTGGAAATCGGCAAGGTCTTGATGGGCATCTCGACGGCCTCGGTGGAAACCGACCTGGCGGCCCTCGACAAGCGCTTCTCGGCCCTGATCGCCAGCAGTGATCAGTTGGTAGGTGACAGTCTCAAGGGCGCGGCGGCAGACAGCGCGACAGCCATGCGGGCGCGTTTGCAGTCGGCGCAGTCCACGGCGTCTGAAATGAAAGCCAATACCACCGGAACGGTGCAGGAAGCGGCGGCCACCTTGCGCTGGCGCATCGGCATGGGACTGGCGGTGGTGGGTGCCGGTGTTCTGCTGCTGCTCGCCGTGGTGCTGGGGCGTCGGGTGGTCAATCGCTTGAAGATGTTGATTGGTGCCATGGATGACCTGGCGGCCGGCGAAGGCGATCTGACCAAGCGCGTGCAGATCAATAGCAAGGATGAAATTGGCGATATGGCCTCGGCGGTCAATCGCTTTGTGGATAAGTTGCAGCCGATCGTGCGCGAGGCAGGCGATGTGGCCCAGCGCACCGGCGTGGAAATCGGTGCCATGACCCTGCGCAATGCCGGGGCAGACGCGGCTGCGGGCATGCAGCGCGACGAGGTGGCCGAGAGCCTGCGTGCGTTGTCGCAAATGGCGGACGAGGCCCAGTCCGAGAGCCAGGCGATGCAGGCGGCATTGAAGCAGGTGGTGGATATTCGTCAGGCCACCGACGAAAACACTCGAACTTCGGCGAAGGTCGGCAGCCTGATTGAGGCGCTGGCCGGGCAGGTCGATACCGGTGCGCAAGTGATCGAGCGGCTGGCGCAACAAAGCGAACAGATTGAAGTGGTGTTGACGGTCATTCATGGAATCGCCGAGCAAACCAACCTGCTGGCGTTGAACGCAGCTATCGAAGCGGCGCGAGCGGGCGAGACCGGGCGCGGGTTTGCCGTAGTGGCCGATGAAGTGCGGGCGCTGGCGAGCAAGACCCAAAGCTCCACTGGCGATATTCAGGCGCACATCGTGGCACTGCAGCAAGGCGCACGTGAGGCGGTGGCGGCGATCGGGCAGGCGGGGCGTCAGGCGAGCGAAGGTTTGTTGGTGCTGCGTGACAGTGCGCGGTTACAGCAATCGGTGCAGGCATCGGTGGAGCAGGTGCATGCGGCGATTGGTCTGGCGACTCAAGCCGCAGCGCATCAGGCACAGGGTGCTCAGGCCGTGCGTGGTCGCGTGGAAACCATTCATGCGCAGGCCGAGAAGGCGGCTCAGGCGGTGGTAGAGACGACGGCCAGCGGCAAGGTGCTGGATGGTCTGGCGGCGCAGTTGAAGGCGAGCCTGGGGCAGTTCAGGGCCTAAGATTTTCTTTGATTGAGCGGGCCTCTTCGCGAGCGGGCTCGCTCCCACATTGGAATGCGTTCTCCTGTGGGAGCGAGCCTGCTCGCGAATGCTAATTCAACGGCTCAGATACATCCGCGTCGTCAGCAGATAAACCGGCACACCCGACACTAGAATCAACAACGCCGCATAAGGCGCCGCCGCCGCAAACTCCACATTCGCGGTATGCGCCCAAACCTCTGTCGCCAAGGTGTTGAGCCCGGTCGGACTCAGCAGCAGCGTTGCCGTCAGCTCTTTCATCGCGTCCAGAAACACCAGGGCAAACGCCGCACCCAATGCAGGGAAAATGATCGGCAGCGTTATCCGGCAAAACGCGGTAAACGATGAGGCGCCCAGTGTGCGGGCTGCCTCTTCCAGTTGCGGTGCGGCTTTGTTCAGCGCAGTACGGATCGGTGCCTGGGCCAGAGGCAGAAACAGCAGCGCGTAAGCAATTAATAGGAGGGCCGACGTCTGGTAAAGCATTGGCACATAGTGCAGGGCGAAATACACCAAGGTCAGGGCAATCACCAAGCCGGGTAGCGCATGCAACAGATACGGCAAGCGTTCGGCCCAGATTGCCAGTTGTCCCTTGTAGCGCACCACCAGCAGTCCTACCGGTACGGCGAGTACCAGGCACAGTGCTGCGCCACCCAGAGATAGCGCGAGGGACGACAGCAGTGCCTCGCTGATGGCTGCAACGGGAAAGGCCGCCGATGAGCCCACGGCCAGCCAGTACGCCAGCATGCCCAGCGGAATACCGCTGCCGATGACCGCCAGCATCAGGCAGTACAGTTGCCCGGCAACCACCCAGGGGCCCAGTCGAACCTGTTCCGCTTGCCGCGCCGCACCTTGCCCGGTGCGCACGTGTCGGCCCTTGCCACGAACTCGCAGTTCCAGCCATAGCAGCGCCAGGCACAGCAACAGCAGTACTGCGGAAAGCATGGCTGCGTTAGCGTTGCTGAATTCCAGTTCGAACTGTTGATAGATCGCGGTGGTGAAGGTTTGCAGGCCAATGATCGACAGTGCGCCGAATTCCACCAGCATGTGCAGGGCTATCAGCAGTGCACCCGCGAGCAGCGATGGCCAGAGCAGGGGGAGGGTGACTTTGAAGAACACACCGCAGCGGTTCTGTCCCAATGTCCGGGCCGACTCTTCCAGGGAAGGGTCGAGGTTGCGCAGGGTCGCCGCCACGGGCAGGAAAATCAGTGGGTATTTAGACAAAGTCATCACGAGAATCGCCCCGCCCAGTCCTTCGAAGTGCGCGCTCAGCGAAACCCATGTGAAGCTGCTGACGAACGCCGGTACGGCGAACGGCAAACACAAGATTACTCCCCACAACCGCCGTCCTGGCAGATTGCTGCGTTCCAGCAGCCACGCCAGGGATAGGCCGATCACGCCGCAGGTCAGCGTAACGCCGACCATCAATGCCAAGGTGTTGCGCAACAGGCCGAACACATAGGGCCGCCACAGCAGGTGCAGCGCTTCGGCCCAGCCGGCTTGCCAGGCCTTGAGCCCGACATAGGCCAGAGGCAGCAGGCTGAGCACTACCAGCAGCAATACCGGCAACATAAGCCAGATCGATGGTCGTTTGCGTCGCGGCACATAGCCGCCACGGGCGGATAACGATGCGCTCATCAGTTCAGGCCAACGTCGCGTTCCAGGTCCAGGGCTTCTTCGGCGTTACCAAGATCGGCTGGAGTGACTTTCGGTGCTTCCAGTTCACTGAACGGCTTGAGGCCGCGATCCGATTCCATGCCTTTGTGCAGTGGGTATTCGGCGGTGGTCTGGGTGATCACGCGCTGACCTTCCTCGCTGGCCATGTAGGCAAGCAATTGCTGGGCTTCTTTTGGACGTTTGCTGGATTTCAGCACGGCCGCACTGGAAACGGTGATCAGTCCGCCGACGTCGCCGCCCGTGAAGTAGTGCAGTTTCGAGTCGAGCTGGCCTTTTTCGCGTTGCAGGGCGAACCAGTAGTAGTTGTTGACCAGCACGGTGGCCACTTCGCCATTTTCCACGGCTTTGAGCGCGACCATGTTGTTGCTGTAGGTCTTGCCGAAGGCGCGCAGGCCGGTCAGCCATTCTTCGGCGGCGTCCATGCCGTGCACCTTGATGATCGCGACGGCCTGTTCCTGGAATGCGCCGCTGGTGGGCACGAAGCCGACCTTGCCTTGCCATTTCGGGTCGGAGAACTCCATGACCGACTTCGGCAGATCTTTTTCATCGATCAGCTTCGGGTTGAAGGCGACCACTCGCACCCGGGCAGTCACGCCAATCCAAGTGCCGTTGCCGGCGACGTATTCTTTGGGCAGCACCGCCAGGGTTGCATCGTCAGCCTTGGCGAGCAGGCCTTGCTCACCGAGCTTGTTCAGTGGCGGAGACTCTTCGGTGTAGATCACATCGGCGGGAGAGCGATCGCCTTCCTCAACGACCTGGCTGGCAAGTTGGTTGCTGCTGCCCTTGCGGACATTGACGTGAATGCCGGTCTTGGCTTCGAAGGCCTTGGCGACAGCGTCACCGACTTCCTTGTGTTGGCCATTGTAGAGGGTCAGGGAAACCGGGTCGGCGGCTTGGGTGAGGGGAGTGGCGAGTGCCAGGCCGAGCAGGGTGATGGTCAAGCCGCGGCGCAGGGTATTTCGAAACATCATTCGCAGGGTTCCTCACTGTCGCATTGCAAAAACTTGCAACAATGATAAACGATATTCTTTCTCAAATGCGCTTTGCGATGTTGGCATGAGTTTGATAAGGAGCTGGCATTGCTTCTGTAGGAGCGAGCTTGCTCGCGATGAGTGCGAACGAATACGAGGGCTGTCTGCAGAAATGCGTCGCCCACACATCCATCGCGAGCAGAGCTCGCTCCTACAGGGAGCGGGGATGTTTTTAAATGCCAGAAACGCAAAAACCCGCTTTCGCGGGTTCTGTGAAATTCAAGGTCGTAACCGTGAATTTTGAATTGGTGCCCAGAAGAAGACTCGAACTTCCACGACCGTAAGGTCACCAGCACCTGAAGCTGGCGTGTCTACCAATTTCACCATCTGGGCAATCATCTTCAGCGTTGCCGCTGTTGATGTGGCGCACTATACGGACCGCATTTTGATCTGTAAACCCCTGATTTAATTTTAATAAATCAGTTCTGACAAAATGCGCGTCCAGAATGCAAAAAACCCGCTTTCGCGGGTTTTTGTGTGAGTCTTGAAACTGATCTAGTCTCAAGCTCGAAATTGGTGCCCAGGAGAAGACTCGAACTTCCACGACCGTAAGGTCACCAGCACCTGAAGCTGGCGTGTCTACCAATTTCACCACCTGGGCAGCTTCGACAATGTGTCTGCGTTGTCGATGGCGCGCACTATACGGAGCGCCTTTTTAACTGTAAACCCCTGCCGCCAAAAAAAACGGTTTTTTTTACGGGCGGTGTTCAAAACGCCTTTCAGGCATCGACACAGGGCTTCAGAAGGGCCTTATATAGCTTGAAATTTCCCGTTTCATGATGCCTATGCCAAACTAACCCGCATATAGACAAGGTGAAAACTCTCTAATGGCCGATTGGCAGTCCCTCGATCCCGAGGCCGCTCGTGAAGCGGAAAAATATGAAAACCCTATTCCCAGCCGCGAACTGATCCTTCAGCACCTTGCTGATCGGGGTTCGCCTGCTGCCCGCGAGCAACTGGTCGAAGAATTTGGTCTGACCACTGAAGACCAGATCGAAGCCCTGCGCCGCCGTCTGCGCGCCATGGAGCGCGATGCTCAACTCATCTACACCCGTCGTGGCACGTATGCGCCGGTGGACAAACTCGACCTGATTCTCGGTCGGATCAGTGGTCACCGCGACGGCTTCGGCTTCCTGGTGCCGGATGACGGCAGTGACGATCTGTTCCTGAGCCCTGCGCAAATGCGTCTGGTGTTCGACGGTGACCGTGCTCTGGCCCGTGTTTCCGGCCTGGATCGCCGTGGTCGGCGCGAAGGCATGATTGTCGAAGTGGTGTCCCGTGCCCACGAAACCATCGTCGGTCGCTACTTCGAGGAAGGCGGCATCGGTTTTGTCGTCGCCGACAATCCGAAAATCCAGCAGGAAGTGCTGGTGACTCCGGGTCGTAACGCCAATGCCGATATCGGTCAGTTCGTCGAAGTGAAGATCACGCACTGGCCGACGCCACGCTTCCAGCCGCAAGGCGACGTGATTGAAGTCGTGGGTAACTACATGGCGCCGGGCATGGAAATCGACGTCGCCCTGCGTACCTATGACATTCCTCATGTCTGGCCGGAGGCTGTGCTCAAGGAGGCCGCCAAGCTCAAGCCGGAAGTCGAAGAGAAAGACAAAGAGAAGCGCATCGACCTGCGACATCTGCCGTTCGTCACCATCGACGGCGAAGATGCTCGCGACTTTGACGATGCGGTCTATTGCGAAGCCCGTCCGGGCAAGCTGCGCCTGTTCTCCGGCGGCTGGAAGTTGTACGTGGCTATCGCCGACGTTTCCAGCTACGTGAAACTGGGTTCGGCGCTGGATGCCGAAGCCCAGGTCCGCGGCAACTCGGTGTACTTCCCCGAGCGCGTGATTCCGATGCTGCCCGAGCAGCTGTCCAACGGTCTGTGCTCGCTGAACCCGCTGGTCGATCGTCTGGCCATGGTTTGCGAGATGACCATTTCCAAGTCTGGCGAAATGACCGACTACTGTTTCTACGAAGCGGTCATTCACTCCCATGCGCGCCTGACCTACAACAAGGTCAGCGCCATGCTCGAAACGCCGAAAGCCACCGAGGCTCGCAAGCTGCGTGGCGAGTACACCGATGTCGTGCCTCACCTCAAGCAGCTGTATGCGCTGTACAAGGTGTTGCTGGCTGCCCGTCATGTGCGTGGTGCGATCGATTTCGAAACCCAGGAAACCCGGATCATCTTCGGCTCCGAGCGCAAGATCGCCGAAATCCGGCCGACCGTGCGCAACGATGCGCACAAGCTGATCGAGGAATGCATGCTGGCGGCCAACGTGGCCACCGCCGAATTCCTGAAAAAGCACGAAATCCCGGCGTTGTACCGCGTCCACGATGGTCCGCCGCCTGAGCGTCTGGAAAAACTGCGCGCTTTCCTTGGCGAGCTTGGCCTGTCCCTGCACAAAGGCAAGGAAGGTCCATCGCCGAAGGACTACCAGGCCCTGTTGGCCAACATCAAGGATCGTCCGGACTTCCATCTGATCCAGACGGTGATGCTGCGCTCGTTGAGTCAGGCGGTGTACAGCGCCGATAACCAGGGTCACTTTGGCCTGAATTATGAGGCATACACCCACTTCACTTCGCCGATTCGCCGCTACCCGGACTTGCTCACGCACCGGGCGATTCGCAGCGTCATCCATTCGAAGCAGGACACCCCGCACGTTCGCCGTGCCGGTGCGATGACCATTCCGAAGGCGCGCATTTATCCGTACGACGAAGCGGCACTGGAGCAGCTAGGTGAGCAGTGCTCGATGAGCGAGCGTCGAGCCGACGAAGCGACCCGCGACGTCGTGAACTGGCTCAAGTGCGAGTACATGAAAGATCGCGTGGGCGAGTCGTTCCCGGGCGTGATCACGGCGGTCACCGGCTTCGGTCTGTTTGTCGAACTGACGGATATTTACGTCGAGGGCCTGGTGCACGTCACCGCGCTGCCGGGCGACTACTACCACTTCGATCCTGTGCACCACCGCCTGGCCGGTGAGCGTACCGGTCGCAGCTTCCGCCTTGGCGACACCGTTGAAGTGCGGGTCATGCGCGTCGATCTCGACGAGCGCAAGATCGACTTCGAAATGGCCGAGAAAACCCTTACAGCGCCAATCGGGCGCAAGAAGCGCGGCACGGAAACCGTCGCTCCGGCGGCGTCTTCCACAAAAGCAGCTGCAGAGCCCGCTCCGGCGAAAATCGGTCGTCGTCCTGCCAAGGAAAAGGCAGTCGAAGCCTATCGACCGAGCGATGCGGCGGCGAAAAACGCCGAAGTGCGCAAAAGTCGTGAAATGAAAAAGGCGCTGCTGGCCGACGCGAAAAACGGTGGTAAAGCGGCGTCTGCGGGAAAGACCGGGCGGTCGGCGCCTGACAAGGCTGTCGGCGGCAAGCCAGCCAAACCGAGCAAACATCGTAAAGGTCCGCCAAAAGCGGGCTCAGCCCCAGCCAAAAGCGGCGGGGCACGTAAACCTAAGGCCAAGTCATGAGTCAGTTGGAAAAAATCTATGGCGTGCACGCTGTAGAAGCGTTGCTGCGTCACCACCCCAAGCGCGTCAAGCAGATCTGGCTGGCCGAAGGTCGCGGTGATCCGCGGGTACAGACGCTGATCGAGTTGGCCAACGAAAACCGTGTCCAGGTCGGTCAGGCCGAGCGCCGTGAGATGGACGCCTGGGTTGAGGGCGTACATCAGGGTGTGGTGGCAGAGGTAAGCCCTAGCCAAGTCTGGGGCGAGGCGATGCTCGACGAGCTGCTCGATCGCACTGAAGGTGCTCCGTTGTTGCTGGTGCTCGACGGCGTGACTGATCCGCACAACCTCGGCGCTTGCCTGCGTTCTGCCGATGCGGCGGGTGCACTGGCGGTGATCGTTCCGAAAGACAAATCGGCAACCCTGACGCCGGTGGTGCGAAAAGTTGCGTGTGGTGCGGCGGAAGTGATTCCGCTGGTTGCCGTGACCAACCTGGCGCGGACCCTGGAAAAGCTCCAGCAGCGCGGCTTGTGGATTGTCGGCACAGCGGGGGAGGCTGAGGTCAGCATTTATGACCAGGACCTGACCGGCCCGACCATTCTGATCATGGGCGCCGAAGGTAAAGGCATGCGTCGCTTGACTCGCGAGCATTGCGATTACCTGGTGCACCTGCCAATGGCCGGTAGTGTCAGCAGTCTCAACGTGTCCGTGGCGACTGGGGTCTGCCTGTTCGAGGCGCAGCGTCAGCGTGGGGCGAAAGCCGCGGCGGCCGCCAAGAAGTCTTGAGCCTGCTGTAATCCCTGTGGGAGCGAGCCTGCTCGCGAAAGCGGTGTAACATTCAGCATCAGTGTTGAATGTTAAGTCCTCTTCGCGAGCAGGCTCGCTCCCACAGTGTTTTGTGGTGTGGCATAAGTTGGTGGCTGTTCAAATAATCACCAATTACCTTGCACCTCTTCAGTCCCTTCTCTACAATTGCGCCCCTTGCTGTGACGGCAGGCGCGCATGTGCCTCGTCCACGCAAGTCCATAAGTGTCATTCACTCCTTGTCTGACCGCTTCTGAGCGGCAGGCTACAACCCGTAAGGAGCATTCATGCGTCATTACGAAATCATCTTTTTGGTCCACCCGGATCAAAGCGAGCAAGTCGGCGGCATGGTTGAGCGTTACACCAAGCTGATCGAAGAAGACGGCGGCAAAATCCACCGTCTGGAAGATTGGGGCCGTCGTCAACTGGCCTACGCAATCAACAATGTTCACAAGGCTCACTACGTGATGCTGAACGTTGAGTGCACCGGCAAGGCCCTGGCCGAGCTGGAAGACAACTTCCGCTACAACGATGCAGTGATCCGTAACCTGGTCATCCGTCGCGACGAAGCCGTTACCGGCCAGTCCGAGATGCTCAAGGCTGAAGAAAACCGCAGTGAGCGCCGTGAGCGTCGCGACCGTCCTGAGCACTCCGACGCTGAAGGCGTTGAGGGTGATGACAGCGACAACAGCGATAACGCTGACGAGTAATCCACGGACCTTTTAAGGAGCCTATCAAATGGCACGTTTCTTCCGTCGTCGTAAATTCTGCCGCTTCACCGCTGAAGACGTGAAAGAGATCGATTACAAAGATCTCAACACTCTGAAAGCCTACGTATCCGAGACCGGCAAAATCGTTCCAAGCCGTATCACCGGTACCAAAGCTCGTTATCAGCGTCAGCTGGCCACCGCTATCAAGCGCGCCCGCTTCCTGGCCCTGCTGGCCTACACCGACAGCCACGGCCGCTGAGACCGGGTAGTCGACTCGTAGCAAAGGATTGAATGTATGCGTGCCTTGGCTGAGTTCATCATGCGGGGTCGCATGCAGGCCACTCTGGTAGTGGCTGGATGCGCGGCATTGCCGCTGTTGTATTGGTTGGGTGCTGCCGCCGGATGCCTTGTGCTCCTGCGGCGCGGATTGAGGGACGCCCTGGGCGTTCTTGCTCTGGGAATGCTGCCGGCATTGATCTGGTGGCTTTACTCCGACGACCCGCGGGCGCTTCTGGTGCTGCTGGGGTCTGCGAGCCTTGCGTTGGTTTTGCGCGCAAGCGAGTCCTGGAACCGCGTGCTGCTGGTCAGCATAGCGATGGGAGTGGTGTTTTCAGTGGTGCTGGGGACGGCTTTTGGTCCCCAGATCGAGATGCTGGCGCAGGCTTTGATCAAAGTCATGCCGTCGCTACTCGGTGAGGTCTACCAGAAGATGTCGGTAGACGAGCAAGCGCGTTTCGCGTCCCTGATTGCACCGATCCTGACCGGCCTGATAGCGGCCTTGTTGCAAATCGTCAGTGTGCTGAGCCTGATTGTCGGGCGCTACTGGCAGGCGTTGTTGTACAACCCCGGTGGTTTCGGTCGCGAGTTTCGCGCCGTCCGAATCCCGCTGGGGCCCGCGATGTTGCTGCTGGCGGGTATGGTTGTGTCACCGAACCTCGGTGTCCAGATGTCCATGCTTGTGCCGTTGTGCAGCGTACCGCTGGTTTTCGCCGGGCTAGCCCTGATTCACGGGCTGGTGGCGCAAAAGCGACTGGCCAGGTTCTGGCTGGTGGGGTTGTACGTCACGCTGTTGCTGTTCATGCAGCTGATCTATCCGTTGCTGGTGGTTTTGGCCATCGTCGACAGCCTGATTGATTTTCGCGGTCGTCTGGCGCCGAAAGACGCCGATAACGCGAACGGTGAAGGTTAAAAGTTAAGAGGATTTCCACATGCAACTGATCCTTCTGGAAAAAGTCACCAACCTGGGCAACCTGGGTGACAAAGTGAACGTTAAGGCTGGTTACGGTCGTAACTACCTGCTGCCTTACGGTAAAGCTACCGCTGCGACCCCAGCCAACCTGGCTGCGTTCGAAGAGCGTCGCGCTGAGCTGGAAAAAGCTGCAGCAGACCGTAAAGCATCGGCTGAAAGCCGTGCCGCCCAACTGGCTGAGCTGGAAGTGACCATCACTGCCACCGCTGGTGACGAAGGCAAGCTGTTCGGTTCGATCGGCACCCACGACATCGCTGATGCACTGACCGCCTCTGGCGTTGAAGTTGCAAAAAGCGAAGTTCGTCTGCCGAACGGCACTATCCGCAACGTAGGTGAATTCGACGTAGCCGTGCACCTGCACGCTGAAGTTGAAGCCACCGTACGCGTTGTCGTGGTAGCAGCTTAAGCAGTACTTGTCGGCTGGCACCCTCGGGTGCTTGCCGGTAACATCGGGCACGATCCTGTTTACAGGTCGTGCCCTTTGTCTTTCTGGTACTTCCGTTTTTAAACCCCTGCTTTCCTGAACAACCAAGTGGCCATGAACGAAATCTCCGCTCCCGAGCAATACGATCTGCAAACCGCCGCGCTGAAGGTGCCGCCGCATTCCATCGAAGCCGAACAGGCTGTGCTCGGTGGTCTGATGCTGGACAACAACGCCTGGGAACGCGTGCTCGATCAAGTCTCCGACGGTGATTTTTATCGACATGACCACCGCCTGATTTTCCGTGCGATCGCCAAACTGGCTGATCAAAACATGCCGATCGACGTCGTGACCCTGTCCGAACAACTGGACAAGGAAGGTCAGACTTCGCAGGTCGGTGGCCTCGGATATCTTGGCGAGCTGGCGAAAAACACGCCGTCCGTCGCCAACATCAAGGCCTATGCGGCGATCGTTCGCCAGCGCGCGACCCTGCGGCAATTGATCGGCATCAGCAACGAAATTGCCGATAGTGCCTTCAATCCGGAAGGCCGCACCGCTGAAGAGATTCTCGATGAAGCTGAACGGCAGATCTTCCAGATCGCCGAGGCCCGGCCAAAAACCGGCGGCCCGGTGGGTGTGAATGAGCTGTTGACCAAAGCCATCGACCGTATCGATACGCTGTTCAACACCGACAACGCCATCACTGGCCTGTCCACGGGCTACACCGACCTCGACGAGAAGACCAGCGGTCTGCAACCGGCTGACCTGATCATCGTCGCCGGCCGTCCGTCCATGGGTAAGACCACCTTTGCGATGAACCTGGTGGAGAACGCCGTGTTGCGTAGCGACAAGGCTGTTCTGGTTTACTCGCTGGAAATGCCAGGTGAATCGCTGATCATGCGTATGTTGTCGTCCCTCGGCCGCATCGATCAGACCAAGGTGCGTTCCGGTCAGCTGGAAGACGATGATTGGCCGCGCCTGACCTCGGCGGTCAACCTGCTCAACGACCGCAAGCTGTTCATCGACGATACCGCCGGCATCAGTCCGTCGGAAATGCGCGCGCGTACCCGACGTCTGGTGCGTGAACACGGCGACATCGCCCTGATCATGATCGACTACCTGCAACTGATGCAGATTCCGGGTTCCAGCGGTGACAACCGGACCAACGAGATTTCCGAAATCTCCCGGTCCCTGAAGGCCCTGGCCAAGGAATTCAACTGCCCGGTGGTGGCGTTGTCCCAGCTCAACCGCTCCCTGGAACAGCGGCCGAACAAGCGCCCGGTGAACTCCGACTTGCGGGAATCCGGAGCGATCGAGCAGGACGCCGACGTGATCATGTTCGTGTACCGGGACGAGGTGTATCACCCGGAAACCGAACACAAAGGCATCGCCGAAATCATTATCGGCAAGCAGCGGAACGGTCCGATCGGCTTTATCCGCCTGGCGTTCATCGGTAAATACACCCGATTCGAGAACCTGGCTCCAGGTAGCTATAACTTCGACGACGACGAGTAAGTCAAGTAGCGCCTAAAAGGGCCCCTTCGCGAGCAGGCTCGCTCCCACTTTGGAATGCGTTCCTTTGTGGGAGCGAGCCTGCTCGCGAAGAGTTCACCGCCAATTTCCGACCATGGCCGTCGGAATTGGTCAAAATTTGTGCTATATTCCGCGCCCGCGAAATTCAATGAAAGCCCACACCGGTTATCGACATGCAAGCAGCCAAGCCGTTATTTGACTATCCAAAGTACTGGGCCGAGTGTTTCGGACCAGCGCCATTCCTGCCGATGAGCAGGGAGGAGATGGATCAGCTCGGCTGGGATTCCTGCGACATCATCATCGTCACCGGTGATGCCTACGTCGATCACCCGTCGTTCGGCATGGCGATCATTGGCCGGCTGCTGGAGGCCCAGGGCTTCCGCGTCGGGATCATTGCCCAGCCGAACTGGCAGTCCAAAGACGATTTCATGAAGCTCGGCGAGCCGAATCTGTTTTTCGGTGTCGCGGCCGGCAACATGGACTCGATGATCAACCGCTACACCGCGGACAAGAAAATCCGTTCCGATGACGCCTACACGCCGGGAGGCCTGGCGGGCAAGCGTCCGGACCGTGCGAGCCTGGTCTACAGCCAGCGCTGCAAGGAAGCCTACAAGCACGTACCGATCGTGCTCGGCGGTATCGAAGCATCCCTGCGCCGCATCGCCCACTACGATTACTGGCAGGACCGGGTCCGCAACTCGATCCTGATCGACGCCAGCGCCGACATCCTGCTGTACGGCAACGCCGAGCGTGCGATCGTCGAAGTCGCCCAGCGCCTGTCCTACGGCCACAAGATCGAAGACATCACCGATGTGCGCGGTACGGCGTTCATCCGCCGCGACACACCAAAAGACTGGTACGAAGTCGACTCCACCCGCATCGACCGTCCGGGCAAGATCGACAAGATCATCAACCCGTACGTGAACACCCAGGACACTGCCGCCTGCGCCATTGAGCAAGAGAAGGGGCCGGTCGAAGACCCGCAGGAAGCCAAGGTCGTGCAGATCCTGGCCAGCCCGAAGATGACTCGCGACAAGACCGTGATCCGCCTGCCGTCGGTAGAGAAAGTCCGTAACGACGCGGTGCTTTATGCCCACGCCAACCGCGTGTTGCACCTGGAAACCAACCCGGGCAACGCCCGTGCGCTGGTGCAGAAACATGGCGAAGTTGACGTTTGGTTCAATCCGCCACCGATTCCAATGACCACTGAAGAAATGGACTACGTGTTCGGCATGCCTTATCAGCGCATTCCGCACCCGGCGTACGGCAAGGAAAAAATCCCGGCCTACGAAATGATCCGTTTCTCGGTGAACATCATGCGTGGCTGCTTCGGCGGCTGCACCTTCTGCTCGATCACCGAGCACGAAGGCCGGATCATCCAGAACCGTTCCGAAGAGTCGATTATTCGCGAAATCGAAGAAATTCGCGACAAGGTTCCCGGTTTTACGGGTGTGATCTCTGACCTGGGCGGCCCGACCGCGAACATGTACCGCATCGCCTGCAAGAGCCCGGAAATCGAATCCGCGTGCCGCAAGCCGTCGTGCGTGTTCCCTGGCATCTGCCCGAACCTGAATACCGACCACTCGTCGCTGATCCAGCTGTATCGCAGCGCCCGCGCCTTGCCGGGTGTGAAGAAGATCCTGATCGCTTCCGGCCTGCGTTACGACCTCGCGGTCGAGTCCCCGGAATACGTCAAGGAACTGGTGACCCACCACGTTGGCGGCTACCTGAAGATCGCCCCGGAGCATACCGAGGAAGGTCCGCTCAACCAGATGATGAAGCCGGGCATCGGCAGCTATGACAAGTTCAAGCGGATGTTCGAGAAGTATTCGAAGGAGGCGGGGAAAGAGCAGTACCTGATCCCGTACTTCATCGCCGCTCACCCGGGCACCACCGACGAAGACATGATGAACCTGGCCCTGTGGCTCAAGGGCAACGGTTTCCGTGCCGACCAGGTGCAAGCGTTCTACCCGTCGCCGATGGCCACTGCCACCGCGATGTATCACTCGGGCAAGAACCCGCTGCGTAAAGTGACCTACAAGAGCGACGCGGTCACCATCGTCAAGAGTGAAGAGCAACGTCGCTTGCACAAGGCGTTCTTGCGCTATCACGACCCGAAAGGCTGGCCGATGCTGCGTGAAGCATTGATCCGTATGGGCCGCAGCGATCTGATCGGGCCGGGCAAGCACCAGTTGATCCCGTTGCACCAGCCGTCCACCGACAGCTACCAGAGTGCCCGTCGCAAGAACTCGACGCCGGCCGGCAGCCACAAAGTGGGCAAGGAAACCACCAAGATCCTGACCCAGCACACCGGTCTGCCACCGCGCGCCAGCGATGGCGGCAACCCGTGGGACAAGCGTGAACAGGCCAAGGCAGCGGCGTTTGCCCGCAACCAGCAGGCGGCCAAGGAGCGCAAGGATGCCGCGAAGGGCAAGGGGCCGAAGCCGGCTCGCAAGCCGGTCGTACCGCGCTAAGCCTTTTTGAGCTGAACAAAACGCCAACCTTCGGGTTGGCGTTTTGCATTTCTGAAACAGTGACAATCATTGTGGCGAGGGAGCTTGCTCCCGTTCGGCGGCGAAGCCGTCGCAAAACCGGAAATGTAAGGTTCAGCATGTATCGGGAGCAGAGTCAGGGCCGCTTCGCGCCCCAGCGGGAGCAAGCTCCCTCGCCACAAGATCGGCTGCATACACCTCACCGCCACAAATACGTGCAACTCTCCCTAAGCATTTTCCTGCATCGCCCGATTTTGGTGCTGTACTGCCTCCTGTAATCGGAGAAAGCGCCAGCACCGCCGGATGGCATAAGTCTTGCGCGCTTTCGAATTCGCCCAAGGCTCGCAGGAGGCACGCCGTGTCGATTCATGTCGCATTGCACCATGTCACGCATTACCGCTATGACCGCGCCGTCGAGCTCGGTCCGCAGATCGTTCGCCTGCGCCCGGCCGCCCACAGTCGCACGCGGATACTGTCCTATGCGCTGAACGTCTCGCCCGAGCAGCATTTCATCAATTGGCAGCAAGACCCGCAGGGTAACTACCTGGCGCGGTTGGTGTTCCCGGAGAAAACCGATGAGCTGCGGATCGAAGTCGATCTGCTGGCGGAAATGGCGATCTTCAATCCCTTCGACTTCTTTCTTGAACCCTACGCGGAAAAAATCCCGTTCACCTATGCTGCGGACGAGCGCAAGGAATTGGCGCCGTACCTGGAAACCCTACCCCTGACGCCAAAGTTCAAGGCGTATCTGGACGGTATCGACCGCACGCCGCTGCCTGCCGTGGACTTCCTTGTTGCGCTCAACCAGCGCCTGAGCGAAGACATCGACTACCTGATTCGCATGGAGCCGGGTGTGCAAACGCCCGAGCAAACCCTCGAGCAAGTGTCCGGCTCGTGCCGCGATTCCGCGTGGCTGCTGGTTCAGTTGCTGCGCAACCTCGGGCTGGCAGCACGTTTTGTCTCGGGCTACCTGATCCAGTTGACCGCCGATGTGAAGAGTCTCGATGGCCCTTCTGGCACGGAGGTGGATTTCACCGACCTGCATGCCTGGTGCGAGGTGTACTTGCCGGGGGCCGGCTGGATAGGCCTGGATGCGACATCTGGGCTATTTGCCGGTGAAGGACATATTCCGTTGGCCTGTAGTCCCGATCCGTCCTCTGCGGCCCCGATCAGTGGCTTGGTGGAGCCGTGCGAGTGTGAATTCAGCCACGAAATGTCGGTAGAGCGGATTTGGGAGGCACCACGGGTGACCAAGCCCTACACCGAAGAGCAGTGGCTGGCGATTCAGGCGCTGGGGCGGCAGATCGATGCCGATCTGCTGGAAGGGGACGTGCGCCTGACCATGGGCGGCGAGCCGACGTTCGTGTCCATCGATGACCCGGATGGCGCCGAGTGGAACACGGCGGCACTGGGACCGAACAAGCGCCGGCTGTCCGCCGAGCTGTTCCAGCGTATGCGTAAGCGCTACGCGCCTCAGGGCCTGGTTCATTTCGGTCAGGGCAAGTGGTACCCCGGCGAGCAACTGCCGCGATGGTCGCTCAACTGCTATTGGCGTCGCGACGGTGTGCCGATCTGGCAAAACAGTGCGCTGATCGCTGACGAACAGGAAGACTATGGCGCCAATGGCGAGTTGGCCGGACGTTTCCTGGCCAGTGTCGCCGAGCGCCTGAACATTCCGACGCGTTTTGTGTTTCCGGCCTACGAAGACCATTTCTATTACCTATGGCGCGAAGGCACGTTACCGCAGAACGTCAGCGCCGAAGACTCGCGTCTGGAAGAACCGCTGGAGCGTGCGCGACTGCGCAAGGTCTTCAGTCAGGGTTTGGACAAGGTTATCGGTCAGGTGCTGCCGCTGGCGCGCACCGCCAAGGGCGATCAGTGGCAAAGCGGACGCTGGTATCTGCGTGACGAGCACTGTCGACTGGTACCGGGGGATTCGCCCTTGGGTTATCGCCTGCCGCTCGGTTCTCAGCCTTGGGTGAAAGCGGCGGAGTATCCGTTCATCCATCCACAGGACCCGAACCAGGATTTCCCGGCCCTGCCCGATACCGCGCAGTTGAACACCCATGGTGCGTCAGCCGAGTCGCAGGAACGTGCACCGAAGATTGACGAGTCCGCCGACTGGCTGACGCGCACGGCGTTCTGCGCCGAGGCGCGCGAGGGCCGGCTGTATTTGTTCATGCCACCGTTGGAGCGGGTCGAGGACTATCTGGAACTGGTCGCTGCCATCGAGGCCACTGCCGAAGAACTGCATTGCCCTGTCTTGCTGGAAGGCTATGAGCCGCCCAGCGATCCACGTTTGAGCAACTTCCGCATCACCCCTGACCCGGGTGTGATCGAGGTCAACGTGCAGCCATCGGCGACCTGGGATGAGCTGGTCGAGCGTACCGAATTCCTCTACGAGGAAGCTCGACAGACCCGATTGAGCACCGAAAAATTCATGATCGATGGCCGGCACACTGGTACCGGGGGCGGTAACCATTTCGTGCTGGGTGGCGCGACACCAGCTGACTCGCCGTTTCTGCGTCGCCCGGATTTGCTGCGCAGCTTGATCAGTTACTGGCATAACCACCCGTCACTGTCCTACCTGTTTTCCGGACTGTTCATCGGTCCGACATCCCAGGCACCACGCATCGATGAGGCGCGCAACGACGCCTTGTACGAACTGGAAATCGCCTTTGCGCAGATGCCTGAGCCCGGCGAGGAATGCCCGTCGTGGCTAGTCGACCGGCTGCTTCGCAACCTGCTGATCGATGTCACTGGCAACACCCATCGTGCCGAGTTCTGCATCGACAAACTCTATTCCCCGGACGGCGCGACGGGACGCTTGGGCTTGCTGGAACTGCGGGCCTTTGAAATGCCACCCCATGCACGCATGAGCCTGGCCCAGCAGTTATTACTGCGAGTGTTGGTTGCACGGTTCTGGCGTGAGCCTTACGCACCGCCGAAATTGGCGCGTTGGGGCACCGAGCTGCATGACCGATTCTTGTTGCCGCATTTCATCGAGCAGGATTTCGCCGACGTCATCGTCGATCTCAATGCCGCTGGTTATCCGGTGCGGGCCGAGTGGTTTGCGGCGCATCTGGAGTTCCGTTTTCCCAAGGTGGGCGATTACGCCGTCAATGGCATCGCGCTTGAACTGCGCCAGGCACTCGAACCGTGGCATGTGCTGGGGGAGGAGGGCGCGATGGGGGGCACGGTGCGTTATGTGGACTCGTCCCTGGAACGCTTGCAGGTCAAGCTCACCGGTCTACCGTCCCAGCGCTATGTGCTGACCTGCAATGGCATCCCGGTGCCGTTGCAGCCCACGGGACGTGTCGGTGAGTTCGTCGCAGGCGTGAGATTTCGCGCCTGGCAACCGGCGAATTGTCTACAGCCGACCATCCCGGTCCACGCGCCGCTGGTGTTCGACCTGCTTGATACGTGGATGGGCCGCTCGCTAGGCGGTTGCCAGTACCACGTCGCGCATCCGGGCGGACGCAACTACGAGACCTTGCCGGTGAATGCCAACGAAGCGGAGAGCCGGCGCATGGCGCGTTTCTTCCGGCTCGGACATACGCCAGGGAAACTTCCTGTTCCGACGCTGGACATCAATGATGAGTTGCCGATGACACTCGATTTGCGACGCTTCTAAACCGTACGCGACGTCCGGATTTTTCGTCTATCCGGGCGTCATGAGCCTGCGTTAGTCTGACTGTTCCCTGCTGTCTGCCGAGCTTTCCATGCCTGACCTGCTAGACCGCTACCCGCTGACGGCGGGCACCTATCACGAACTGCTCGACGACAGCGGCGCGGTGCGTCCGCACTGGCGGCGGTTGTTCGATCAATTGCAGCGCAGCACGCCAGCGCAACTGGTGCAGCGTCAGGCGCTGCTGAGCCGGCAGATTCAGGAAAACGGCGTTACCTATAACGTCTATGCCGATCCCAAGGGCGCCGATCGACCCTGGGAGCTGGATCTACTGCCCCACGTGATTGCGGCCGATGAGTGGGAGCAGTTATCGACCGGTATCGCCCAGCGCGCCCGATTGCTCAATGCGGTGCTGGCCGACCTGTACGGACCGCAACGGCTGATTGCCGAAGGTTTATTGCCCGCCGAGCTGGTGTTCGGCCACAACAACTTCCTCTGGCCCTGTCAGGGCATCAGCCCGCCTGACGGGACGTTTCTGCATCTGTATGCCGTGGATCTGGCACGCACGCCCGACGGCCGCTGGTGGGTCACGGCGGATCGCACTCAAGCGCCTTCGGGTGCTGGCTATGCGCTGGAAAACCGCACCATCGTCTCCCGGGCTTTTCCCGAGTTGTACCGCGATTTGAAAGTGCAGCATCTGGCCGGCTTCTTCCGCACGCTTCAGGAAACCCTGGCCCACCAGGCACCCAGCGATGAAGAGGTGCCACTGGTGGTACTGCTGACGCCGGGGCGTTTCAACGAAAGCTATTTCGAACACCTGTACCTCGCTCGCCAGCTCGGTTATCCGCTGGTGGAAGGTGGCGACCTGACGGTACGTGATGCCACGGTCTATCTGAAAACCCTCAGTGGCCTGCGCCGGGTTCATGCGATCATGCGCCGGCTCGACGACGACTTCTGCGACCCGCTGGAACTGCGTACCGATTCGGCGCTTGGCGTGCCGGGCCTACTGGATGCCGTACGGCAAGGGCGGGTGCTGGTGGCCAACGCCTTGGGCAGCGGCGTGCTCGAGTCGCCGGGATTGCTGGGCTTCCTGCCGAAAATCAGCCAGTTCCTGTTGGGTGAAGAACTGATATTGCCGTCGATTGCGACCTGGTGGTGCGGCGAAGCGCCGGTACTGGCCCAGGCCTTGGATAAATTGCCGGAATTGTTGATCAAACCGGCGTTTCCGTCCCAGAGCTTTGCCCCGGTCTTTGGTCGGGATTTGAGTGAAAAACAGCGTCATGATCTCGCCGAACGCATGCGGGCGCGGCCATATGCTTATGTTGCGCAAGAACTGGCGCAATTGTCCCAGGCGCCGATCTGGCAGGCCGAAGGCGGGCAGTTGCAACCCCGGGCCATTGGCATGCGCGTGTATGCGGTGGCCAGCCACGATGGCTATCGCGTGTTGCCGGGCGGCTTGACCCGGGTTGCCGCCGAGGCCGATGCCGAAGTGGTGTCGATGCAGCGTGGCGGGGCGAGCAAGGACACCTGGGTGTTAGGCGATCGAGCGCCCAGCGGCGAACAGTGGAAAGCCCAGCGCAACATTGGCGTGCACGATCTTGTGCGACGCGATCCCTACCTGCCGTCGCGGGTGGTGGAAAACCTGTACTGGTTCGGCCGTTACTGCGAGCGTTGCGATGACAGCGCGCGCTTGCTGCGGATCATGCTGGCCCGTTATGTCGACGGCGACGACCCTCAGGCGCTGCAGGCCGCGGTTGAACTGGGGGAGCGATTGATGTTGTTGCCCGATGAAGGCGAGCTGCCGGAGCGACTGCTCGCGGCGATTCTCGGCGAAGACTGGCCGTTCAGCCTGCGCTCCAACCTTCAGCGGTTGCAATGGGCCGCCTCGCAGGTGCGCGGCAAACTCTCGCGGGAAAACTGGCAGGCGCTGGTGGAGTTGCAGCGCGAAGCCATGGAGCTGGAAACCGATGAACCGGATTTCGGCGAACTGCTGGATTTCCTCAACCGCCTAGTGATGTCCCTGGCGGCATTGTCCGGTTTTGCCCTCGACGACATGACCCGGGACGAAGGATGGCGCTTCCTGATGATCGGTCGGCGGATCGAGCGCCTGCAATTCCTCAGTGGCAGCCTGGCGGCGTTTCTGCGTGGCGCCGGGGTGTTCGATCAGGCCGGTCTCGAATGGCTGCTGGAGCTGGGCAACAGCAGCATTACCTATCGCTCACGGTATCTGGCGGTGGCGCAGTTGATTCCGGTACTCGACCTGTTGCTGCTGGATGAGCAGAACCCCCACGCGGTGCTGTTCCAGTTGAAACTGGTGACCCGAACCCTCAAACGCCTGAACGACGACTTTGATGCGCCTCGGGAAGCAGGGCTGCCGCATTTGGTGGAGCGGCTGGCGCGTTTCGATCTCGGTTGTCTGGAAAACCCGCTGTTCGGTGAGGCCAGTGTGCGCGCAGCGCTCGAAGGTTTGGCCGATTTGCTGCAAGAAATTGCCGATGCCAGCGGGCAAGTATCCGATCGCCTGGCCTTGCGCCATTTTGCCCATGTCGATGATGTCAGCCAGCGCACGGTGTCCGTTTGATGAGCGCTCGATACCAGATTTTCCACGACACCCATTACCACTACGACAGTCCGGTGTCCCTGGCCCAGCAACTGGCGCACTTGTGGCCACGCGCCTGCACTTGGCAGCGCTGCACCGAGCAGCAGTTACAGATCAGCCCGGACCCGACGACCCGCCGTGATGAGCTGGATGTTTTTGGTAACCCGCTGACTCGGCTAGCATTCGAACGCCCCCATGATGAGTTGCTGGTCAACGCCAGCCTCACCATCGAAGTGCTGCCCCGACCGACGCCGGATTTCAACCTGTCGCCAGCCTGGGAAGAAACCCGCAACGCGTTGACCTACAGCAGCCATCCACTTTCGTCCGAGTTGCTCGAAGCGTGCCGTTACCGGTTTCAGTCGCCTTATGTGCATTTGAAGCGCAACTTCGTCGAGTTTTCAGAAAGCTGCTTTCCGTCGGGCCGACCGTTGCTGTTGGGTGTTCAGGCATTGATGGAGAAAATCTTCAACGAATTCACCTTCGATGCCGAAGCGACCCAAGTGGCGACGCCACTGGTGGAAGTGCTGGAGCGTCGGCGTGGCGTCTGTCAGGACTTCGCCCACCTGATGCTCGCCTGCGTACGTTCCCGGGGCCTGGCCGCGCGGTATGTCAGCGGCTACCTGCTGACCCAGCCGCCACCCGGCCAGCCCCGACTGATCGGTGCCGATGCGTCCCATGCCTGGGTCTCGGTGTATTGCCCGGTGGCGGGCTGGGTCGATTTCGATCCGACCAACAATGTGCAGCCGGCGCTGGAGCACATCACCCTGGCCTGGGGGCGGGATTTTTCCGATGTATCGCCGTTGCGTGGGGTGATTCTGGGGGGAGGCAATCACGACCCGGAAGTTCGGGTCACCGTGATGCCATTGGATTAACGCAGATCCGCTGTAGGAGCGAGCTCGCTCGCGATGAACCCGTGAGCACTGCGGGGTATCAGGCGCCCCGCGTTATCGTTGACGACCATCGCGAGCAAGCTCGCTCCTACAAGTGGGATTGTGAAGGCCTGATCAGGTCATCCGGCCCGGAGGGTCTCAGGCGTCGGGCGCCTGCTCTTTCGGTGCATCAACATCCTCTTCTGCCGCGACTTCACCCTCAGGGTTCAGTGCCGCCTCTTCAGCCATCGCTTTCTTGCGCTGGAGCTTTTCCTCTTTCTTCTGCTCCTTGGCCAAGTCGCGCTGACGTTTGGCGAAGGAATAATTGGGTTTAGCCATGGGCGTTCCTCTGGGGTCGAAGGTGAGGTTGAGCGGCGCGTATTCTGCCCTGTATCGGTGCCGGGACGTTAGTCGGGTTTTTGCTCGACCCACTTCGGCGCTACGCTCGGTTGCCAGCTATCGAGGGCGTCGAGCAGCGTTTGCGGCGATTCGCTCACTTGCAGCATGTCACGGTGCGCCCCACGAACGAAGCCTTCGCCGACGATGTGATCGAGAAAACCGGTGAGCTTGCTGTAGAAGCCGTTCACTTCCAGCAAGCCCAGTGGTTTGCCGTGGTAACCCAATTGACCCCAGGTCCAGACTTCGAACAGCTCTTCCAGGGTGCCCAGGCCACCCGGCAATGCGATGAAGGCATCGCTGAGTTCGGCCATCCGCGCCTTGCGCGCATGCATGCCGTCGACCACTTCCAGCCGGGTCAGGCCGCCATGGCCGATTTCCTTGTCCTTGAGACTCTGCGGGATGATGCCGATCACTTCGCCGCCGGCTGCCAGCGCGGCGTCGGCCACGATGCCCATCAGGCCCACGGCGCCACCACCGTAGACCAGTGTCAGCTTGCGTTCGGCCAATGCCTGGCCCAAGGCCACGGCCGCTTCACGATAAGCCGGGTTGGTGCCGGTGCTGGCACCACAAAATACACAGATGGATGCTAAAGACATGCCTTACTCCAGGGTCGATCAGGGCCACAGAGTAAAGGCAGGCGCTCGGCGCTCCAAGGGCTAAACTTCGCGTTTGGGTGTTTCGTACGTACCACTGGCTCCGCAGGCGTAGGCGGCCAGCAAACTGCACAACAGGCTATTGAGGGACATGACAGGCACTCCGTTAGGTGATGACGGTCTGATCATAGGCCCGGGCCAGACGCCTGGCTGGTAGATTGTCTTGATGGGTCCCATAGCCCAAAAGTTGTATACAATTTTTGATTCAGGTCATATGAACTTGCGAAGTTTTCAGGCAGTCTTCTGTCCATTCGCAATTCCCGATAACCCTGCCTTGGAGATTCACCATGTTTGCCAAACTTGTTGCGGTATCCCTGTTGACACTGGCCAGCAGCCAATTGATGGCTGCGGAGTGCAAAGTCACCGTTGACTCCACAGACCAAATGTCCTTCAACACCAAGGCCATTGAAATCGACAAGAGCTGCAAAACGTTTACCGTCGAACTGACCCATTCCGGCAGCCTGCCGAAGAACGTCATGGGCCATAACCTGGTGATCAGCAAAGAAGCCGACATGCAGCCGATCGCCACTGACGGCCTGAGCGCCGGTATCGACAAGAACTACCTGAAAGAAGGCGATGCCCGCGTTATCGCTCACACCAAAATCATCGGCGCCAAGGAAACCGACTCGGTGACCTTCGATGTGTCGAAGCTTGATGCCAACGAGAAATACGGTTTCTTCTGCTCGTTCCCGGGCCACATCTCGATGATGAAAGGCACGGTGACCCTGAAGTAATCAGGCACACCGCGTTATCGTTCTTCGCGAGCAGGCTCGATCCCACAGGTTTAGCGCCGTCAATGTGGGAGCAAGCCTGCTCGCGAGGGGGCATCAGCATCGATAGAGCTGTTGGCCAAAGAAAAAGCCCGCTGAGGATCACTCCTCAGCGGGCTTTTTCATTTATCCACGCCTCAAGGCGCGAACGGCATTACGCGCTTGTGATGGGTCTTGTTGTACGTATCGCAGATGATCTTGAACGCTTCCTCGCGCACCGGGTTGCCGTGCAGGAAGGCGTCGATCTCGGCGTAGGTAACACCGTGGGAAGCTTCGTCCGGCTTGCCGGGCGACAGGTCCTCGAGATCGGCGGTCGGGATCTTTTCCACCAGCGATTCCGGCGCGCCGAAGCTGCGGGCAATCGCCCGGACCTGGTTTTTCACCAGGCCGCTGAGCGGCGCCAGGTCGCAGGCGCCATCGCCGAACTTGGTGAAGAAGCCCATGACTGCTTCCGCCGCATGGTCGGTGCCGATCACCAGGCCTTGGGTGGCGCCGGCGATGGTGTACTGGGCGACCATGCGCATCCGTGCCTTGGTATTGCCGAGCACGAAATCCACCGACACCGCATGTTTGCCTTCGAACGCTGCGACTTCATTGGCCAGGGCCTTGACCGCCGGGCCAATGTTCACGGTGTGGCGCTCGTCCGGTTTGATGAAATCCACCGACGCCTGAGCATCGTGTTCATCGAACTGGGTCTCGTAAGGCAAGCGCACAGCGATGAACTTGTAGTTGCCATCCCCTGTACTCTGGCGCAGTTCACGCATGGCACGCTGGGCCAGCAGGCCGGCGGTCAGGGAATCGACGCCGCCGCTGATGCCGAGTACCAGGGTTTTGAGCCCGGAATTGACGAGGCAGTCCTGGATGAAGGTAATCCGCCGGGCGACTTCAGCTTCGAGGGCGGCCTCGTCGGCGAACGGTGGTTGAACCTTGAGCTGCTCAGCAATCTCACGCTGTACGGCTTGCATGAATTCACTCCTTGCTTGATGTGCCTGAAAGGGCGGCAGGTACTTGGAAAACGTGTCGCAAATAGGCGACGAAATTCGGGTCTTTGCAGTGAGTCTTGCCAGGCTCGTCGGAGATCTTCGCCACCGGCGCGCCGTTGCAGGCCGTCATTTTAAGCACGATGCTCATCGGTTCGACACCCGGAATATCACAGGTCAGGTTGGTGCCGATACCGAAGCTGACATTGATCCGACCACGCAACGCCCGGAATATCTCCAGGGCCTTGGGCAGCGTCAGGCTGTCGGAGAAGGTCAGCGTCTTGCTCATCGGGTCGATGCCGAGCTTGTGATAGTGGGCGATGGCTTTTTCCGCCCACACCACCGGATCACCCGAGTCATGGCGCAATCCGTCGAAAAGCTTGGCAAAAAACAGGTCGAAATCGCCGAGGAAGGCATCCATGGTGATGCAATCGGTCAGAGCGATCCCCAGCAGGCCGCGATACTCACGGACCCAGCAATCGAGGGCGGCATTCTGGCTGTCGATCAGACGGGGGCCGAGTTGTTGGTGCGCCATGATCCATTCGTGGGCCATGGTACCCAGTGGCTTCATGTCCAGTTCCCGGGACAGGTGCACATTGCTGGTGCCGACGAAACGGCCCGGGAAATCGTGCTTGAGCACGTTCACCACTTCTTCCTGCACTCGGTAGGAAAAGCGCCGGCGGGTGCCGAAATCGGCGACCTGCAGCTCTGTCAGCTCATCGGCCGAGGCATTGGCAGACAACCAATCGAATTTGCGATAGAGCTGCTCACGGGCCTGTTCGAGGACGATTTCCCGGTAGCGATAGCGGTTACGCACTTCGCTGACGATCGCCAGCATGGGGACTTCGAACAGGATCACATGCAGCCACGGACCACGCAGGCGGATGAATAGCTCACCGTTTTCGATGCCCGTATGAACGTAGCGCAGATTGAAGCGGAACAAGCCGAGGAAACGCAGGAAGTCAGGCTTGAGGAAGCTGATACGCTCCAGAAAACTCAACTGGTCGGCGCTCAGGCTCAGCTCGGCCAGACGCTCCATCTGGAATCGGATCTCGGCCAGGTACGGGCGCAGATCCTCACTGTTCCGGCAACGAAACTCCCATTCGACTTCCACGTTCGGGTAGTTATGCAGCACCGCCTGCATCATCGTCAGTTTGTAGAAGTCGGTGTCGAGCAGGTTCTGCACGATGCGATCGGCAAACATACTCTCGCTCATAACGGGGGTTCTCCAGCGTTGCAGCGGTATTGATCAATGGCGCTAGTGGCGCATATCAATGGTGAAAATTGCCAGCATTTTTTTGGTCACAGCAATTCCTCTGTGGGAGCGGGGGGGGGGGGGGGGGGGGGGAGTGTGGCGATTTCCTTGAGGTTGGTAGATTTCCCGCTTCTCCTCACTCCTCCTCC
>NZ_JBPKAM010000032.1:0-62242 GCF_051216495.1 Pseudomonas baetica | reverse complement strand
CGATAACGGTGGCAGCCTGACACCCAACTGTGTTCTGTCATTCATCGCGAGCAGGCTCGCTCCTACAGGTATCCCCGATCTGCTTTGGCTTTTGATCTTGCTCTTGATCTTTCGCCCCTTCGGCAGGCCGAGCGTAGGTGTTCATCAGGGGGTTAGGCGCGCAGCGCCGTGCGGCGAAGCCGCACACATCGAGAGGAGGTGCAGCGAAGCAAACCGTAGGCGATGCCCCCTGATGGGCACCGTAGCGAGGGAACACCGAGCCTCAGCGAGGTGCCGAACGCCGGGGCGAAGCCTTTTGCTTACTTTTTGGCGTTTGAAAAAGTGAGTCGCTGTAAGAGCGAAACCATAAGTGGCCGTTACCGCAGAAACGGATATGTACACCGAACACCGAACACCGAACACCGAACACTAAAACCCAATCACCCCGAAAAATACCCAATCATTCAGAAAACCCCCATACCCCCAACGGTTAACAAAACATAACGCACCGTCGATTGTCAGCCGTCGAAAAACACCGATAGGATAAGCCAGCTTCCGAAGGGGCTCTGGATTGCGGGTTTCAGGACTATGCTCTGAAACAGGTCATCCCGGCGTGCCCCCTTACGGCGCCCTGAAAGGTTGAACGACCTAACAATAATAATGGGGGAAGGTCTATGAGTGAGCCTGTCATGGGTGTGGGTATCTGCCGCCCGCCGGCCATACGCAAATTCGCGTTGCTGGCTACAGCGCTCTCGCTGTTGGGCTGTGCCGCGTGGTCGGCACCTGTGCTGGCGGCTGACGCGCCAGCAGCCGACGTTGTTTATTCCGTTGAATCACCCAAGGCCAGCAAAAGCCTGGTCCTCGATGTCGTGCACGCAGGCAAGCGCCTGGTGGCAGTCGGGGATCGTGGGCATATTCTGTATTCCGATGACCAGGGTTCGACCTGGACTCAGGCCAAGGTACCGACCCGGCAACTGCTCACCTCGGTGTTTTTTGTCGATGACAAACGCGGCTGGGCTGTCGGTCATGACGCGCAGATCCTCGCCAGCGAGGACGGCGGTGTCACCTGGACCAAGCAATTTGAAGATCTCAAACGCGAATCGCCGCTGCTCGACGTCTGGTTCCAGGACGCCAACAGCGGCTTTGCCGTGGGTGCTTACGGTGCGTTGATGGCCACCACCGATGGTGGAAAGAACTGGGAAGACGTCAGTGACCGACTGGACAACGAAGATCAGTATCACCTCAACGCAATCGCTGCCGTCAAGGACGCCGGGCTGTTCATCGTTGGCGAGCAGGGCAGCATGTTCCGTTCCGCCGATTGGGGCCAGACCTGGGAAAAACTCGAAGGTCCGTACGAAGGTTCGTTGTTCGGTGTGATCGGCACCGCACAACCCAATTCGCTGTTGGCCTACGGACTGCGCGGCAATCTCTATCGCTCCACTGATTTCGGCAGCACCTGGGAACAAGTGGCGCTCAAGGCTGAGCGCGGCGATCTTGAGTTCGGATTGTCCGGCGGCACATTGCTCGACGACGGTTCCATCGTGATTGTCGGCAACGGTGGTTCGGTGATCAGCAGCAGCGACAATGGCGAGACCTTCAGCGTCTTCAACCGCCGGGATCGTATTTCCATTTCTTCGGTGGTCGCCGCAGGGAATGGCAATCTGATTCTGGGCGGGCAGGGCGGCGTACACGCCACTTCGCCGAACGGCGCCGAGCTGGGCAAATGAGCCAGGTTAATAATAAGAAGGCGGAGCTATGACTTCCTTGAGCACCCATCATCAGGACAAGGCGACGTTTCTTGAACGCCTGATTTTCAACAACCGCCCGGCAGTGATCACCATCTGCCTGCTGGTCAGCATTTTCCTGTTCTGGCAGGCGACGCTGATCCGGCCGTCCACCAGTTTCGAAAAAATGATTCCGCTGGAGCACCCTTTCATCCAGAAGATGATGGAGCACCGCAACGATCTGGCCAACCTGGGCAACACCGTACGGATTTCCGTGGAAGCTACCGACGGCGATATTTTCTCCAAGGAATACATGGAGACCCTGCGCCAGATCCACGATGAAGTGTTCTACATTTCCGGCGTCGACCGTTCTGGTCTGAAGTCGCTGTGGAGCCCGAGCGTGCGCTGGACCGAAGTGACGGAAGAGGGATTCGCCGGCGGTGAAGTGATTCCGCAGAGCTACAACGGTTCGCAGCAAAGCCTCGATTTGCTGCGCAACAACGTGCTCAAGTCCGGGCAGATCGGGCGACTGGTGGCCAACGACTTCAAATCCAGCATTGTCGATATCCCGCTGCTGGAGTCCTACCCGGATCCGCAGGACCAGGGCAAGCTGCTGGCGCTGGACTATCGCAAGTTCTCCCACGATCTTGAAGAAAAGATCCGGGACAAGTTCGAAAAACAGAATCCCAACGTCAAGATCCACATCGTCGGTTTCGCCAAGAAGGTCGGCGACCTGATCGACGGCCTGGTGATGGTGGTGATGTTCTTCGGTGTCGCCTTCGTCATCACCCTGATCCTGCTCTACTGGTTCACCAACTGCATGCGCAGTACCGTGGCGGTGTTGAGCACGACGCTGGTGGCGGTGATCTGGCAACTCGGCTTGATGCACTTCTTCGGTTTCGGCCTCGATCCGTACTCGATGCTGGTGCCGTTCCTGATCTTCGCCATCGGTATTTCCCACGGCGTGCAGAAGATCAACGGTATCGCCCTGCAATCCAGCGAGGCCGACAACGCGTTGACCGCAGCGCGCCGCACTTTCCGTCAACTGTTCCTGCCGGGGATGATCGCGATCCTCGCCGATGCCGTGGGCTTCATCACGCTGCTGATCATCGACATTGGCGTGATCCGCGAACTGGCCATCGGCGCCTCCATCGGCGTGGCAGTGATCGTGTTCACCAACCTGATCCTGTTGCCAGTGGCGATTTCCTACGTCGGTATCAGCAAGCGCGCCGTGGATCGCAGCAAGAAGGACGCGACCCGCGAGCATCCGTTCTGGCGCCTGCTGGCGAACTTTGCCAGCGCGAAAGTTGCACCGGTCTCGATCCTGCTGGCCTTGATCGCCTTTGGCGGCGGCCTCTGGTACAGCCAGAACCTGAAGATCGGCGACCTCGATCAGGGTGCACCGGAGCTGCGTCCGGACTCACGCTACAACAAGGACAACAACTTCATCATCAACAACTACTCCACCAGCTCCGATGTGTTGGTGGTGATGGTCAAGACCAAGTCCGAAGGCTGCTCGCGCTACGAAGCCATGGCGCCGATCGACGAGTTGATGTGGAAGATGCAGAACACCGAGGGCGTGCAGTCGGCGATTTCCCTGGTGACCGTGTCCAAGCAGATGATCAAGGGCATGAACGAGGGCAACCTGAAATGGGAAACCCTGTCGCGTAACCCGGACGTGTTGAACAACTCCATTGCCCGTGCCGATGGCCTGTACAACAATAATTGCTCGCTGGCGCCGGTGCTGGTGTTCCTCAACGATCACAAGGCTGAAACCCTGGATCGCGCGGTGCACGCGGTGCAAGAGTTCGCCAAGGAAAACAACAAGGAAGGCCTGGAGTTCATCCTTGCCGCCGGTAACGCCGGCATCGAGGCGGCTACCAACGAGGTGATCAAGAAGTCCGAACTGACCATCCTGATTCTGGTGTACATCTGCGTGGCGGTCATGTGCATGATCACCTTCCGCTCCTGGGCGGCGACCCTGTGCATCGTGCTGCCGCTGGTGCTGACCTCTGTGCTGGGTAACGCCTTGATGGCGTTCATGGGCATCGGCGTGAAGGTCGCGACCCTGCCGGTGGTGGCATTGGGCGTGGGGATCGGCGTGGACTACGGCATCTACATCTACAGTCGCCTGGAAAGCTTCCTGCGTGCCGGTCTGCCGCTGCAAGAGGCCTACTACCAGACGCTGAAGTCCACCGGTAAGGCTGTGCTGTTCACCGGCCTGTGCCTGGCCATCGGTGTGTGCACCTGGATCTTCTCGGCCATCAAGTTCCAGGCCGACATGGGCCTGATGCTGACCTTCATGCTGCTGTGGAACATGTTCGGTGCACTGTGGCTGCTGCCAGCGCTGGCGCGGTTCCTGATCAAGCCGGAGAAACTGGCGGGGCAGAAGGGTAATTCGCTGTTCGCTCACTGATCTGCTATCAGATACACAAAAGCCGCAACCTTGGTTGCGGCTTTTTTATATCTTCAAAATCACATCAGTCCCTGTGGGAGCGGGCTTGCCCGCGATGACGGCATCACATTCAACAATTGCATCGACTGACACTCCGCAATCGCGGGCAAGCCCGCTCCCACAGGGTACTTTGGTGTTTATGAAGGATCGGTGCCCAACACCACATTCAACGCATTGCGCGCATCATCGAGTTGCACCAGCGTCGCATGCCGCGCACCCAGCGCATCACGGTTCTCGATGGCGGTCAAAATCGCCTTGTGCCGTGGCAGCGCCAGTTCATGCAGGTTCGGTCGCTGGTTGGAATGTTTCAAGGCTTCGGCAATCGCCACCGAGAGCATGTTGCACAGGTTGGCCAGCAGGTCGTTGTGGGTGGCATCGGCGATGCGACTGTGGAAATCCAGGTCCGGTTGCAGCAGGGCTTCCGGCGTCGCTGCCGCTTCCATGCGTTGGTAGGCTTCGCCGATGGACGCGATGTCCGCATCCGTGGCGTACTGTGCGGCCAGGGCTGCGACGGCCGGTTCGATGATGCTGCGTACGCTGGTCAGCAGATCGAAGAACTCGTTCTGCGGGCTGCTTTGCATCAGCCAGTGCAACACGTCCGGATCCAGCATGTGCCAATCCTTGCGCGGCTTGACCACGGTGCCGACCCGCGGGCGTGAATACACCAACCCCTTGGCGACCAGGACACGGGTGGCTTCACGCAGGACCGGCCGGCTGACGGCATATTCTTCGCACAACAATGCTTCGGCGGGCAGCTTGTCGTCCGGCAAAAAACGCCCGGAGACGATCTGCATGCCCAGTTCCTGGACGATGCGCGAGTGCATGCTTTTACGGTCGGAGGGTTTGCGGTAGTCCATGAGGGGCGACGCGGTCCTGTGCGGGGGTATGCCGGCCATGATAACAGGCGCGGTGCAATCTTGAGGTGGATGCTCAAAGCAAATGTGGGAGCCAGCCTGCTGGCGATGGCGGTGTATCAGTCAACATGAATATCAACTGACAGAGCGCTATCGCTAGCAGGCTAGCTCCCACAAGGGGGCGGCAGTGTTAATGGGAATGGCGGGGGACTTCAGCACCACGGCAACCGACCAGGAAGTCGAAGTCACAACCCTGATCCGCCTGCAATACATGGTCGATGTACAGCTGACGATAGCCCCCCACCAGCAGTTGCTGCGGCGGCTGCAGGTCGGCCATGCGCGCCGCCAGTTCGGCATCCGGGATGTCCAGGTGCAGGCGGCCGCTGGCGCAGTCGAGCTCGATCCAGTCACCTTCCTTCACCGCAGCCAACGGTCCGCCAGCCGCCGCTTCCGGTGCGACGTGCAGGACCACTGTGCCGTAAGCCGTGCCGCTCATGCGCGCGTCGGAGATGCGCACCATGTCGGTCACACCCTGGGCCAGCAGTTTGGCAGGCAGACCCATGTTGCCGACTTCGGCCATGCCCGGATAACCCTTCGGCCCGCAGTTTTTCATCACCAGGATCGAGTTGGCGTCGACGTCCAGTTCAGGGTCGTTGATCCGTGCCTTGTACATGTCGAAGTTCTCGAACACCACCGCGCGTCCGCGATGCTGCATCAGCTCTGGGGTGGCAGCGGAAGGCTTGAGCACGGCGCCCAGTGGCGCCAGGTTGCCACGCAATACACAGATCCCGCCGTCGGCGCGGATCGGATTGTCGAGGGTGCGAATGACTTCGTCTTCACCGTAAATCGGTGCGTCCTTAGTGTTCTCGCCGATGGATTTGCCGTTGACGGTCAAAGCGTTCGGATTCGGAATCAGATTGGCTTCGCCGAGGCGGCGCAGCACCGCCGGCAAACCGCCGGCGTAGTAGAACTCTTCCATCAGGAAGCGCCCGGACGGTTGCAAGTCGACGATGGTCGGCATACCGCGACCGATGCGGGTCCAGTCGTCCAGATCCAGTTCCACGCCGATGCGCCCGGCGATAGCCTTGAGGTGGATCACCGCGTTGGTCGAGCCGCCAATCGCGGCATTGACCCGGATGGCATTCTCGAAGGCTTCCTTGGTCAGGATCTTCGACAATTTCAAGTCTTCGCGAACCATTTCCACCGCACGCATGCCGGACATGTGCGCCAACACATAGCGACGTGCATCGACTGCCGGAATCGCCGCGTTGTGGGGTAGGGAAGTGCCGAGCGCTTCGGCCATGCAGGCCATGGTCGAGGCAGTGCCCATGGTGTTGCAGGTACCGGCCGAGCGGGACATGCCGCCCTCGGCCGCCAGGAAGTCATCAATGGTGATGGTGCCGGCCTTGACCTGTTCGCTGAGCTGCCACACGACGGTGCCCGAACCTATGTCCTTGCCCTTGTGCTTGCCGTTGAGCATCGGCCCGCCGGTCACGACGATGGCCGGTACGTCGCAACTGGCGGCGCCCATCAACAACGCCGGGGTGGTCTTGTCGCAACCGGTCAGCAGCACCACGCCATCGATCGGGTTGCCGCGAATGGCTTCTTCCACGTCCATGCTCGCCAGGTTGCGGGTGAGCATGGCCGTGGGGCGCAGGTTGGATTCGCCGTTGGAGAACACCGGGAATTCCACCGGAAACCCTCCGGCTTCGATCACCCCGCGTTTGACATGCTCGGCTATCTGGCGGAAATGCGCGTTGCACGGGGTCAGTTCCGACCAGGTATTACAGATGCCGATGATCGGCTTGCCGTGGAACTGATGGTCGGCGATGCCCTGATTCTTCATCCAGCTGCGGTACATGAAGCCGTTCTTGTCGGCGGTGCCAAACCATTGGGCGGAGCGCAGGGTGGGTTTCTTATCAGACATGATCGATTCTCTTATTGTATGACTATATTGTTCGAGCTGAGGCGTAACATAAGCGCAAAATTGCCAGTTTGGAAGAGTTGATTGATTAAATAGTAATACTATATAGTCGTTTTCAGCGGAGGGATGGCCCTCACGGTTTGCCGTGAGAGGCGTCCCCCCCGAGGTTCTATAAAAACAACAATCGGAGACCGATCCCATGAGCCAGGAACTGCGGCTTATTCGTCGCATCACGCTGAAACTGATTCCCTTCCTGATCCTGCTGTACCTGATCGCCTACGTGGATCGCTCCGCAGTGGGCTTCGCCAAATTGCACATGGGCGCTGACATCGGCCTGGGTGATGCGGCCTACGGCCTGGGTGCAGGCTTGTTCTTCATCGGTTACTTCCTGCTGGAGATCCCCAGCAACCTGATGCTCGATCGCTTCGGTGCGCGGCGCTGGTTCGCGCGGATCATGGTCACCTGGGGCGCCATCACCATCGGCATGGCGTTCGTCCAGGGACCGAACAGTTTCTATCTGATGCGTTTTCTGCTCGGCGCGGCGGAAGCGGGGTTCTTCCCGGGCGTTCTGTACTACATCACCCAATGGTTCCCGGTGCGCCATCGCGGCAAGATCCTCGGGCTGTTCATCCTGTCGCAACCGATCGCGATGATGATCACCGGTCCCGTGTCCGGTGGTTTGCTCGGCATGGACGGCGTGCTGGGGCTTCACGGCTGGCAGTGGCTGTTCATCGTCATTGGCACCCCGGCGATCCTGCTGACCTGGCCGGTGCTGCGCTGGTTGCCGGACGGCCCGCAACAGGTGAAATGGATGGACCAGGCTGAAAAGGACTGGCTGACCGGCGAGCTGAAAAAAGACCTTGAACAGTACGGCCAGACTCGCCACGGCAATCCGTTGCATGCGCTCAAGGACAAGCGTGTATTACTGCTGGCGCTGTTCTACCTGCCGGTGACCCTGAGCATTTATGGCTTGGGCCTGTGGTTGCCGACCCTGATCAAACAGTTTGGCGGCAGCGATCTGGTGACCGGGTTCGTGTCATCGGTGCCCTACATTTTCGGGATCGTCGGCCTGTTGATCATCCCGCGCAGCTCCGACCGCCTGAATGATCGCTACGGCCACCTGGCGGTGCTCTATGTGCTGGGCGCCATTGGCCTGTTCCTCAGTGCCTGGCTGTCGTTTCCGGTGCTGCAATTGATGGCGCTGTGCCTGGTGGCGTTCGCACTGTTTTCTTGCACCGCCGTGTTCTGGACCTTGCCTGGTCGGTTCTTTGCCGGCGCCAGTGCGGCGGCGGGGATTGCCCTGATCAATTCGGTGGGCAACCTCGGCGGCTACATCGGCCCGTTCGTGATCGGCGCGCTCAAGGAGTACACCGGCAACCTGGCGTCAGGCCTGTACTTCCTGTCTGGGGTGATGGTGTTCGGGCTGGTGCTGACCGGCGTGGTGTACCGCAAGCTGGAAAAGAAGCATGTGTTACCGGCGGATGAGTTTGCGGCCAGTGCGCGGGGCGCTTCCCGCACCTGATGACATACACCGGCCCATTGTGGGAGCGAGCCTGCTCGCGATGGGGCCGCCACATTCAACATATTGGGTGACTGATACACCGCTATCGCGAGCAGGCTCGCTCCCACAGGGATAGCGGTGTTTGATTAGACAGGAGACATTTCATGCGTTTGGTTCAATTCGAATTGAGTAACGGCGAGCGCCGGGTAGGTGTTGTCGAAGGTGGGCTGGTGCGTGAAGTGCAAGATACACGCACGGTTCGAGATCTGGCGCTGGCGGCGATCGAGGCGGGCGTCAATCTGGAGCAGCAGGTGCGGGCCCTCGGACTGGGCATCAGCCACGATTACGCCGGGCTGCTGGCGCAATTGCGCATTCTACCGCCGCTGGATCACCCGGACCCGGCGCATATGCTGGTCAGCGGTACGGGCCTGACGCACCTGGGCAGCGCTTCGGCCCGGGACAAGATGCATCAGCAGGCCGGCGACGAAGCCGCCATGACCGACACCATGCGCATCTTCAAGTGGGGCGTGGAGGGTGGCAAACCGGCAGCGGGCCAGGCCGGCGTGCAGCCGGAATGGTTCTACAAGGGCGATGGCAGCATCGTCGTGCGTCCGGGCAAGCCATTCCCGTTACCGCCGTTTGCCGAAGATGCCGGCGAGGAGCCGGAGCTGAGCGGCCTGTACGTCATCGGTCATGATGGCAAACCGTATCGCCTCGGCTTTGCCGTCGGCAACGAGTTCTCCGATCACGTGATGGAGCGCAAGAGCTACCTGTACCTGGCTCACTCGAAACTGCGCAGTTGCAGTTACGGTCCGGAACTGCGGGTCGGCGACTTGCCCCAGCATCTGGCGGGCACCAGCCGCATCCTGCGCGACGGCGAGGTGCTGTGGCAGAACGAGTTCCTCAGTGGCGAGGCCAACATGTGCCATAGCCTGGCGAACCTGGAATTCCACCATTTCAAATACAGCCAGTTCCTGCGTCCGGGGGATGTACACATTCATTTCTTCGGCACCGCGACCCTGTCCTTCGCCGATGGCGTACGCACGCAGCCGGGCGATGTGTTCGAGATCAGCCAGGCCGAGTTCGGCGCGCCGCTGGTCAATGGCATCGCACCGGTTGAAGCAGCGTTCGAACCCGGCACTGTCGCCGCACTTTGAGGAGCTATCCATGACCCGGATTCTTGGTCACAACTACATAGGTGGTCAGCGCAGTGCGTTGGGCAGCGTCAAATTGCACAGTGTCGACGCCGAAACCGGCGAGGCGCTGCCCCATGATTTCATCCAGGCCACGCCGGAAGAAGTCGATGCCGCCGCCAAGGCTGCCGCTTTGGCATATTCCGCCTATCGCAGCCTGAGCGCCGAGCGTCGCGCGCAGTTTCTTGATGCGATCGCCAATGAACTGGATGCACTGGGTGATGAGTTCGTGACGCTGGTCTGTCGCGAAACCGCGTTGCCGGCCGCACGGATCATCGGTGAACGCGGGCGTACCAGTGGTCAGATGCGCCTGTTCGCCAATGTGCTGCGCCGTGGCGATTTCTACGGCGCGCGGATTGACCGGGCCTTGCCTGATCGCCAGCCGCTGCCACGACCAGATTTGCGTCAATACCGCATCGGACTCGGCCCGGTGGCGGTGTTCGGCGCCAGTAACTTTCCGCTGGCATTTTCCACCGCCGGTGGCGATACCGCAGCGGCCCTGGCTGCCGGCTGCCCGGTGGTGTTCAAGGCCCACAGCGGCCATATGGCGACCGCCGAATGTGTGGCCGATGCGATCCTGCGCGCCGCGGAGAAGACCGCGATGCCGACCGGTGTGTTCAACATGATCTACGGCGGCGGGGTCGGTGAAGCGCTGGTCAAACACCCGGCGATACAGGCGGTGGGTTTTACCGGTTCGCTCAAGGGCGGTCGGGCGCTGTGCGACATGGCGGCGGCACGTGCGCAACCGATCCCGGTGTTCGCCGAGATGTCGAGCATCAATCCAGTGATCGTGCTGCCCGAGGCTGTGCAAGTGCGCGCGGAAACCATCGCCCGTGGCCTGTCGGCTTCGGTGGTGCAGGGTTGTGGTCAGTTCTGCACCAACCCCGGCCTGGTGATCGGCATTCGTTCGCCGCAATTCACGGCATTCCTGAAACAGCTGGCCGACATGATGGCCGATCAACCGGCGCAAACCATGCTCAACACCGGGACATTGAGCAGCTATGGCCGGGGCGTGCAGAAGCTGCTCCAGCATCCCGGCATCGAGCATCTGGCAGGCCAGCAACAGCACGGTCGTCAGGCGCAGCCTCAGCTGTTCAAGGCCGATGTCAGCCTGTTGATCGAAGGCGATGATGTGCTGCAAGAGGAGGTCTTCGGTCCTGCCACCGTGGTGGTCGAGGTGGCGGATCAGGCACAACTCAGCGCGGCGTTGAACGGATTGCACGGTCAATTGACGGCGACGATCATCGGCGAGCCAGCGGATTTCGAGCAGTTTGGTGAGCTGACGGCGTTACTGGAGCAGAAGGTCGGGCGGATCCTGCTCAACGGCTATCCGACCGGCGTGGAGGTGTGTGATTCGATGGTTCATGGCGGGCCGTATCCGGCGACGTCCGATGCGCGTGGCACGTCGGTGGGGACGCTGGCCATCGATCGTTTCCTGCGCCCGGTGTGCTTCCAGAACTACCCGGACAGCCTGCTGCCGGACGCGCTGAAAAACGCCAATCCGCTGCGTATCCAGCGTCTGGTGGATGGCAAGCCGTCGCGAGATGCGATTTAAAAGTCAGTCATAAAACCTGTGGGAGCGGGCTTGCCCGCGATAGCAGTCTGTCAATCGACATCAATGTTGACTGGGCCGACGCTATCGCGGGCAAGCCCGCTCCCACAGGTTAGTGTGGAACCATCCTATAGTGCATGAGCTATCATTGCGTTTTTACCACTCAAAGACTGATTGCCATGACCGCTGTAACAGACACCTTGCTCAATGCCCTCGAACACTGCGGAATGGTGGAGATCGATGGGCTGCATGCCTTCGAATTCGCCCTCGATGTCGACGATAACCTGCATATCGAATGCATGGATGGGCGTGCGGCCAAGCACTGGGAGTTCACACCGGCGCAGGTCCAGGCCGCGACCTTCGACAGCACACTGCAAAGCTGGTTGATCACCGGTGATTCTGGCGAACACCGTCTGGTCTGCCTCGGCGACGTCATCAGTGGCGATAACGAAGACGACGAACAAGAGGATGCGTAACCTCTGGCCGCTGCTGATCGCCGGCAGCATCGGTGCGATGGGCATTCAGAACGCCTCGGCTGAGGACTATCAACTGTTGGTGGGGTCGTACACCGCAGGACATAGCCAGGGCATTTACCGACTGAACTTCGACAGCGCAACCGGGCAGATCAACGGCAAACCGCTGCAAGTGATCAACAGCGAAAACCCATCGTGGCTGACATTGAGCAAGGATCAGCAGCGCCTGTTCGTGGTCAACGAAAATGGCCCGGGCCAGTCCGATCCGGTTGGGCGGGTCAGCAGTTATGCCATCGATCCCAAGACCCATGAACTGAGCCTGATCAATCGGGTGCAGAGCCTGGGCAACGAGCCGACTCACTCGAGCCTCAGCCTTGATGGCAACCACTTGTTTGTCAGCAACTACTCAGTGGCCGAAGACCCAGGCGGCACTCTGGCGGTGTTGCCGGTGGCCAGCGATGGCGTGCTGAAACCCGTGGTGCAGATGAGCAGCCATCCGGCCAGCCGGGTCAATCCCGAACGGCAGATGTCGGCGCATGTGCATTCGACGATCCCATCGCCCGATGGCCAGTACGTGTTCTCCAACGACCTGGGGGCAGACCGGGTTTTTGTCTACCGTTTCGACCCCAAGGCCAATCCTGAACTGCCATTGACCCCGGCCACGCCGTCATTTGTCCAACTGCCCCCCGGCAGCGGTCCGCGTCATCTGCTGTTCAGCGCCGATGGCAAGCACGCTTGGTTGACCATGGAAATGAGCGCCCAGGTAGCAGTATTCGATTATCGCGATGGCAAGCTTGAGCAGACGCAAATGGTCGACCTGGCCGCCGGTCAGCCAGTATCGGACAAGGCCGCCGCGGCGTTACATGCCTCAGCGGATGGCAAATTCCTCTACGTCAGCAACCGTGGCACCGCCAATCAGTTGCAGGTGTTTACCATCGACCCGTTAAACGGGCATCTCAAGGAACTGCAACGACGTTCGGTAGAGGGGGATCACCCACGGGAGTTTGCGCTCGATCCCAGTGGCAAATTCCTGTTGATCGCCAACCAGAAAAGCAACCAGATTGTCGTCGTCGAGCGCGATGCCAAGACCGGTTTGCTAGGCAAAACCGTACAAAAACTACCGATGGACGCCCCGAGCGACCTGAAGTTTCTGCTGCGACAATAGACCGCAGGCCCCGGTTCGCGGGGCCTGTAGCTTTCTATCAATGAGCCTGATATGTGGTAGTGCTACAAAAGATTTCAAGGCGCCATTCCTCGAAGGTTAAGTTTGCTTCACGGCCCCACCGGGCAAGCAAGCCAACTGACTTCGAGGATTACCCCATGAACTTCAATCTCTTCTCCGTCATCGCCGCATCCGCCATCTCTGCCTCCGTTGCCCTGCCTGCCAGCGCCAACGTTGAAATCAGCGACAAGAAATCCCACACCCAGAGCTACACCCAGAAATACCTGCAACAGAGCGCCAACTTCTACGCCGCGCTGGATCACAAAGCCCAGCACTGAGCGTTTCTCTCCGCAATTGCTGTAGCAGTTGGTGTAGGAGCGAGCTCTGCTCGCGATGGAGGTCCAGGCGCCGCAGGCAATCAGGCTGCCCGCGTCATCGTTGACGACCATCGCGAGCAAAGCTCGCTCCTACACGGACGCAGGCTTCGCCCGCTGTTACACATGTCGCTCCTGCATAACGCATTTGCGACACCTTCACATCGCCATTCATCTACTGCTTGATATCACATGGCCATGAGTTTAACTTTGACGCTGATTTTTTGACTCCTTCTCAAGAAAAGGATCGATAACATGGCGATGCGTCTTGCAGTGGTGCTGCTGTTCCTCTATTCCACCCCCATCCTTTCCGCCGCCGAGCCCATTTCCGGGGAGCCCGATGCTGCCCGCGAGCGTCTGATGAGTTTTATTGAAGGCTGAAATAGCCTGGCTCAATGATCAACGAAGCTGATAGTTGCTATAGACAGGCGTGGTTGGTTATCGGTGCTTTTTTGATCGATTCTGTGGACTCTGAAACATGTCCACGGAGTTCAACATGGCCAGCGCAATCATCACCTCTGCCAAACGCGGCGCCTATGTGGCTATCGGTCTTTACCTGGTCATGGTGCTGGTTGTCAGTCTTTCGCCCCAGTCGCAACAAACCGTCGAACCGCCGATTCATGTGGCACACCCTGGTATCCAGTTTGAACACCGCGCCCAGCAGGCGATGGCGGATCAGATTGAACTCGCGGGAGTGGGCGGAGCATGAACCGTTGCAAACTTCTGGTCATCGCCTTCCTGGCGTTCATCACCAATGGATTTTCCCTGCTGGGGATCGGGCACGGTTCGATAGGTGGGGTTGCTCGTGCCATCGAGGCCAATCACAACATCGCGCGCAATATCGAGATAGCCAAAGCCATGGGGATGCTGGCTGGCAATCCACCAGTCGAACCCGAAAGCGGGTTTTTCGGACCATTCCATGTCGATTGCTCGGTGATTGGCATGTGTGAAGTGTTGGCCTGAAGAAATAAAACACCTCCTGTAGGAGCGAGCATGCTCGCGATGGACTTGAAGTCACCGCTGGGTGTCAGATGCCCAGCGTCATCGTTGACGACCATCGCGAGCATGCTCGCTCCTACAGAAAAGCGGTTATTTCTTCATGATTGAAGTGAACAGGTCAGACTCAAGAAACCGCTGCAACCACTCCTGCAAATGACGATACGGCGTCTGCGCAAACCACTCGCGGTCGACATGGGCGAACTGCCGTACGAACGGCATTAACGCCACGTCAGCCAGGCAGGGGTGATCGGCCAGCAAGTAATCACGACCCTCCAGCAACTCATCCAGCTTGCGCAGGAACATTTCGCCTTCGGCGCGATAAAACGCCATCGGTTGCTCGGGGTAGCGTTCGGCATATTTGTAGCGGTTCAGCTGCACCTTGAAGGTCTGGTCGTTCTCTTCGATCAACGCCGTCATGGCGAGCTGTCCTTGTGGATCGTCCTTGAGCAACCAGTCCTGCGGGTCGTTCTGCGCCAAGGCCCAGCGCATGATGTCCAGGCTTTCATCGATGACCCGGCCTTCGACGCTCAGCACCGGCACCGTGCCTTTGCCCGACAGCGCGAGCATCTCGGCAGGCTTGGCCTTCAGGCTGACTTCGACGATATCCACGGCAACCCCGGCGTAACGCAGGGCCATGCGTGCCCGCATCGCGTACGGGCAACGGCGGAAAGAGTAGAGCGTGATCATTTCACCTCCAGGGTGCTGAGGCCGTTGCCTTGGCGCTGGACCTGAATTTGCACCGGGATCCGCTCATGCATTTCCTGCACGTGGGAAATCACCGCGACCTTGCGCCCTTGAGCCTGCAATCCGTCGAGGGCGTCCATGGCCAGTTGCAGGGATTCCGGGTCCAGGCTGCCGAAGCCTTCGTCGATGAACAGCGATTCGATCTTCAGCGTGCTCGATGCCATGGAGGCCAGGCCCAGGGCCAAGGCCAGCGAGACCAGGAAGGTTTCGCCACCGGACAACGAATGCACCGAACGCAGTTCGTCGCCCATTTCGGTGTCCATCACCAGCAAACCGAGCATGCTGCCGCCCCGTTTGAGGCGATAGCGCCGCACCAGTTGGCGCAATTGCACGTTGGCATGGTGCACCAGCAGGTCGAGGTTGTAGGCCTGGGCGATCTTGCGGAAAGTGTCGCCGGTGGCCGAGCCTATCAATGCACTCAGGCGCGCCCAGCGTTGATATTCGCTGTAGGCCCCGGCCATTTGCTGCGCCAGTGCCTGATTGGCGTTCTGCCGGCGCTGGTCCTCGGCCTGCTCGGCGCGCAGTTCGGCGCAACGCTGTTCGCTGACGCCGCATTGATTGTGCAATTCACTCAGTGCGTTATCGAGTTGCCCGGCGTCGAGGTTTCCGTTGTGCTGCGCCTGGTGATCGAGCAAACGCTTGTCGCGCTCTTGCAGCAGAACGCGGGCCTGCTCGATGGCTTTTTCGCTGCTTTGCAAACGCTGGCGCAGCTCGCTGAGCTGGGCATCATCGACGCGCAGCAAGTCCTCCAAGCCGCCGTCATCCAACTCCGGATGACGGCTGCGCCAATCGTCGATTTTGCCCGCCAGTTCCCGGTTTTCACCTTCCAGCGAGTGCAAGCGCTCATGCAGCGCCTTGAGTTCAGCGGCGATGCGCACCTGTTGCGTGTGCACGCCTTGCAATGTCTGGGCGGTCGTGGATTCGGCGCTGCGTGCCGTTTCCACGGCTTGTTCCAATTGCTGTTGCCAATGCTCGACGCTGCTGTGTTCGCCGAGCAATTGCCCAAGGCTGTGCTGGCTCGTCTGCTGTTGTTCAGAAAGGGTTTTGAAGCGCTGGTCGGCGGCTTGAAATTGCTGCTCGCGCGTCTGCTGCCGATCCTGTTCCTTCTCCAGGTGTTGCTGGCGTTGTTGCTGTTCGGCCAGCTCTTCCTTCTGTTGATCGAGTTGCGCCAGGCGCTCGGTGATTTGCCGGTCGAGCTGCATGAAGGTGGCGGCCGGCTCCAGGCGCAGCGCTTGCAGAGTCTCGGCCGGTAGCAGGTTGGCGAGGGCGGCGAGTTCTTCGTCCAGACGTTGACGGTCGTTGCCTAGCTCGCGCTGTTGATTGTCCAGGTGCTGAGCTGCTTGTTGATGCGCGGTTTCGGCCTGGCGCAGCTGCTGGGTCAGGCGCGCGGCGTCCTGTTGCAGGGTGAGCAGGGCAGTCTGACGTTGCTCGTCCTGGGTGATGCTTTGATTCAATTGGCTGTTTTGCCGGGCGAGCCAGGCGTCGCGTTTGTCAACGTCCTGATCCATCAGCTGCGCTGCCAACGGGTGCGCTTGCAGGCTTGGCGTCAGGGCTTGCTGCTGGGTCGCCAGTTGCTCCTGTTGTTGCAAGAGTTCCTTTTGCCGGGCAATCAGGCCACCGACATCGGCACGCAGGTCGGTGAGCTTTTCCTTGAGCTGGTCGACGGCTTTCTGGGCATTGGCCAGTTCGCCTTCATCAAAGCGGCCGAGGCTTTGCAGCAAAGCTTCAGGCTGATGATATGGATGTTCGTGGCTGCCACAGACCGGGCACGGCTGATCATCCTGCAACTGCGCGCGCAACTCCTCGACACTGGCGCTACGTGCCAGACGCTGGCGCTCCAGCAGTTCGCGAGTGACGTTCAGGGCCTGCTCGGCAACTGTCAGTTCAGCCTTGGCCTGGACCCCGTCCTGGGTCAGGCGTTCGCGCTCCTGCTGCGTAGTGAGCTGGCGTTGTTGCAGCTCGGTGCCGCGTTTATCCAGATCCTGCTGGCTGGCCCATAACCGCGTCAGGTCTTCAACGGCACGCAGTTGTTTGCGGTTGTCCTGCAACAGGCTGCCGAGAATGCCGACCTGCTCGGCGATGGCCTCCGGTTCGGTGTCGGCCTCCTTGAACAGGACGTCCAGTTGCTGTTTCTGCGCGGCCAGTGCTTGCGCGGTACCCGTGGCGTTCTGTTCGAGGCTGGTTAGCTCGGCCTGGCCCTGGTTTAGTCGATTGCCGATCAACACCAACTGTTGCAGGCGTTCGCGGTAAGCATTCCAGGCATCGCTCAATGGTGCCAGATGGGCGCTTTGGTCGAGCTCAGCGGCCATACGCTGCAAGTGTTCGGCGACCTGGGCCTGCCGGTCGAGCAGGGCTTGAATCTCGCTCTGGCCCTGGGCAAAGGCTTGTTCGGCGTTCTGCCTGGCCTCGGCACCGAGGGCGGTGTCCTTGACCAGGCGGGCGAGGGTACTTTGTTCTTCGAAGGCCTGACGCAACAAGGGTGCACTGTCGGTTTGCCACTGTTGCGCTTCGCCAAGCGCCATTCGGGCGGCACCGAGTGCCTGTTCCAGTTGCATCTGGCGCTCACCGAGCTCACCGTTCTGCTGCGTGTGCCCGGCAATTTGCGCCGCCAGTGGCGTCAGCAGCGCATCGATTTCGGCCTTGCGGGCGAACTGGTGCCGCTGCGGCGCCAGTTGCTCCAGGCGAGACAGTTTCAGCTGTTCGCCGGCCAAGCTTTCCCAATGTAATTGCGCCGATTGCAATTGCTCGGTGGCGCTTTGCTGCGCGTCCTGCAACAGCCGCAATTCCTTGAGCCAGGTGTGCTGCAACTCAAGCTGCCTGAGCTGCGCCTGCTGCAATTTCAGCTGTTGTTGTGCCGCGTTGAAACGCTCATCCAGTTCCGCCCGGGCCTCGGGGGCTAGGGGGGTGACACCACTGGCCTGGTCCTGCAGCAGCTTGTGGGCTTCGCGGGCTTCCTTGGTCTTGTCGAAGGCGCGGCGGCCCAGACGGGTGTAAAGCGCGGTGTCGGTGAGTTTTTCCAGCAGCTCGCTGCGCTCGTTGTCATCGGCCTTGAGGAAGGCGCTGAACTCGCTTTGCGCCAACAGCACGGCGCGGGTGAACTGTTCGAAGTTCAGTCCTAAAACGGCTTCGATCCGGTTTTTGAATTCAAGCTTCTGGCTGGCGAGCAGTTGATCCTGGTCGATGTCGCGCAAGCTCTGGCGGCTGGCTTGCAATCGGCCACCTGCTTTGTCCCGGGCGCGGTTGGCTTCCCAGCGCGCACGATAGCGACAGCCGTCGATGCCGACGAAATCGACTTCGGCATAGCCTTCACCGGTGCCACGACGCAACAGCGTGCGGGGGTCGCCGGTGCCGATGTCACCATCGATATCCGGTGCCTTGGCCGATGGCTGGACAGCGTTGAGCCGCGGGACGCTGCCGAACAGCGCCAGGCAAAGTGCATCGAGCAAGGTGCTCTTTCCGGCGCCGGTTGGCCCGGTGATCGCGAACAGACCGGCGCTGGCCAGCGGTTCGGCGGTGAAGTCGATCTCGAAGGGCCCGGCCAGCGAGGCGAGGTTTTTCAGGCGGATGGCGAGGATCTTCATGGCTGTTCGCTCTCCATCTGCACTTCTTGCAACAGCTCGGCAAAGTCCTTGAGGGTTTGCTCGTCAACCTCGCGGCCGTAGCTGTCCTGCCAGGCACGACTGAACAGTTCCTGGGGCGTGAGTTGGTCCAGTTCGATCAACGTCGCTGCGTCATCGGCGCTATCACGGCTGCCGTTGCCGGCGTATTCGGCGGCGATGCGTACCAGGCGCACGGCTTTGCCTTGCAGGGCGGTTTCCACTTGGTGGCGCAAGTCCGGCTGCGGTTCGTCGAGGCGCACCCGCACCTCCAGCCAGGGTTGGCGCTGGTAATCGGCCAGCAGATCGATGTTTGGCAGATCCGCCAGTTGCAGCAGGATGTCTGCCAGGGGCGCAGGACCAAGGCGCTGCAGATTCACCGCGCGGGGAATGAGTTTTGGCACAACGCTGACCAGGGTTTCACCGTCGAGGGTGATGTCGAGAATCTGGTGCTGGTAAGCGATTTCGGAAAACGACAGCGGAATGGGTGAGCCGCTGTAGCGAATGCGCTCCTCGCCGTTGACCTTCTGCGGTTTGTGCAGGTGGCCGAGGGCGACATAGCTGATGCTTGGCCCGAACAGACTGGCGGGCAGGGCTTCCGCGTTACCGATGATCAGGCTGCGTTCGGAGTCTTCCGACACCGAGCCGCCCGCCATGTGCGCGTGGCTGATGGCGATCAGTGCCTGGCCCTTCTTGCGTTTGGCGTTGGCCGCTTCGATCAGCCATTCGTGGACCTGGCCGATGCCGCGCAGGTAGTTGTCACCCAAGTGCGCACCGGTGACTTCGGCCGGGCGCAGGAAGGGCAGCGCCAGGCACCAGGCGACGGTTTTACCCTTGGCGTCTGGCAGCGGCAACAGCAAGCGTTCGGCGTCTAGCTTCCCATCGTCCAGCCACAGCACCCGGCCCAGCGCATGGGTGCGCAAACGGCGCATCAGTGGTGCGGGCAGTTCGATCCGCGAACCGGAGTCGTGGTTGCCGGCGATCATCACGATGGTCAGCTTCGGTTGTTGCTCGTGGGCGCTGACGATGAAGTCGTACAGGCGTTCCTGGGCTTTGACCGGCGGGTTGACCGTGTCGAAGATATCGCCGGCGATCAGCAGCACATCCGGCTGGTCGACTTTGAGTTGGCGCAGCAGCCAGTCGAGAAAACAGCCGTGTTCGAAATCGCGATCCTGGCCGTGCAGGTTCTGCCCCAGGTGCCAGTCGGAGGTGTGAAACAGACGCAAGGCGAACTCCGCTACATGAAAGGTGATGGCCGCAAGAAAAATGACAGCGGCGAAAGGGGAGAGAGTTTACTGGCAAATACACTCGCGGACGTAAACGATTAACTGTGGGAGCGAGCCTGCTCGCGAAGAGGCCCTCATCCTTCAACATCCATGCTGACTGACCCACCGCTTTCGCGAGCAGGCTCGCTCCCACAGGTTTTACGCCTTGGCTGGCTTGGAGTACTACTTGGGATAAAGCGGCGGCAAGCCGCTGTCGCCCGTCGGGTCCTGAACCCGTTCGGCCATCGGAATCGTGCGAATCGCCCGCCACAGTTCTTCGCCTTGCCAGTGCTGGCCGGTTTCGCTGTACAGCGCGCCGTTCAAGCCATCCAGGGCATCCGACAGCGGCACGAAGCGGGCGGCCATGTCGGCCAGGGTTTCCGGTTGCTGGCGAGCCCAGGCATCGAGGGCCTGGCGGGTGGCGTGCGAGTCGTTGGCCTGGCAGGCGCGTTTTAGGTCGTCGAGTACGGTGCGCGGGCTCGGGCCGGTTTGTGCCGCGCGCTGGACTGCCGGTTGCCGGCGCGCTCGCCACCACAGGCCAAAACCCAGCAGGGTGGTGCACGCCAGCATCAGGGTGCTGAGCTTCCAGCGCCACAGGGTTTCGCTGTCGGCTGTCGCATTGATGGGCGCGGTGCCGGCCGGGGTGTCGACCATCAGGCTGGGGTTCGCCGCCACCTGCAAGGATCTGGCCGGCAGGCTGCTGTGTTCCAGGTGATCTTCGAAGGTGTTCCACCAGACCACTTCGACCGACGGCAACTCAATTGAACCGCTACGGGACGGTACCAGCGCTTCGCGGTCCTCGCGATTGCCCACCAGCCCGCGTTCGCTGTTCTGGTTGGCCAGCACCGGCTGATCCGGATAACGGCGCAGGCCATTGACCTCGGTGCCGGGCAGTGGCGGCAGTTGCGTACTGGCCAGGCCTTCGGCTCTCACCGTGAGGCTGCGGGTCAACGAGTCACCGACCTGCACGTGTTCCGGTTCCGGATTCCAGGTCTCGCTGAGGGTCAGGTTGCGCGCCGGCAACCAGGGCACGTCGGCGGGGTAGGTGATGGGTTTGGCCTTGACCGTCAGCAAGATTTCCTTGGAGCTGATACGCATCAGCTTCCCGGACTTGGGTGCCTGTGACGTGGCGTCCTGGGCGGGTTGCGCCTCCACTAGCGCGGCGTTGAATACCTGCCCCGGAATGATCAACTCACCGCTGTGTTGCGGGTAAATTGCGTAGCGCATTTCAATCACGCCGTGACGCACGCCGTTGATGTCTTTTTCGTAGGTGCGCGATTCACCCAGCTGTTCGATACGCGCATCGGGTATCTGCAGCGGCGGCAGGCTGCTGTCGTCGTACAGCGACACGGAATGGTAAATACGCAAGGTCAGGACCGCCTGAGCCTGCACATACACGCTGGTTTGGTCGAGACTGGCGTCGATGAACACCGGGGCCAGCTTGTTCGAATTCTCCTGGGCTTCACTCTCAACCACCTGCACGGTGATTGGTTGGCTCTGAATCTCGCCCAGTTTCAATGACGGGATAACCACTGTGCCGTTTTGTAGAGGCAGCAGGGTGACGATCCAGCGGGTGGTGGCGCGGTTATCGCCGTCGAGGGTGTTCAACTGGTTGACCTGGCGGGTACCGCGTACTTCGAACAGGGGCTCCAGCGGCGTCAGGTCCGGCTTGCCGAACTGTGTCACGTCGTTGGATTCCAGGATCAGCTCGATTGTCTCCCCGGAGTTCAGGCGCGTGCGGTCGACACTGGCGACCAGCTCGGCTGCCTGGGCCTGAACGGTGCACAGCAGCAGGGCGGGCAGCGGGGCGAACATGAAAGCGGTGAAGCGGGTCATCGAGTTTTTTCCTGATCCTGATGTTGTTGCTGTTCGTACCAGAATTTGCGTCTGAGCAGTTCCCCCGGGTCATCAGGGATCTGCCGCAGCCATTGCTCCAGCGCTTGCTGCTGTTCGCCTTCGATGCTGTCGGAGGCCGGGCGCATGGGCGGCGTGGTGTGTTGCTCATCCCCCAATTCGCTGCCAGGGACGTCGTTGGTACCCGGTTTTGGCGGCGTTTTGGGCGATTGTTCGGTGTCAGTGCCAACCTGTTGGTCAACGGTTTCCGGCTCGCCCGTACTCTGCGCCTGGCTTGCAGTCCCCGGTGGCGGTTCTTGCGGCGGTGCCTGCGGTTCTTCGTTGGCAGTTTTATCCGGCTCGGCGGCGGGCGGGTTGGCTTTCTGTTTGAGCAGGCTTTCCACCAAAGCCTTGTTGGTCAGCGCGGGACGCAAGTCCGGTTGACGCTCAAGTGCCTGATCGTAGGCATCCAGCGCAGCCTCCAGCTCACCGCTTTTGGCCAGGGCATTGCCACGATTGTAGTGGGCGTGGGCGTCAGTGCCTTCGGCGAACCGCTGGGCGGCGCCGTTGTAGTCGCCGGCCTCATAGAGGGCCACGCCTTGCCATTGACGGTCCTCGAAATGCTGTGCGGCCTCGGCCGGGCGTTTCTGCTTGAGCAGGTGCAGGCCCTGTTGGTCGGGGCGCAGCCACAAGTCCTGGAATTCGAAGGCATGGCTCGGCTGTGGCAGTGCCAGCAGCAGCGGCAGGCAGAGCAACCAGCCGCGACGACCGGCACAGGCGGCCAACAGTAGAAGTGGCAATAGAAGCCAGTAACCCTGGTCGGCCCAGGTATCCAGGCGCAGGGTCTGGCCGTCGTTGCGCAGGTTGCGCGGGCCATCGAGCAGGCCCAGGCCACGCAGGTCGGCGTCGCTCAGGCGTGCATGGCGATAGCGCCCGTCCAGATCGTTGGCAAAGGCTTTCAGGCCGGCCTCGTCCAGATGCGGCACCAGAATCGCCCCTTGTTCGTCCTTGAGGAAACTACCGTCCTCCTGGGTGATCGGCGCGCCTTCGGCGGTGCCGATACCCAGCATCAGCAATTGCGTTGATTTGCCACTCAGCGCATGACGAATCCCCAGGCGCTCCTGTTCTGTCAGGGATGAGCCGATCAGCAGGATCCGGCCATCGCCGAGAGCAGCTTGCTCCAGCAGCGCCAGGGCCTTGCTTACCGCCAGATCGGCGCGGTGTCCGGGTTCGGGCATCAACGATGGCTTGAGTGCATCGAGCAGGTTGCCGCTGGTGGACAGGTCGTCCGACAGTGGCACCAGCGTATGCGCACTGCCGGCGTAGACGACGATGGCGGTCTGCGCGTCGCTGCGGATTTTCAGCAGGTCGAAGAGCTTGCGCCGGGCCTGTTCCAGGCGGTTGGGCTGAACGTCGGTGGCGAGCATTTCCGGGGTCAGCTCCAGGAGCACCACCAACGGGTCGGCGGGTTTCTGGCTGACTTGCTCGACACGCTCCCAGGCAGGTCCGAGCAGCGCGAAAATCGTCAGTAGCCACGCCACGCCCAGGGCCACCCAAGGCAGCTTGCTGTCGCGTCCACTGCCACCTCTGAGCAAGGTCGAATGGAAAGCGGGCGGCAGGATCATCTGCCAGCGTCCGGCACGCTTTTGTCGGTGCCAGAGCTGCCAGAGCAACCAGCCGAGCAGGGGCAACAACACTAGCCACCAGGGGCGGAACCAGTACGGCCAGAGCGCGCTCATCGGCGCCTCCGCAGACGCAGGCGCTTCAGACGCTGGCGCCAGTCAGGCAGTTGCGTTTGCAAAAACAGTTCCTTGGTAAACAGACGCTGGAACGGGTTGTCCGGCCAGAGCACGCGGGCCACCAGCAGCATGCTCAGCAACAGCGCCATCGCCAGCGGCCAATGATACAGCGCCTGGGCCGGTCGGGCCTGGGTCGGTTGCTGGGTCACCGGCTCCAGCCGGTCGAGGGTCTCCTTGATCGCTTGCAGTTCCTTGCCATCACGCGCGCGAAAGTAACGGCCGCCGGTCACCTGTGCGATCGCTTTCAGGGACGGCTCATCAAGGTCCAGGCTCGGATTGATGCCGAGGAAGCCCAGGGTGCCACTTTCCTCCGGATCGGCACCGATGCCGATCGGGTAGATTTTCACGCTTTCCCTGGCCGCCAGGCGCGCCGCGGTGAGCGGGTCGATTTGGCCACCGTTGTTGGCGCCGTCCGTCACCAATATCAGCACGCGGCTTTGGGCCGGGCGTTGCAGCAGGCGTTTGAGACCCAGGCCGATGGCGTCACCGATGGCCGTGTTTTTGCCGGCGATGCCGATGCGCGCTTCGTCGAGCCACACGCGCACGGTGTGCCGGTCGAAGGTCAGCGGTGCTTGCAGGTAGGCCTGGCTGCCGAACAGGATCAAACCGATTCGATCGCCATCGCGGCTCTCGATGAAGTCACCGAGCAGGTGCTGGACCAGCGCAAGACGGCTGACTTCTTCGTCTTGCCACTGCATGTCGGGGAAGTCCATGGAGCCGGACACATCTACCGCCACCAGCAGGTCGCGGCCGCTGGCCGCAATCGGCAGCGGTTCGCCAAGCCATTGCGGGCGCGCAGCGGCGGTCAGCAGCATCAGCCATAGCAGCAGGAAAGGCGCCTGTTGGCGCCAGGCCGGCAGGTTGGCCCGGGCGCGGCGTCGGGTCAGGCCTTCGAGGTCGTTGAGGAAGCTGACCTTGAGCGCCGGTTCACCGCTGTCGGCCACCGGCAGCACCAGGCGCATCAGCCACGGCAAGGGCAGCAGGGCGAAGATCCATGGCCAGGCGAACTCAAACATGTTTGCGAATCCAGGTGTCGACCGCCTGGGTCAGGCCGGCGATGGCCTTGTCGTCCAGTTTGCATTCGGGTTTGTAGGCTCCTTCGACCAGCACCATCCAGCGGGTCAGGCCGGCCGCCGGGCAGCGGTTGTCGAGGAACGCCAACCATTTGCGCCCGTTGAGGGTATGGCTCTGGCTATAGGGGTAATGGTTGCGGCACAGGCGCTTGAGCAGGCCGTTGAGCTGCTGCAGCCAGGCGCCGGCAGGGGCGCCGTTGTAGGGCTTGGGCATCAGTGCCAGTTCCGCCAGCGCGGCGAGGCGCACCGGGTCCAGCGGTTGTTCGGCGCGCACGACACGGTTTTTTTTCGGCGCGAGATGTCGCAGTTTCCATAGGCCGAAGCCGATGGCGGGCAGGAGCAGCAGTAACAGCCACCAGCCCGGCGCTGGCGGCCAGAAAGCAATCGGCGGTGGAGAAATCAGCGGTTGCAGTTGTTCGAGACCGTTCATCGACCTTTCCCCGGTTTCTGAGGGTTCAGGTATTCGCGCAATTGTTCGACCATCTCGCTCTGGGTGCTTAACGGCATCATCAACACCCGCAGCTTCTGCGCCAACAGTTCCCAGCGGGCGATACGTGCTTCGGCCTGGGCGCGATAGGTCTGGCGCAGGTCGAAATTCAGCGTGTCGAGCTCCAGTTGCGCGCCGCGCTCGGCGAAACGCAGCAATCCGGCGGCGGGCAGGGCGTGATCCAGCGGGTCGGATAGCGGGAGCAACAACAGGTCACAATGGCGCGACAACAGGCTCAATTGCTGCTCGGCGCTCTCGGTCAGGGCGCGCTCATCGCAAATCACAATCACCAGGCTACCGGGGCGCGAGACTTCACGGGCGCGGCGCAGGGCAATGCCGAATGCATCGCGGTTCTCTTCGTTTTCGGTGTGCAGCGATTGATTGACCCGCACCAGTCGGTTGAGCAGTTGCAGCAGGCTCTGTTTGCTGCGTCTTGGCTTGATTTCGTAGTGCTCGTTGTCGCCGAACACCAGGCCGCCGACGCGATCGTTATGTCCCAGCGCAGCCCAGCCGATCAGACTCGCAGCCTGGGCGGCCAGTACCGATTTAAACATCAGTCCCGAGCCGAAAAATAACCGGCGGCTCTGCTCCACCATGATGAAAATCGGTCGTTCGCGCTCTTCATGGAACAGCTTGGTGTGCGGTTCCTGGGTCCGTGCGGTGACGCGCCAGTCGATGGTCCGCACGTCATCGCCGGCCTGATAGACCCGCACCTGATCGAAGTCCACGCCACGGCCGCGCAGCTTGGAATGGTGCAAGCCGATCAGCGGGCTGCGCTGGCTCGGCGTTGAGAACAGCTGCACTTCGCGCACGCGATGGCGCATTTCGATCAGCTCGGCGAGCGTGATGCGAATGCCCGGCTGGGGCGGCAGGGGGGCGTTCATCGGGGTCAAGCGACGGCTACGACGTCGAGAATCCGCTGGACCACACGGTCCTGGTCGATGCCAGCGGCTTCGGCTTCAAAGGAAAGAATGATGCGGTGGCGCAGTACATCGAACAGCACCGCCTGAATATCCTCCGGGCTGACGAAGTCGCGCCCGGCGAGCCAGGCGTGAGCCCGGGCGCAGCGGTCCAGGGCGATGGAGCCGCGAGGACTGGCGCCATAGGCGATCCATTCGGCCATTTCCGGGTCGAACTTGGCCGGGTTGCGGGTGGCCATGACCAGTTGCACCAGGTATTCCTCCACGGCATCGGCCATGTACAGGCCGAGGATTTCCTTGCGCGCGGCAAAAATCGCCTGCTGGCTGACCCGGCGTTCGGGTTTGGTTTCGCCATTCAGGGCTTCGCCCCGGGCCTGCTGCAGGATGCGGCGTTCGACGGTGGCATCGGGGAAACCGATCTTCACGTGCATCAGGAAACGGTCGAGCTGGGCTTCGGGCAGCGGATAGGTGCCTTCCTGCTCGATGGGGTTTTGCGTGGCCATCACCAGAAACAGCGGCGACAGCTCATAGGTGCTGCGCCCGACACTGACCTGGCGCTCGGCCATGGCTTCGAGCAACGCCGACTGAACCTTGGCCGGGGCGCGGTTGATTTCGTCCGCCAGCACCAGGTTATGGAAGATCGGGCCCTGCTGGAACACGAAGCTGCCGGTTTCCGGGCGATAGATTTCCGTGCCGGTGATGTCGGCCGGCAACAGGTCGGGAGTGAACTGGATGCGATGGAACTGGGCTTCGATGCCTTCGGCAAGTTCTTTGATGGCCTTGGTCTTGGCCAGGCCAGGGGCGCCTTCGACCAGCATGTGACCGTCGGCAAGCAGGGCGATGAGCAAGCGCTCGATGAGTTTTTCCTGGCCGAGAATCTGCGTTGAAAGAAAGGTTCGCAGCGCGAGCAGCGCTTCACGATGTTCCATCGATGACTGTTCCTGGAAAGGGTGACCGAAGACGTTCGTATAACGCCAGGGCTGGGGGCGTTACTTTAATCCATCGCGGGGGGCGGCGACTAACGGCATTTTGTGCAAAGTGGGGGATTTGACTGGCAAAACGGTTGAACAATTGTGCCGGTGGGAGAGCTGCGTCGTACTTTAGGGCCTCTTCGCGAGCAGGCTCGCTCCCACAGGTGGCCGGGTTCCTTCAGAAAAGACGCAATAAATTGTGGGAGCGAGCCTGCTCGCGAAGAGGTCGGTACAGCTGCTGAAAGTCAGAGCTGGCTGATGTAAGTCCCGGTCCCTTAAGCCTGATGCCAGACATGTCTGTCGATTAATTGCCGGTTTGAAGTACGAAATTTCCGATGGGCTTCAAAAGGCAGGGTTTTGAGCTGTCCTGCTGGATTTTATTGCTTTAGCTTGGCGGTTCGCAGGCAAGGGAATGCGTTGGAAATTAACGAAAAAAGGGACAAGTCAAGATGAGTCAGTATTTCCCATGGGCGGCTGAGATCAGCCACTTGTCCGAGCAACAGGTGGAGGAGATATACCAGCGCTACCTCGATGGTGAAAAAAGTGCAGCCCTGATAAGCGAGTTCAAAATTCCGGGGTATGTCCACAGTTTGTTGAAGGTACTACCGCCAATCATCAGCAAAGAGTTGACCTGTCCCTACTGCGAGTTGCCAATGTGGGCGCGTCGGCACGCAAAGGGCACCCCGGTTTCAATTCGTCAACCATTCAAATGCGTCCGTTGTGATCACTGTCATATTGCAACGGGACATGGCCGGCAAAAACGCTGTTTGTGCACTGAGTGTTCCAGGGTTCGGCAGCTGGAAATTGCCGAGCAAGCGAATCGTGAGCGGCGTGAACTGGAGAAACGCTACGGAACATTGAGTCCACCTGTCTCTTTCGAGACTTTGAGCTTCATCCAGAAATTGGTATTGCTCGCCCTTCTGGATGACGGAAGCGCCGCAGGCGACGAAAGTATTGCGTCGCTGGATGCCGTGTCGAGAGGGGAGCCCCTGTCATCCTGTGCCAGGACCAGCGAGGAACTGATTAAAGATCTTCATGAGCAAGGCGTGTTGTCAGTCGATCCGGAGTCGGATTCCAGGGCTTTTGACCGATCGTCCGGATGTGTAATCAGCAATTTTTTCGCCGTTCGCTGGCTTGCCAATGTTGCGCTGGAGCCCGGTATCCGTAGCGCCCGTGATTCGCTGTATACGGCTCTCTATCGCGAGCTGTCCGCGACCGTGCAGCCTGCGTGGAAAGGTGATCTTTATGCATTGATGTTCCGCCTCGCGAGGGAAGAGTCGCTTCAATACATTCATGTGCTGGCTAACGAAGTCAATTTTGTGTTCAGTGCCGAAGGCAGCGCGAAAACCGTGATTGGACAGCTTTTGCAGAATTTCTCGGTCAGTCACATTTACTACTTCGCTCGATTGGCCGTGAAGAATGCCGCGCATTTTTATGCGACCGGCAATTCCAGAGGGCGAGCCCACGCCTCCAATACCATTCCGCGCAGTATGCTGCGCACATCGCAGGATGCCCTTGCGCGCGATTGGCGCAAGACCGCCTATCGCGACTCTCGGGTACCGCAATCAGCCTTGCAGCGTTTGTTGTATGACGTGGTACTCAAGGACAGTGGTGCTGGATTCTCCAAGTCGCCCGGGCTCTATTGGCGAGATGAGCTAATACCACGGTTTTTTTCCGATGGCATGGCCAATAATGATCCGACAGGGCATCTGGAGCTATTTTGTCGTGAATGTGATTCGCGCAACATCGACGCCCAAATGGACAAGTTGACCGTGCAGACGATGTGTTACGACTGTGCCACTGTAAGTCGATTCCAGGCTATCGAAGACTTTATCGATTGATTGGGGCTCGCTTGATCCTGAGGGGGCTACCGTCCAGAGGCCGGGAGCACCCGACTCAACCATCGGCAACCAGGCGGCATCGTTCTCTCGGGCCTCTTCGCGAGCAGGCTCGCTCCCACATTTGACCGCGTTCCACCTGAAAGAACCACGTCACCTGTGGGCGCGAGCCTGCTCGCGAAGGCGGTTGTTCAGGCACCATCAGAGCTGGCTGATGTAAGTCCCGGTCCCCTTGAGGATGTTCTGCAAGGTTTCTTCAACCTCGGCCAGATCACTGGCATCAGTGCTGTGAGTGATCTCCAGCACATCATCCCCACTCAACGCATCGGCATCCGCTGCAGCGATTTCAATCTTCAGCAGAGTAGGGCTCAGGGTCACTTTCACCCCATCCAGGGTCGACGGCTCGCCATCGAGGGTAATCTCCAGCTCATCCTCGTCCGGGTAACGGCTCATCAGGAACATTTCGCCCTTGTCGCTGTGGCAGCAGAGCATGGCCATGTTGTCTTCTTCGTCATCGCATGGGTTGACGATCAAGAGGGCGGTGGTCATTTGCATGAGTAATTCCTGGCTCGGCGAGCGTAATAGAAGACGCACAAAAGGCGATTCTGCCAGCCCAAGGAAATTTCTGCTCGTTCGAGTGTCGAAGAGCGTGATGTGAACGGTCAATGTGTTGCTGGTCATTTCTGGTACGGGTGTACCGCAAAGCCGGACGGAAAACCGCCATTTTCCCACACGGCTGCTAGTGTTATCCGATGCCCCACCCCCAAGCTGCATACCGATGACCGAATATGTCGCAGCATCGCAAGCATGGGCCTTGCCGCACTCGTTAAGCTGCGCAACGGATGAGCACCTGTAAAGGCATTGTGCTGCCCGCAGCCCAGTCGCTTTTGCAGATGCCCATTCACGGAAGGTGAATGTGACCCGAGTGTCTCGTCCAGCTTCACCCACCTGTCACCCTGTTTCCTCTGCCCGAGAATCAGGAACAGGGTGACGGGTAGCCCCAACAGGGGTTTTGCACGCGACGCTTCCATCAATAACAAGCCCAAGCGGAGTACCACAGATGGCGTTCTTCACCGCAGCCAGCAAAGCCGACTTCCAGCACCAACTGCAAGCGGCACTGGCGCAGCACATCAGTGAACAGGCACTGCCACAAGTGGCGCTGTTCGCTGAACAATTCTTCGGCATCATTTCCCTGGACGAACTGACCCAACGTCGGCTGTCCGACCTCGCTGGCTGTACCCTTTCTGCGTGGCGCCTGCTTGAGCGCTTCGATCACGCGCAACCGCAAGTGCGCGTTTTCAACCCCGATTACGAACGTCACGGCTGGCAGTCGACCCACACCGCGGTCGAAGTGCTGCACCATGACCTGCCGTTCCTGGTGGACTCGGTGCGTACCGAGCTGAACCGTCGCGGCTACAGCATTCACACCCTGCAAACCACCGTGCTGAGCGTGCGTCGCGGCAGCAAGGGGGAATTGCTGGAAATCTTGCCTAAAGGCACCCAGGGCGATGACGTTCTGCACGAATCGTTGATGTACCTGGAAATCGACCGCTGCGCCAATCCGGCCGAACTGAACGTGCTGTCCAAAGAGCTGGAGCAGGTACTCAGTGAAGTGCGCGTCGCAGTCACCGATTTCGAGCCGATGAAGGCCAAGGTCCAGGACATCCTGACCAATCTGGACAACAGCCGGTTCAGCGTCGATGCCGACGAAAAGAGCGAAATCAAGAGCTTCCTGGAATGGCTGGTGGGCAACCACTTCACCTTCCTCGGCTACGAAGAATTCGTGGTCACCGACCAGGCTGATGGCGGCCATATCGAGTACGACCAGAACTCGTTCCTAGGCCTGACCAAACAACTGCGTGCCGGCCTGACCAACGAAGACCGGCGCATCGAAGACTACGCGGTGAATTACCTGCGCGAGCCGAAACTGCTGACGTTCGCCAAGGCCGCCCACCCAAGCCGCGTGCACCGTCCGGCTTACCCGGACTACGTGTCGATCCGTGAAATCGACGCCGATGGCAAGGTCATCAAGGAATGCCGATTCATGGGCCTGTACACCTCGTCGGTATACGGCGAGAGCGTGCGCTCCATTCCTTATATCCGCCGCAAGGTCGCGGAAATCGAACACCGCTCCGGCTTCCAGGCCAAGGCCCACCTGGGCAAGGAGCTGGCGCAGGTACTCGAAGTGCTGCCGCGCGACGACTTGTTCCAGACCCCGGTGGACGAGCTGTTCAGCACCGTGATGTCGATCGTGCAGATCCAGGAGCGCAACAAGATTCGCGTGTTCCTGCGCAAGGATCCTTACGGCCGTTTCTGCTATTGCCTGGCCTACGTGCCGCGTGACATCTATTCCACCGAGGTGCGCCAGAAGATCCAGCAAGTACTGATGGATCGCCTGAAGGCCTCGGATTGCGAATTCTGGACGTTTTTCTCCGAGTCCGTGCTGGCCCGCGTGCAACTGATCCTGCGCGTCGACCCGAAAAACCGCATCGACATCGACCCACTGCAACTGGAAAACGAAGTCATCCAGGCTTGCCGCAGCTGGCAGGACGATTACGCCGCCCTGACGGTCGAAAGCTTCGGCGAAGCCCAGGGCACCAACGTGCTGGCCGACTTCCCGAAAGGCTTCCCGGCGGGCTATCGCGAGCGTTTCGCTGCGCATTCGGCAGTGGTCGACATGCAGCACCTGCTGAACCTGAGCGAGAAGAAGCCGCTGGCGATGAGCTTCTACCAACCTCTGGCGTCGGGTCCGCGCGAACTGCACTGCAAGCTCTACCACGCCGATTCGCCATTGGCACTGTCCGACGTGCTGCCGATCCTGGAAAACCTCGGCCTGCGCGTACTGGGTGAGTTCCCGTACCGCCTGCGTCACACCAATGGCCGCGAGTACTGGATTCACGACTTCGCGTTCACCGCCGCCGAAGGCCTGGACCTGGACATCCAGCAACTCAACGACACCCTGCAGGACGCCTTCGTCCACATCGTGCGTGGCGATGCCGAGAACGATGCGTTCAACCGTCTGGTGCTGACCGCCGGTCTGCCATGGCGCGACGTGGCGTTGCTGCGTGCCTACGCCCGCTACCTGAAGCAGATTCGCCTGGGCTTCGACCTCGGTTACATCGCCAGCACCCTGAACAACCACACCGATATCGCTCGCGAACTGACCCGGTTGTTCAAGACCCGTTTCTACCTGGCGCGCAAACTGAGCAGCGACGACCTCGAGCAGCGTCTGGAACACGCGATCCTGACTGCTCTGGACGATGTTCAGGTGCTCAACGAAGACCGCATCCTGCGTCGCTACCTGGATCTGATCAAGGCGACCCTGCGCACCAACTTCTACCAGACCGACGCCAACGGCCATAACAAGTCGTACTTCAGCTTCAAGTTCAACCCGCACTTGATTCCTGAACTGCCCAAGCCTGTTCCGAAGTTCGAAATCTTCGTGTACTCGCCACGGGTCGAGGGCGTGCACCTGCGCTTCGGCAACGTCGCTCGCGGCGGCCTGCGCTGGTCCGACCGTGAAGAAGACTTCCGTACCGAAGTCCTGGGCCTGGTAAAAGCTCAGCAAGTGAAGAACTCGGTGATCGTGCCGGTGGGGGCGAAGGGCGGCTTCCTGCCGCGTCGCCTGCCGTTGGGTGGCAGCCGTGACGAGATCGCGGCCGAAGGCATCGCCTGCTACCGCATCTTCATTTCGGGTCTGCTGGACATCACCGACAACCTGAAAGAAGGCGTCCTGGTGCCGCCGGCCAACGTCGTGCGCCATGACGACGATGACCCGTACCTGGTGGTGGCCGCAGACAAAGGCACCGCGACCTTCTCCGACATCGCCAACGGCATCGCCATCGACTACGGCTTCTGGCTGGGCGATGCGTTCGCATCCGGTGGTTCGGCCGGTTACGACCACAAGAAAATGGGCATCACCGCCAAGGGCGCGTGGGTCGGCGTTCAACGCCACTTCCGCGAGCGCGGCATCAATGTCCAGGAAGACAGCATCACCGTGGTGGGCGTCGGCGACATGGCCGGTGACGTGTTCGGTAACGGCTTGCTGATGTCCGACAAGCTGCAACTGGTCGCTGCCTTCAACCACATGCACATCTTCATCGACCCGAATCCGGATCCGGCGACCAGCTTCGCCGAGCGTCAGCGCATGTTCGACCTGCCGCGTTCGGCGTGGTCGGATTACGACACCAGCATCATGTCCGAAGGTGGCGGGATCTTCTCCCGTAGCGCGAAGAGCATCGCGATTTCCCCGCAGATGCAGGAGCGTTTCGACATCAAGGCCGACAAACTGACCCCGACCGAACTGTTGAACGCCTTGCTCAAGGCGCCGGTGGATCTGCTGTGGAACGGCGGTATCGGTACCTACGTCAAGGCCAGCAGCGAAAGCCATGCCGATGTAGGTGACAAGGCCAACGATGCATTGCGCGTGAACGGCAACGAACTGCGCTGCAAAGTCGTGGGCGAGGGCGGTAACCTGGGCATGACCCAGCTGGGTCGTGTGGAGTTCGGCCTCAATGGCGGCGGTTCCAACACCGACTTCATCGACAACGCCGGTGGCGTGGACTGCTCCGACCACGAAGTGAACATCAAGATCCTGCTGAACGAAGTGGTTCAGGCCGGTGACATGACGGACAAGCAACGTAACCAGTTGCTGGCGAGCATGACCGACGAAGTCGGTGGCCTGGTGCTGGGCAACAACTACAAGCAGACCCAGGCACTGTCCCTGGCGGCGCGTCGTGCCTATGCACGGATCGCCGAATACAAGCGCCTGATGAACGATCTGGAAGGCCGCGGCAAACTGGATCGCGCCATCGAGTTCCTGCCGAACGAAGAACAACTGGCGGAACGCGTTGCCGAAGGGCACGGTTTGACCCGTCCCGAGCTGTCGGTGCTGATTTCCTACAGCAAGATCGACCTCAAGGCGCAATTGCTCGAGTCCCTGGTGCCGGATGATGATTACCTGACCCGCGATATGGAAACCGCTTTCCCGCCGACCCTGGTGAGCAAGTTCTCCGAAGCCATGCGCCGTCACCGTCTGAAGCGCGAAATCGTCAGCACCCAGATCGCCAACGATCTGGTCAACCACATGGGTATCACCTTCGTTCAGCGACTCAAAGAGTCCACCGGCATGAGCCCGGCGAACGTGGCTGGCGCCTACGTGATCGTGCGTGACATTTTCCATCTCCCGCACTGGTTCCGTCAGATTGAAAACCTGGACTACAAGGTTTCCGCCGACGTGCAACTGGAGTTGATGGACGAGCTGATGCGCCTGGGCCGTCGGGCTACGCGCTGGTTCCTGCGTGCCCGTCGCAACGAGCAGAACGCTGCCCGTGACGTCGCGCACTTCGGTCCGCACCTGGCGGCCTTGGGTCTGAAGCTCGACGAACTGCTCAGTGGCGAGATCCGCGAGACCTGGCAGACCCGATATCAGGCCTATGTTGCCGCCGGTGTGCCGGAGTTGCTGGCGCGCATGGTTGCAGGCACTACTCACCTGTACACCCTGTTGCCGATCATCGAGGCTGCCGACGTGACTGGTCAGGAGCCTGCGGACGTGGCCAAGGCCTACTTCGCCGTGGGCAGTGCCCTGGACATCACCTGGTACCTGCAACAGATCAGTGCGCTCCCGGTTGAAAACAACTGGCAAGCATTGGCCCGTGAAGCGTTCCGCGATGATGTCGACTGGCAGCAACGCGCTATCACCATCTCGGTCCTGCAACAGGGCGATGGCAAGCAGGACGTGGAAACTCGCCTGGCGCAGTGGATGGCACATCACGAAAGCACCATCGAGCGCTGGCGCGCCATGCTGGTGGAAATCCGTGCCGCCAGCGGTACGGACTACGCCATGTACGCGGTCGCCAACCGTGAGTTGGCGGGCGTGGCGTTAAGCGGGCAAGCCGTAGTGCCGCTTGCTGAGACGGTCAGCAAGGAACTGGAACCTGCGGCCTGATCAGGCGATGAATGAAAAAGCCCCGCATTGAAAGATGCGGGGCTTTTTTTCGCCTGATGTATTTGTAGAGTCTATCCAGGCCCCTTCGCGAGCAGGCCCGCTCCCACATTGGTTTTGCATTGCACATAACAACTGTGGGAGCGAGCCCGCTCGCGAAGGGGCCATTGCGTTCAATACAACTTCATGCCCGTTTTACTATCAATCATCGATACTTTATCTGTCGGGCTGGTCAATAAATTATTGAGCGACTGGTCAAACTTCTGCAGTGCCCTTACTTGTACATTCTGCTGTTCGTTAATGTCGGCAACAATCTCTTCGCTGCGTTTGTAGTCCGCCCAGACCGGGCTGAGCGCTTTAGCATCCCGGCCTTGTGCGGAACCGATGTAATTGAGATTGCGATCATAAAAGTGCGCATTGACATCCGCTTCAATGTCCGAACTGCGCGAGGTCATGAGTTGACTGCGGCTGTCGACTACCGCGACAACGTCCGGTTTGGCAGCCTTGAGGCTTTGCATGTCCGGGTACACGGTGACCGAACCGAACCGCCGTTGAAGGGAGGCCTTCACGCCATCCACGGCCATGTCAGGGTTGGACGTGGCGACATAGGCATCATGAATCGACTGCACCAGCAGGCTTTGGCCGAAACCGGTGCCGGCATTGGCCTGGTAATCCTGTAGATAGGCGCGGTTGGTCTGGGTATTGCGGCTATACACCACCCCCAGGGTCACGTCAGGTCCATTGGGAATGCGAGTTGCATTGCTGCGACCCACGGTTTCGCTGAAGATGCCGTCCAGCGGTGAAACGGCGGAAGGTGCCGTGGGTATTGAACAACCGGTTAATAAAGTCGTCAGGGTCAACGTACTGACAAGTGCAAGTTTCATGGTGTTTCTCCAGTGAAACAACATCAGTCGGAAGTTAGCTTGCCGGCAGTGGCCGGTGGTGACATCAGACTAAACCCGAAGCGAATGAATGAAATAGCCAATATCTCGACTTGTCGGGTAGCCACTAGTTTTGTTTGGTGTAAGTAAGTTCGGTTAATTGCCCGGAGAAATAAAAAGGCCCGAAACGATACTTTGGGCCTTTTTATTTATGGTTACTCGTTTAGCGATCAGTTTTTCAATGGGATCAGCACTTTTTCGTCGGGGGACAACACCATGAATACCAGCAACTTTGCCGGCTGGGTGGCGCTGGCGTTTTTCGAGACCAGATGCTCGGATCCCGCCGCTTCATACCAGTATTCGCCCGCCTTGTAGGTCACTTCTTTCTCGCCTTTCACCTGAGAAGTGATGGAACCCTCCAGAACGTAGGCCATGGCGGTGCCATCGTGCTTGTGGGCTATGGACGATTGGCCGGGCTTGTAGTCGACTTCGATCATCAGGGCTTTTTTGCCCGGGACGTTTTTCAGCATTTGATCCTGCAATACCGTGACCTTTTCCGAAGGATCGCCAGCTTCATGGGCGAATGCCGACGCGGAAACGCTCAGGGTCAGGGCAACAAGGGGAGCGGCACAGAGGCGCAATACGTTCATGGTTCATTACCTGCGGTGGATGAGTGGTCAGGAACCAATCTAGTGCGCGAGGAGGGGCAATCAAACAGCCAATATGCGGGAAGGTCAGGGGACCAATTGGCTTTAAAACTGTAGGAGCGAGCTCGCTCGCGATGGCGTCAATATCACCGCGGTTATCCAGATAACACGCGTAAACGTTGACGACCATCGCGAGCGAGCTCGCTCCTACAGGAGGGGGTTAGCGGATCGGAAAACTGTTGAAGTCGACGGCGTTGGCCAGTTGGCAATCGATCAGGTCGATGAAGCCTTGAACCTCGGGGCTGTTGAAATGCGCTTGCATGGCCGCTTCCGATTGCCAGTGGGCACTGACGGTCCAGCGATTACTGTCCTCAGGGCAGCGGTCGACCATATAGGAGTCACAGCCCGGTGTTTCGCGCAGGGTGTCGACAATCTTTTGCAGTTGCTTACCCAGGTCTTCCGAGCGGCCGGCGACGGCCTGCACCTTAACGGTATTGATCACTTTGTAGGACATTGGCTCACACTCCTGAATCAGGCCGGACGAATCCTGCTCATTGAGGGATAACGCCTATGCAGGATAGGCCTGCACACCCGGACCACCAATAGCCAATCGCCGGATAAAGCCGCAGTCCAATTCGTCAGGTTACTTGTTGCAGAATGTCTCGAAGGCGATCGAGGGCGATGTCGATGTCCAGGGTTTCAATGGCGCCGAAACCGAGGAAAAACCCTGATTTCGGGGCTTGTTGATAGAAAAAGCTGTCGATGGCGTAAAGCCCGACTTCGACCTTTTTGGCCAATTCAATCACCAGCGCCACGTCGATCGGTACTTTGCACAGGACCACCATGTGGAAACCGGCCCGGGTCGGCACGGCCTCAAGCCATGGCGAAAGATCACCGGCCATGCGCGCCAGGATCCGCTCGCGTCTGCCGGCATAAATCGTATGGCAGCGTCGAATGTGCTTGAGCAGGCAGCCTTCAGCGATGAACTTGGCCAACGCCCACTGGGGCAGGGTGGAGGTGTGCAGGTCGGTGAGCTGCTTGGCGCGCACCACTGCCTCAAGGATCGCGGGCGGCAGGATCGCGTAACCCAGGCGCAGCTCCGGCAACAGCGTCTTCGAAAAGGTCCCGACGTAGGCGACGATCCCGCGCTCATCCATGCTTTGCAGCGAATCCGTCGGTCGGCCCTCGTAGCGGAATTCGCTGTCGTAGTCGTCTTCGATGATGATGGCCCCCAGCTCATGAGCCTTGGCCAACAGCGCCACGCGTCGTTCCTGGCTCATGGGCATGCCCAGTGGGAACTGGTGCGAAGGGGTGACATAAATCAGTCGCGTGCCGACTGGGATCTTGTCCACCTGGATGCCCTCGGCATCCACCGGCACGCCGATCACCGTGGCACCGTGGGTGCCGAACAGCAGGCGTGCCGGCGGATAACCGGGGTCTTCCATGGCCACGATGCTGCCGGGGCGGGTGATCACGCGGGAAATCAGATCCAGAGCCTGTTGGGCACCGTTGCACACCACCACGTCTTCATCCTGGCAATTGACGCCACGGGAGAATGCGATGTGCCGCGCGATGGCATTGCGTAGCGCCGGAAGACCTTCGGCCTGGCTGTAAAAACCTTTTGACGCAGCGATCTGGCGCAAGGCGTGGGAGGTGCAGCGCCGCCAATCGTCCTGGGGAAACTGGCCCTTGCTGGTGGCGCCGCCGATGAAGTCATAACGCAGCGAGCCTTCCAGTGTCGGATGGCGCAGGAACACCGGCAGGTTGCGCCAGGATTCGATCACCTCGAAACCGGCCAATTCGGAAGGGTTCTGCTTGCGCTCGACTTTCGAGGCCCGGGCGTTGACGTAGGTGCCTTTGCCGATCACCCCGGTGAGGAAGTTTTCGTAGGTCAGTTGAGCGTAGGTATCGGAAATGGTCTTGCGTGAAATGCCCAACTGTTCAGCCAGCAAACGGCTGGGTGGGAGTTGCGTCCCAGCTGCCAGACGGCCTGATTCGATGGCGCTGCGCAGTTGTTTATACAGCTGGCCCGCCAGATCCTTTCGGCCGTTAATGACAACATGTAATTCCATACCGGCAGGCTCCTGCGGCGGATGATCTTGTTCGCTGTGTGCGTGGCGCAAGATTACCCGGATTCGCCAACAGGGAAGAAGTTGCCTGCGGAAAAAACGCCGAATTGGACTAGTGGGCACTGGTCTGCCCGGAAATAAAAGAATTGGATCTGGCATCAACCGACACCTGTGCCAAGCTTTGATCATTCACCTGATTCGATAGGTCCACCATGAGTCCTCGATTGGATTACTACAGCGCTTCACCCAAGGCGATGAAAGCGATGATCGCCATGGAGGCCCTGACCAGCAGTTTGAGCATCGAGCCGGCGCTGCTGCACCTGGTCAAGATCCGCGCGTCGCAGCTCAACGGCTGCGCATTCTGCACCGACATGCATTCGGTGGATGCCCGGCGCCTCGGCGAGACGGACCGGCGCCTGTATTCCATCGTGGTCTGGCGCGACAGCAACTTCTTCAACCCGCGCGAGCGCGCCGCCCTGGCCTGGACCGAGGCGGTGACACGGCTGGCGGACAATCATGTGCCGGATGACGTTTATGAAGAGGCGAGGGGGCAATTCAGCGAGGAGGAGTTGGTGGACCTGACCATGGCCGTCACCACCATCAACAGCTGGAATCGCCTGGCCGTGAGTTTTCGGCAAAGCCCCAGTACCTGATCGACTGTCACATCCGCTTCATGAACGATGCGCAGGATGAGACTCCCAGTGATAGATCGACAGGGAGTCATCGATGTCATTCATGGAAACCACCGGCCAGCAACGCCTTGCCGAGTACCGCGCGCCCCTGGATAAAACTACGTCCTGGCGCATCCGCGCAGCGCAGATCGATCCGGTGCTGGCGCAGTGCTTCAGCGTCAGCGCCCGTTGTGGCTGCTTCATGCAGGCGGCTCGCCGGCTCAATATCAAGGCGACACTGTTGCGCAAGCAATTGGCGCAGCTTGAAACGCAGTTGCAGTGTTTGTTGTTCAGCCCTTCGGACAACGGCGTCGCCCTCAGTCGCGACGGGTTGCAATTGCAGTCGCAGTTGATTGCACTGGCCCACGAACGTGACCTGCCAGTGATCGAGCAACCGCTGGTGCGCGTGGCCATTGCCGAGCCGATCCTGCACGACATCCTGGGTCGCGATCTGGTGGCGCTGTTGCGGCGCAATGCCGGTGTGCGCCTGGACATCATCACCCTCGACAGCGAATTGTCCCTGCAAGCGGTCAGTGCCGATGTGGTGGTGTGGCTGGCGGCACCTGATTCGCCGTTGCCCGGCCCGAGTTTCGCCATCAACGAGCCACGACGGCTGGCGCGGATCGATTATCTGCCGCACATCGCCAAGCGCTATTCACGGGTCGCTTCGCGTCCTGACAACCTCGAAGATCTCGCCGATTTTCTGCTCGTGCAATGGCAGCATGATCGGCAGGTCGACAGTTTGCGGCCATGGCATGATGTGGTGGACCAGCGTCTGGCTGGGGTCGTGCAGTTGCATGCCTATGAGCTGATGCAGGAGATGATCCGTTGCAGCGCGTGCATTGGCTTGCTACCCGGTTACATGAGCCGATTCGACCGTGGGTTGATCGGATTGCCGGATCTGTTCGCGCAGCCGATGCAGCGTCAGGTGTGGATAGCGGTGAACGCCGAGTCCCGGGGCGAGTCGCAAGTACAGATGATGGTGGAGCTGATCGAGAACACCTTCCACGAGCGGCGGGCGTGGTTCGAGGGTTGACGCCTATCCATCTGTGGGAGCGAGCCTGCTCGCGAAAGCGGCAGATCAGTCAATCAAGATGTCGACTGACACTCAGCCTTCGCGAGCAGGCTCGCTCCCACAGGGAGCCTCGCCAGGCTCGAGGGATGCGTTGTAGAGTAACCGGTCATGCTCGCCTCAAGGATGAATCACCCATGCCCGCCGCCGAACCCGTCATCACCCTCGAACGCCTCAACGAATCCCACATCGAAGGCATTACCGCGCTTTACCACGAACCGGTCGTCATGCGTCAGACACTGCAAATGCCGTTTCTGTCCTCCGAGATCTGGCGTAAACGCCTGGCTACGTACGACGAGCGGGTCGTGCAACTGGTGGCGCTGCATCAAGGCGCCGTCATCGGCAATATCAGCCTGGAACAGTTTTCTCGCATCCGCCGCAGCCATGCCGGCAGCTTCGGCATGGGGGTTGCGCGGGCATGGCAGGGCAAGGGCGTCGGTTCGAAGCTACTGGCCGCGGCACTTGATATCGCCGACAACTGGATGAACCTGCGCCGCGTCGAACTGACCGTGTATGCCGATAACGAAGCCGCTATCGGCCTGTATCGCAAGTTCGGTTTCGAATCCGAAGGCTTGTTGCGCGACTACGGGCTGCGTGAAGGGCAGTGGGTCGATGTCTTGAGCATGGCGCGTCTGCATTCCATGGCTAATTGATTACCCACAGGAGGAAAGCGGTGCTTCAGATTTTCAGGTTGCCCCAACCCGGATTGGGCGCTTGCGGTGCCACCGCATTAATGGTTTTCCCAGTCGCCTCCTCAACCCGCCGCGCCACTTCAGGATCATCGGCAAACGGAATCAGGCTGGCCTCTTCAAGACTTTTAGCCGTCTGGCATTTCAAGCAGTATTCAACCGCCAGCCAAAGACTCACCGCGCCCAGAACATTCAATGCGATTTCGATCATCAGGCTATCTGCGCCTCGTACTCGGCCATTTTCAGGTCGGACACCCGCACCGTCCACCAAACGTTGTACGCCATCACCAGCATGCCCGTGAGGAACAAAACGCCTCCGGCAAAACGCACGAGGAATCCCGGATGGCTGGCCTGCAACGCTTCGACGAAGGAGTAGGTCAGCGTGCCGTCGTCGTTGATCGCGCGCCACATCAGGCCCTGGGTGATGCCGTTGACCCACATCGAGGCGATGTACAGCACGGTGCCGATGGTTGCCAGCCAGAAGTGCAGGTTGATCAGCGGCGTGCTGTGCATCCGTTCACGGCCGAAGACTTTGGGCACCATGTGATAGGTCGCGCCGAAGGTGATCATCGCCACCCAGCCCAGGGCACCGGCGTGTACGTGGCCGATGGTCCAGTCGGTGTAGTGGGAGAGGGCGTTGACGGTTTTGATCGCCATCATCGGGCCTTCGAAGGTCGACATCCCGTAGAAGGCCAATGACAGCACCAAAAAGCGCAGGATCGGGTCGGTGCGCAGCTTATGCCAGGCACCCGAGAGCGTCATCATGCCGTTGATCATCCCGCCCCAGCTTGGCGCGAGGAGGATCAAGGACATCGCCATGCCCAACGACTGCGCCCAGTCCGGCAGCGCGGTGTAGTGCAGGTGATGGGGACCGGCCCAGATGTACAAGGTGATCAGCGCCCAGAAATGCACGATCGACAAACGATAGGAATACACCGGCCGGTTCACCTGCTTGGGCACGAAGTAATACATCATCCCCAGAAAACCCGTGGTCAGGAAAAAGCCCACGGCGTTGTGCCCGTACCACCACTGGACCATGGCGTCGGTGGCCCCGGAATACACCGGATAGGATTTGAACCAGCTCACGGGAATCGACAGGTGGTTGACCACGTGCAACATCGCGATGACGACAATGAACGCACCGAAGAACCAGTTGCCGACGTAGATGTGTTTGGTCTTGCGCTGCACCACGGTGGCGAAGAACACGATGGCGTAAGCCACCCAGACCACGGTCATCCACACGGCGCCGGAGAATTCGATCTCGGCGTATTCCTTGGTGGTGGTATAGCCCAGCGGCAGGCTGATCAGCATGATCACGATCACTGACTGCCAGCCCCAGAAGGTGAACGCAGCGAGTTTGTCCGAGAACAGTCGCACCTGACAGGTACGCTGCACCGCGTAATAACTGGCGGCGAATTGCGCGCTGCCGGCGAAGCCGAAAATCACCAGGCTGGTGTGCAGCGGACGCAGGCGGCCGAAACTGGTCCACGGCAGGTTGAGGTTCATTTCGGGCCACACCAGTTGCGAGGCGATCCACACGCCCATCGCCATCCCCACGACGCCCCAGATCACGGTCGCCACGACGAATTGGCGGACGACCTTGTAGTTATAGGCCTGTCCGTTGGTTGTTGTGTTCATGGTCAATGCTTCCACGGTTGCAAAGTCGGGCAACTGTAAAAACACCGGCACGCTCGAAACAGGCTCAGTAAAAGTTCATTTATGCGGATCAGATGCATAGGGCGCCCAGAACTATGCGCTGTGCTCTGATATGGTTTTTTATCGTTAATGTGAATCTGTAACGTACTGCGTCGAAAGCTCATAGTCGCGGCAATCTCTGTAGGAGCGAGCTCTGCTCGCGATGGACGTCAACGAAAACGCGAACTTCCTGGATGAACGCGTCGCCCATGGCTTCATCGCGAGCAGGCTCGCTCCTACAGGGATCTGTGCCCAATCCTGATGAGGTAGCCAGATGTATCAGTACGACGACTATGACCGGGCGCTGGTGTTCGAGCGGGTTGCGCAGTTTCGCGATCAGGTCGAACGCTTCATGGCCGGTGAGCTGAGCGAGGAAGAGTTCCTGCCGTTGCGCCTGCAAAATGGCCTGTACATGCAAAAGCACGCCTACATGCTGCGCGTGGCCATTCCCTACGGCACCCTCAATGCCCGGCAGCTGCGCACGCTGGCGAGCATCGCCCGGGACTACGATCGCGGCTACGGCCACTTCACCACCCGGCAGAACATGCAGTTCAACTGGGTCGAACTGGCCCAGGTGCCGGAAATCCTCGAACGCTTGGCTCAGGTGGAAATGCATGCGATCCAAACCTCCGGCAACTGCGTGCGCAATATCACCACCGAAGCCTTCGCCGGTGTAGCGGCAGATGAAATGATCGACCCGCGACCCTTGGCCGAGATCCTGCGGCAATGGTCGACCTTTAATCCGGAGTTCCTGTTTCTGCCGCGCAAGTTCAAGATCGCCATCTGCTCGGCCGAGCAGGACCGGGCAGCGATCATGATGCATGACATCGGCCTCTATCTTTACCCCGGCAGCGACGGGCAAATGCTGCTGCGGGTGATTGTCGGCGGCGGTCTGGGGCGTACGCCGATCCTCGGTTTGCAGATCCGTGAAGGCCTGCCGTGGCAGCACCTGCTGTCCTACGTCGAGGCGGTGTTGCGGGTGTATAACCGCCATGGTCGTCGCGACAACAAGTACAAGGCGCGGATCAAGATTCTGGTCAAGGCCCTGGGTATCGACGCCTTCGCCCGGGAAGTGGAGGAGGAGTGGCAATACCTCAAGGACGGCCCGGCGCAACTGACCCTCGATGAATTCGAGCGCGTCGCCAGTGCCTTCGTCGCGCCTTCATACCGCGTTCTGGCGGACACCAACCTCGATTACGGTACGCACCTGGCAGAGAACCCTGCGTTCGCTCGCTGGGTGCTGCGTAACGTGCAGCCGCATAAAGTACCGGGCTACGCCTGCGTGGTGCTGTCGACCAAACCCGGTGTTGCTGCGCCACCTGGCGATGTCACGGACACGCAAATGGAGGCGGTGGCCGAGTGGTCCGAGCATTTTGGCTTCGGTGAAATCCGCATCGCCCATGAACAAAACATTGTCCTGCCAGACGTGCCCAAAGCCGACCTGTTCGCGCTATGGCGCCTGGCTTGCGAACACAATCTGGGCAGCGCCAATGTCGGTTTGCTCACGGACATCATTGCCTGCCCCGGTGGCGATTTCTGTGCGCTGGCCAACGCCAAGTCGATCCCCATCGCGCAAGCGATTCAGGCCCGTTTTGACGACCTCGACTACTTGCATGACCTCGGCGATATCAGCCTCAACATCTCCGGCTGCATGAACGCTTGCGGTCACCACCATATCGGCAATATCGGCATCCTCGGGGTCGATAAGAACGGCAGCGAGTGGTACCAGATCACCCTCGGCGGCGCCCAAGGGAAAAACAGCGCGTTGGGCAAAGTCATCGGCCCGTCCTTCAGCGCTGCCGAAGTGCCCAGTGTCATCGAGCGCATCGTCGAGACCTTCGTGCGTTACCGCGAAAGCGAAGAACTGTTCATCGACACCTTCCATCGCATCGGCCTGGAGCCGTTCAAGGAGACGGTTTACCCGATAGCGCTGGAGGTGTCGGCGTGAACAACCTGTTGCGATTGGAGGAGGGCGTGGCGCGATTTGACGCTGAAGATTCGTGGACGTTGATCAGGGACGTGGAGGCGCCACTGCCAACAGGGGCATTGATTCTGCCGCTGGCCAGGTGGCTGGACAAACCCCAGCAACAGGGTGTCTGGTTGGGGCCGGACGAAGATGTGGAAAGCCTCGAACCGTGGTTCGCCCAGCTGCCCTTGATTGCGCTGGATTTTCCAAGCTTTCGCGATGGCCGCGCCTACAGCCAGGCTTATCTGTTGCGCACTCGATTGGGCTGGACCGGGGAGCTTCGCGCCATCGGCGATGTGCTGCGTGATCAACTCAGCCATATGCGCCAATGCGGTTTCGACAGTTTTGCGGTGCGCGAGGACAAATCTGCCGAGGATGCCCTGAAAGGGTTGGCGGGGATGAGTGTGTTGTACGGGCGGTCGGTGATTGAACCGCGACCACTGTTTCGGCGACGGTGACATTTACCTACCTGACCTGTGGGAGCGAGCCTGCTCGCGAAGGCGGCAGCACATTCAACATCGATGTGACTGACACACCGCTATCGCGAGCAGGCTCGCTCCCACAGAGGATCTAACCCCCGATCATTTCAACGCCGGATCCCCCATGTTCATCTTCTTCCAGCCCTGCAGCAGCACCTGGGCCTTGGGTTCTTGCCCGTTGTTGAGGTAGTACTGAATCAGCGCCAGACGCGCATCGCGGTTGGTGGGTTGCACCTTCAACAACCGTTCCAACTCTTCACACGCCGCATCGACCTGACCGCTGTCATGCAATGCCACTGCCAATACATAACCGTATTGTGCGGTCTGTGGTTCCAGCTGCGCGGCTTTGCGCAGGAACGGCATGGCTTCCTTGGATTTGCCGGCGCGCACCAGCGACAGACCTTGAGTGTGTTGCAGCAGTGCGGCGCCCGGGTGTTGTTTCAGGCCTTGGGCGAGAAGCGTCTGGGCTTCCTGGCCGCGACCATTGGCCTCCTGCCATTGCACCAGGGTCACCAGCGCCGGGTAGAAGTCGGGATCACGCTGGATCGCGGTGCGCAGCAGTTCCTCCACCTCGCCACTGCGGCCACTGGCCTGATAGAGCATGGCCAGGTTGAGGTTGGCCTCGGCTCGTTCGGCCAGGCTCTTTTGCACGGCTTCGTATTCGGTGATGGCGCTGTTCCAGCTGTCCTGAGCGGTGCCCAGGTCGTTACGCGAGCTCAACAGGTCCCGCGCCGCCGCAATACGCACAGCCTTCACCGGGTCGTTCAGTAACGGCGTCAACAGTGATGCGCGCTCCGCTGGCGGCAGGAATGCGCTGACCGCGTGCACGGCACTTTCACGCACTTGAGGTGCCGGGTTGCCCAGGTCCTTACTCGCCAGCTTCAGCGCTTGCTCGCTCGGGTACGACGGCAACTCGTTGAGCAGGGTCGCCCGTTGAATCGCCGGCAGGTTGCTGCGCTGCAGTTGCTCGAACAGGGCCTGTGCTGCGCCAGGCTGGCCGTTGCGGATCAGCCACAGGCTGTCGTCATAGCGTGGCGCTTGTGGGGTGCCGGCATTGGCGGTGTTCCACAACTTGAACTGTTCGGTGACCTTGTCGCCGGCCTTGCCCTGGTGACAGGTCAGGCAGGCGTCCGGTGTGCCGAGTTTTGCCGCTCGCTCGGGGTTGGGGATGCTGAAGCTGTGGTCGTGACGGAAGTCGTTGCCCATGTAGAACTTGCCGGGCATGTGGCAATCCACGCACTGCGAGCCGGGTTGGCCCATGGTGTGGCGGGTGTGTTCGATGGCGTCGTAGTTCTTCGCTTGCAAGCCTTTGCCATCGACACCTTCCACCGTCGTTTTGCCCGCGGTGTTGTGGCATTGCAGGCAGACACCGTTGCCCGGTGCCTTGAGTTCGGTGCTGTGGGGGTTGTGGCAATTGCTGCAACGCACACCCTTGTCGAACATTTTGCTCTGGGCGAAGGAGCCGTGTTCGAACACTTCATCCTTGATCTTGCCGTCCAGGGCGTACAACTCGCGGGTCAGGGTGCTCGGCAGGTAATCGTCCATCAAGCGTTTGCCGACGGTGAAGCCATCGCCCAGCGGCGCGCGGCGCGAGTGGCAACGGGCACAGGTTTCGATCTCGACGGTGGCGTTCTTGTCCTTGAGATCGACGGCAAAACCGGCATGGATCAGGTCGGTCTTTTTCGCCGTCCATTCCAGGTGGTTGGAGGCCGGGCCGTGGCAGGCCTGACAACCGACCCCCAGGCTGTTCCACTGGCTGTCGAAGGTGTTTTTCGCTGCATCGAAATTGCGCTTGTAGCCGGTGGTGTGGCACTCGACGCACATGAAGTTGGCGTTCTGGCTCGGTTTGCTCCAGTGCAGCGGATCCTTGAAGGTCACACCCTGGCCCGGATACAGATGAAACCAGCGGTGTTTCTCGGTATCCCAGGCCACGCCCAGGGCTTGCAAGCGCCCGTCGCCCACCTCGATCAGGTATTGCTGCAACGGTTCGATGCCAAAGGTATAGGCGACCTTGAAGTCGGCGTTCTTGCCGTCGATACCGGGGGTGTTGACCCAGAATTCGTCGCCCTTGCGCGAGAAACGGGTGGTTTCGTTTTCCGCCTTGAAGGTGACGTTGTTGAAGTCGCCGAGCATGGTTTCGGCGCTGGCGGCCTGCATGGCCAATTGGTGATGGGAACCTTGCCAGTCCTTGACCTGGGCGCTGTGACAGCCCTGGCATTGTTGCTCGTCGACCATCTTCGCCGGTGCTGTTTCAGGCGGTGGGGCCACAGGTTGCGACTTGGCGACTTGAGCGACAGGCGCGTTGACGGGTGTGTAGGCCACTGGAGCGGGCTGGCTGCTGAACAGAAACCAGCCGATACCGGCGACAGCCAAAAGCAGGATGCCGATGGTGGCGGGAAACAGGTAACGGTTGATCAGGGTCGGTTGCGAATCAGGCTTTGGGTTTACTGCTTTGTTTTTATCTTTCGGCATTGCGACTTCCGTAGTCCAGGTGCATTTGCCGTGAGGCGCGCGTTCATGCTCGATGCAGCTTTGCCGGATGAACGGCATCTGTCAAATGGATGATGTGAGGTTCAGGCCTCTTCGCGAGCAGGCTCGCTCCCACAGGGATTTTTGTTGCACCGTAGATCCACTGTGGGAGCGAGCCTGCTCGCGAAAACGGTCTGACAGACAACCGATCACTGCCCGACAAACCACCGGTAATACGGATTCCCTCCATCCCCGGCCATGACCTCGCGTATATCCCGCCCCCAGGCATCACGGTCGCCGTCATAGGCATGCAGGCTCGCCCGATAGAACTGCATCAGGCGCTGACGGTGCACGTTCATGCGCTCATTGAAGCCCGCGTCGGCATTCACCAGCGGCGGGGCGGTGTGCAGGTCGAGCAGCGCCGGCAGCACCCGGGTGATTTCCTTGGCCCGGACCCAGGGTGCGTACTCGATGCGCGGTTGATCGTCGGTCACCGGTTGCGCATCGGCGGCGAAGCGTTCCAGGCCGGCGCGATCGGTCACCCAAGTCGCGAGCAGCGCGGCGGCGGAGCCGATACCGACATCCTGCAAGGTGCTGCGCACGCTGTCCTGCTGGAAGCGCTGGTTGATTTTCGCGGCATCCAGTTCGATCGGCTCCAGCGACCCCACCAATAGCATCTCGTGGAACTCGCTGGTCCACAGGGTGGCGTAGGGGAAGACATCGAGGAAGCTGCGCACCAGCGAGCGCGAGTCGTCGATGTTCTGGGTCGGCAGCGGCAGCCACTGGGCGACCAGGCCTTGTTTCTGCAAGCGATTGGCGGCCAATTGGTAAAAGTCACGGGAGTACAGGTTGACCACGCCGGCAGCGGAAGGTGGTGGTGGCTCCAGCGTGATCAGGTCGTAGCGTTGCGGATTGCGCAGCAGTTCCTGGCGACCGTCACGCAGGCGCACATCGACGCTCGGATCAGCAGCGGCATTGAAATTACCCTTGAACAACGGCGCGGCCTTGACCACCGACGGCAGCAGCTCGGCGACAACGCGATGCTCCAGGCCCGGATAGCGGGTCAGGGCGCCGGCCGTGATGCCGGTGCCAAAGCCGATCACCAGCGCCGAACGTGGCTCGGCGTTGTGGATCAATAGCGGCAACAACGCCTGGATGCGCATGTAGCGCAGGGACGGCATGGCGTCGCCGGTGTTCGATACGCCCTGGATATACAAGCGCTGGAAGGCTTTTTGTCCTTTGCCTTGGGTCACCACGGCGACGGTGCCGCCGCGTCCTTCCTCGTAAAAGGCCAGGGTCGCGTTACGCGCGCCGGGCAGCAGGCTGGCGAGCTTGTCCACCGGCGTCAGCAGGGCCACGGCCACTGACAGCAGGCCGACTGCGATTACGCCCTGGCGTCGGCCTTTCTTGACCCCATGACCTTTGCGCACCGCAAAGTAACCGATACCGGCGGCGATGATCGCCAGCAATCCCAACGTGCGCACCAGTCCCAGCAGCGGAATCAGCACAAACCCGCAGAGCATCACGCCGATGATCCCGCCCAAGGTATTGAATGCCACCACCTCACCGACGTTGCGCCCCACATGGTCGCGACCGACGCTCAAGCGCAGGGCCACGGGGAACGCTGCACCGAGCAGCACGGTCGGCACGAACACAATGCTCAAGGCCGCCACCGCAAAGCGAGCGCTCATGCCCACCAGTTCACTGCCGCCCAGCGACAGGACCCAGGCTTCGACCACGCTTTGCGCGAGGACCAACCAGCGCCCGAGCAGGGCGATTTCCAGCAATGCCACCAGCCCGGCACCGGCAATCAGCAAACCGAAGACGCCCCAGGGATCGCGCAGGCGATCGACCCGGCGGGCGAGCAGGGCGCTACCGAGAAACAGACCGGTGAGGTAGGTCGCCAATACCACGGCGAAGGCGTAGGTGCGGGTGCTCATGAACTGCACGATGGATTGCGACCAGACCACTTCGTAACCGAGGGCCACGCCACCGGCAATCGAATAGAGCCACAGTGCCAGGCGATCCGGCGCCTTGTCGGCGTGGTGCCTGGCGGGTGCGTCTTGCGGAAGCGGACGCTGACGCTGAAACCAAAGGGCTCCGGCGGCCGCCAGCAGGTTGAGCATTGCGGCGGCCAAGGCGCTGCCGCGAACGCCGAGGGTGGCAATCAGCACGAAAGCGGCGAGCAACGTTCCGGCGATGGCGCCGGCGGTGTTTGCCGCGTAGAGGTGACCACCGGCCTTGCCCAGTTGTTGCGGATCGGCCGCCAGGGAACGCACCAGCACCGGCAGGGTGCCGCCCATCAGCAGCGCGGGAATACCGACCAGCGCGAACGGCAACACCCAGGCCAGCAGGCCGATGTGTTGTTCCAGCCAGGCAAATGGGCTGGCCGCCAGGCTCATCGCAACGGTCGCGCCGACACCCAGTATCGCCACCAGCACTTCCAGCCCGGCGTACAGCAGAACTGGTTGCTGCAAGCGGTCGGCCCAGCGGCCGAAGACCAAGCCACCCAAGGCCAGACCCGCAAAAAATGCGCTGATCCCGGTGGTGATGGCGTACACCTCGACGCCCACCACCAGTGATAGCTGTTTGATCCACAGCACCTGATACACCAATGCCGCGGCACCGGAGACGAACAGCAACAGGGCGGGGATCAACAGCGCCGGGGAGGCGGCGTGGGTGGTGGGTATGGCCGACGACTTGCTGGCGACACGTGAGGACATTGCTGATTGCCTTGTTCCGGTTAAAACATCTGCGACTGTACCGGCCTCTTCGCGAGCAGGCTCGCTCCCACAGTAGATCTTTGGTGCATCAAAAATCCCTGTGGGAGCGAGCCTGCTCGCGAATGAAGTTGACGCAGTCTCCAGTGGAAAATAAGGCCGCTCGCCGATGACGGCGAGCGGCGGTCGAGCGGTCTTACTTGGCGTTTTTCATTTTCTCTTCGATTTTCTTGTCAACTTCCTCGCGGATCTGGTCGACACTGAAGCTCGCTGGCTTCTGGCTAGGCGGGTAGTCGACGAAGGTCTGCAGGAAGGCCGCCGATCTGCGCACGCCATCGAAAATCAGATAGTCGTTCTTGGTCAGCCAATCATAGTATTGGTCAGACACGACATCGGCGCGTTCGTATGGGTCCATCCGCAGGTTGAAGATTTTAGGCACGCGCAGGCACGTGAACGGTTCGCTCCATACCTTCAGACCACCGGGAGCACGCTGCTCGCAGAAGACGATCTTCCAGTCGTTGTAACGCATGTTCACCAGTACGCCATCATCGTTAAAATAGAAGTACTCGGTACGGGCACTCTTGTCGGTCTTGCCAGTCAGGTAATCCAACTGGTTGAAACCGTCCAGATGCACCTTGAAGTTCTTCCCGCCAACATCCGCTCCCTTGAGCAGGCGTTCCTTGATATCGGTATCGCCGACAGCCGCCAGCAAGGTCGGGAACCAGTCCATTCCGGAGAACATCTGGTTCGACACTTCGCCAGGCTTGACGTGGCCCGGCCAGCGGATCATCGCCGGAACCCGGTAAGCCCCTTCCCAGTTCGAGTTTTTCTCGTTACGGAACGGAGTGGTTGCCGCGTCCGGCCAGGACCATTGGTTCGGGCCGTTGTCAGTGGTGTAGACCACGATGGTGTTGTCGGTGATTTTCAGGTCATCCAGGGTTTTGAGCAGTTTGCCGACGTCGCCGTCATGCTCGAGCATGCCGTCGGCATACTCGTTGCCCACCATGCCGCTTTGCCCCTGCATGGATTCACGCACGTGAGTGAAGGCATGCATGCGGGTGGTGTTCATCCAGACGAAGAACGGTTTGTCCGCCTTGGCCTGTTTCTCGATGAACGCCTGGGCGGCCGCCGTGGTTTCGTCGTCGATGGTTTCCATGCGCTTTTTGTTCAGCGGGCCGGTGTCTTCGATCTTGCCATCGGCAAAGCTGTGGATCACGCCGCGAGGAGAGGCCGCCTTGACGAATTCTTTGTCATCCTTCGGCCAATAAGGGCGCTCTGGTTCCTCTTCGGCATTGAGGTGGTAAAGGTTGCCGAAAAATTCATCGAAACCATGGTTGGTGGGCAGGTATTCGTCCTTGTCCCCCAAGTGGTTCTTGCCGAACTGACCCGTTGCATAGCCTTTGGCTTTGAGCGCCTGGGCAATGGTCACGTCTCTGGCTTGCAAGCCGACCGACGCGCCTGGCATGCCGACTTTGGACAGGCCCGTGCGAAGCGCGGACTGTCCGGTAATGAAGGTCGAACGCCCGGCCGTGCAGCTGTTCTCCGCGTAGTAGTCGGTGAACATCATGCCTTCTTTGGCGATGCGGTCGATGTTGGGCGTCTTGTAGCCGACCACGCCGAAAGAGTAGGCGCTGATGTTGGTCTGGCCGATGTCGTCGCCGAAAATGACAAGGATGTTGGGTTTGTCAGCGGCCCCGGCTGTCGCCGAGAACGCCATGACCGAAGCCGCCAGCAAGGCCGCCTTCGGTAACCATTTGCGTATGCCAGTCATATGACTTGCTCCTTTACTTAACTTAAGTCGCTCGGTGCGACAAACGTTCATTGCGGTCCTGCGTTACGTTTTTTTATTGCACTTGCTCGGTTGCGGCGGCATCGAAGGGGTAGATCCGGCGCCATTCGGCGGCCATGTCCACCACGGTCCAGCCACGGTTTTTGGCTTCGTCCAGGGCTTTGTCCAGTTGACCGATATGCGATTCCCGGTCGTAAGCCCATTCGCGTTTGGCGTCGGTGTGATGCACCAGCCCCATGAATCGTTTGCCTGGCCCGGCGGCGGTCCACTGCAACATTTGCAGGTCGCCATCGGAGTTGCCGAAGGCCAGAATCGGTCGGCGTCCTATCACGGCGTCAATGCTCACCGGCTTGCCCGGCCCGTCGTCGTTGTGCGCCAGTTTCGGCGTGCGCTGGATCGATGCCTTGCCATCCTTGTAATCAAACGTGGTGACAAACGTAGTGCCGATCACTTGCTCGGGTGGAATGCCGTAGACCTTTTCAGCGAAGGCGCGCATGAAGCCGGTGTCGCCGCCGGAAACGATGTAAGTCTTGAAGTCCTGGCTGCGCAGGTAGTCGAGCATTTCCAGCATCGGCTGGAAGATCATCTCGGTGTAGGGTTTGCCGGTTTTCGGGTGGCGCGCCTGACTCAGCCAGGTCTTGGCATAGTCGTCGAAGGCTTCAGTGGTCATGCCGCTGTGGGTCACGGCGATGATTTTCATCAGGCCGTCCATGCCGGTCGCCGCCAGTGCCTTGTGATCGTTTTCCAGCACGGCCTGGAATGGCTGGGTGGTCTTCCATTCCGGGTGCTGCGCTGCGGTGCGCTTGACTTCATCGAGGGCGAACAGCACCTCGAAGTACATCGGTTGCTCGCTCCACAAGGTCCCGTCGTTATCGAACACGGCGATGCGGTCTTCGGGTTTGACGAAGTCCTTGCTGCTCTGGTCGGTCACGGCCTGGACGAACTCGATGATGTGCTTTTTCGACGGGCCGTCGTTCCATGAAGGCAACGGCTCGGCTGCCTGCACCAGCAGGGGCAGGCTCAGTGCGAGCGTCAGCAAAAACTTCAATCCGTGATGCTGGCGGATCGATATCGGGTTCATCATGGAAAATCCTTCTCGTGTACAGGGTTCAGTGGACGCAATGCGGGAGCAATTGATTCTCTGTTGTGTTCGACCCGACTATGCAGCGTAGTCAAGGATTCCTTGAGTTGTTGCAATGCTTGATCTTTGCTCGGTTCACGGCCGTAACAGGCGCGCAGCAAAGCTTGCAGGCGCGGGCCGAGGCCGGTCAGTTTCAGGCCGTTGCGGGTGCGGCGGGTCCAGAGGTAGAGGGCGCTGAACTGTGGCGGTTTGCCATCCAGCTGTGGCGGGATCTGCCGCCAGGCGTAGTCGGCCGATTGCAGCCAGGCCAGGTGCCGGGCGCGACGCCGGGCCTGCCAGCCGAGGTAGGCGCGATGCACCAGTGGCCGCGCCAACCATATGAGCACTGCCGCGCCCGACAACAGTGCCAGCAGGCCAAGGGCAAATCCCGACAGGTGCAGGTTTTGCTGGCCGTGTTTTTTCAGGTCCTCGCTGATCGAGAACACTGGCCGATAAGCGTTGTTGGCCACGGCGTCGAATTCCATGGCGGGGACTTGCGCGGTGTGGGTCTGTTGGCTGCCGCTGTTCCACCATTTCACTTCGATGGCAGGCAAGGTGTAATGGCCTTCGCGGTCGATCCGGTACGTCACGCTGTCGATGCGCTGGCCACCGGTGAAGTGGCCACGGCCATCGTCCAGGGTGCTGACCTGCGGGTTTTTCGGGTAGCGACTAAGGCCGCTGACATCGCCCAGTCCTGGCGTCGGCAATGACATGGCCAGGGCGCCGTCGGCTTGCAGGGTCAATTGTCGGGTGAGGCTGTCGCCGACTTTCAATGGCGAATCCGGTTTGATGAGTTTCTGGGTGAAACGCAGACTCTGCGCCACCAGCACCGGCTCCCCGGACTTGAACCCCGGCGGTTGCGTTGCTGTGAAGTGCAGCGGTTGGCTTTGCGCACTCAGTTCCGTGGTGGCCTGGCCCGGAGTGCTGCGAACGGTGAGGGCTGGGATGTCAAAGCCTTGCGCCACATTCGGCGTGATCAGGTAGCTGAAGCGCATGCCGCTGAACGACTTGCCGTCGAGCGTTTGATTCAGGTGTTCGGCATGGCCGTCCGGTGGCATGACCAGCGCCCCCGGCAACTTCAGGTCGGGCAGGGCGGGAGCGTCGGTGAACCAGGTGTCGGTGAGGATGTCGAGTTGCAGTTGGACAACGCTGCCGACCATGGGGGAGGTGGCGGGTTGCAGGGTGGCCTGGACGCGCAGTTCGGGTTCGGCGGCGATGGTGCAGGTGCTTATCAGAACAGCGAGCAAGGTGCCAAATGCTGTGGTGATCGATCTGGCGCTATCGCTGGCAAGCCAGCTCCCACAGGTTTTTGTGAACAATCCGGAACATGTGGGAGCTGGCTTGCCAGCGATGGGAGCGACTCGGTTTAGCAGACTGATCATGGCCTGGCCCCCAACTGATCCTGCAAACTGAACTTCTGTTTGAGGAATTTCGCCGGCGATGTGCTCAGGTTCTGCAACCACTGCTCATCCGACGCCGCCTGTTGGGTGACCAGGGATTTGCTCTGGCCCTTGCCCGGTGCCTTGTCCATTTTGATTTCGTCGGGTTTGGTTTCGGGGGCGTTCTGTTCGGCGCTTTCGGTGTCTTTCTGCAAGGCGATGGCCAGGGCGAGGTTGGCCGTGGCTTCAGGGAATTGCGGTTGCAGCTTCAGCGCCTGGGTGTAGGCGGCAATGGCCTGGTCGAACTTGAAGCGACGCACATAAATGTTGCCCAGATAGAAATACGCCTGGGGTGTTTGCAGGCGGGCGAAGCTGGCCAGCGCCAGGTCGAAATCGGCGGCGTTGTAGGCGGCGATGCCTTTCCAGTACGGGTCGGAAAAATGCGCGGCGGCCTGGGGGAAGTGTTCATGTTCGAAAGCCCAGCGACCTTGCTGGTCTGGGGTGAAAAAGGCATCGGTAAGGGCGTTGGCCTGTGCCGGAGTCGGCTGCATGCCCAGGCCGACGGCCAACAGCAAACCGGGCATCCAGTTCAGGCTCCAACCCTTGCGCACACTGAAGAAGGCAATCAACAGCAGCGGCCAGCACAGCCAATAGCCGGCGTCTTTCCAATGCAATTCGCGCTGTTCATCGCTGGCGCTTTGGAAGTGTTGTTGGGCGTGCAGGTCCACCCAATCCAGATCGTCGCCATTGAGCGTCAGGCTGCCCAACGGCGCATCCAGTGCCGATGCAAGCTGCTTGAGCGCCGCCTGATCGAAACTGCCCAGTTCCGGACGCCCGTTGCTGTCGGTGCGTGGCTGGCCGCTGGCATCGCGGATGATGCCGCCGTCCTCGTTGCCGACGGCCAGGATCAGCACCTGCAGGTCGCTGCCATCCAGTTGTTTATCGAGGCCGGCCAGTGTCGAAGTGTCGGCGCCGTCAGTGATCAGCAGCAAGGTGCCGGGGGATTTTTCGGCGGCCAGCAGACGCTTGGCCTGATCGATGACCGCACCAACATTTTTCCCCGGTTTGTCGATCAGGTTGGTAGCCAGGGCCTGGATGAAGGTATCGAGCAAGGCCGGGTCATCGGTCGGCGGCAACACCAGGTGCGCGCTGCCGGCGTAGGCGATCAGGGCATTGCGCGCGCCGGCGCGGCGCTGGATCAGGTCATGGACTTTGTGTTTGGCGGCTTCCAGGCGTGTCGGTTGCACATCGGTGGCGTCCATCGACGGCGAAAGGTCAATGGCAAGGATCAGCGGCGCACGGTTTTCCAGAAAATCCGGCCGATCCTGTTCCCAGGTCGGTCCGGCGGCGGCCAGGGCGCCGGCGATCAACAGTGCGCAAACCAGATGCACCGGGCGCAGCCATTGGCGGTCCTGCGGAGTAATCAGCAGGTGTGGCAGCAAGTGCTCGGCGATGTTGCCGCGCAGACGCCGCTGCAGGTCGCGACTGCGGCGCCAGATCAGTGGCAGCAGGGCGGCGAAAGGCAGCAGCAACAGCCACAGTGGGCGCAGGAAGTGGAAGTCGCTGAGGTTGATCTCCATCTCAGGCCTCCTGCCGTTGACGCGCAAGGGACAGGTGTGGGCGCAGCAGCGCGCCCAGGTGATAGATCGCCAGCAGCGCAATCGCTGCCCCCAGCGGCCACCAGAACAGATCTTTTTTCGGCTGATGGCTGAGGGTCTTGACCTGATGCGGCGTCAGCGTGTCGAGAGTGCTGTAGACCTCGTTCAGTGCATTGCGGTCTTCGGCGCGGAAGAATTTGCCGCCGGTGGCTTCGGCAATCTGTTGCAAGCTGTCGAGGTTGACCTTGGCTTCGCCGGACGCCTGCGGGTCGCCAATGCCGATGGTGTGAATCACCACGCCTTTGGCGGCCGCCATGGCGGCGGCGTGATCCGGGGTGATGGCGCTGCTGGTGTCATTGCCATCGGTGAGCAGGATCACGACTTTTTCCTCTTCCTTGGCCTGCTCCAGCAGCTTGAGGCTCAAACCGATGGCATCGCCGATCGCGGTGTTCGGGCCGGCCATGCCGATGCCGGTGTCGTCGAGCAACAGCGACAGGCTGGCGTGATCGAGGGTCAGCGGCGCTTGCGGATAGGCACCGCTGCCGAACACGATCAGGCCGAGACGATCTTCTTTGCGCTTGTCGATAAAGCCATGCACCACGTCCTTCACCGCGGCCAGGCGATTGATTTTCTGGCCACTGGCGTCGGTGAAGTCGGTGGTTTCCATGGACTGTGACAGGTCGATGGCCAGCATCAGGTCGCGTACCGGTTGCTGGCGTTCGATGGGTTTTTCCACGTACACCGGCCGGGCCGCCGCCACCAGCAACAACACCCACACCAGCAGGTTCAACAGCAACTGCCAGCGGTTGCTGCGGGTGCCGGCCTGACTTGGCGCCTGGCCTACCGCACGGCTCATCGCCGCAAAGAACGGCACCCGCACCGCACTGCGGGCTTCGCGGTAGTCGGGCAGGTAGCGGTAACCAAAAAATGGCAATGGCAGCAGTAGCAGCAGCCAGGGGTAATCAAGCTGCCACATGATGATGCTCCACCCAGAGTTTGCAGGTGTCGAACAGGTGTTGGCGTTGTTCGGCGGGGAGGGCGCGCAGGGTGGCTTCCGGGGCGTAGGCCAGCAGTGCGAGTTGTTGGCTGAAGTCGGCGGGCAGGGGTTGTTTAACGTGTGCTTGAAGAAAGTTTTGCCAGTCTCTCCCGCCAAGCCCTGTCACCTGTGGGAGCGAGCCTGCTCGCGAAAGTGATGTGTCAGGCACCTTGGATGTTGAATGTTGGACCGCCTTCGCGAGCAGGCTCGCTCCCACAGGGGAATATTTGTTTGGCATGGAGATGGCGGTGCGTTTGAGCAGCTCAGGCAATTCGCGCAATGCACTCAAATCATCACTGCGTTTTTGCAACTGCGCCAACCGCACCAACGCCTCACGCCGATAGCGATCACGGCGCCATTGCCAGTAACGTCGGGCGGCGATGACTAAAGCGCTTAGCAGGAACAATCCGAGCAGAACCCACCAACCCCAGGTCTGCGGCGCGTAACTGACTGGCGCAGGCAGGGCTAATTCCTTGAGTTGATCGATGCTCGGGATGTTCGGATTCATCGCCGTCCCCCGGCCAACTTGCCCAGTTCGGCGCGCAATTGTTCGTGAGCTTCGGTGGCGGTGCTGAACATCATCAACGGCACTTGGCTGCGGCGCAGCAGGGTGGCGACGTCCTTGAGCCGTCCGCCGAGAAAGTCGCCCAGCGGTTGGTGTACCTGCCGACGCTCCACCGCCAGTTCCACCTGCAACTGGCCTTGAGTAACCAGCAAGCGGCCATTTTTCGGCAGGTTCAACGCCATGGGGTCGTAGACCTGCATGGCGATGACGTCGTTGTGCGCCGCCAACTGTCGCATCAGCTGCAAGGTACGCTCACCGGCGCCGGCAAAGTCGCTGACGATACAGATCAAGTGATCATGCCCGGCCAGTGCCAGGCACTGCTGCAACACCTTGTCGAGCTGGTCTTCGCCTTCAGCGTCGGGGCTGGCCGCGCTCAATTCCTGATTCTGCTGGACGATGCGGCTGCACAGCGCTTCGATCCGTTTGCGGCTGCGCAGTGGAGCGACGCTGTCGATGCGCCGGTCGTTGAACACCAGTCCGCCGACCCGGTCGCCGGCGTTGAACACCATCCAGGCCGCCAACGAACCGAGTTCGGCGGCGAGGGCAGATTTGAAACTGCGCTGGGAGCCGAAAAACATGCTCATGCGCTGATCGACCAGGATCAGCGCCGGGCGGTCGCGTTCTTCGGTAAAGGTACGCACCACCGGTTTGCCGCTGCGCAGCGATGCGCGCCAGTCGAGGTGGCGCAGATCATCGCCGGGCTGATAGCGGCGCAACTCATCGAAATTCAAGCCACGGCCACGCAAACGCGAGGCATGGTTGCCGGCGAGAATGCTGCCCTGGGGCTGGCGGGCGAGGAAACTCAGGTCACGGGCCTTGAACTCCAGCGCCATCAATTGCGCCAGAGAGACGTAGACCAGACCGTCAACTCTCTTCATAAACATCAGGCAGGAATCGCCACTTTATCGAGCAAGCGGTCGAGTACCTGATCGGCCGTCACGCCGTCGGCCACCGCGTCGTAACTCAGTTGCAGGCGATGGCGCAGCACCGGATGCACCACGGCGCGCACGTTGTCCGGCGAGACGAAATCCTGCCCCTGCAACCACGCATCGGCGCGGGCGCAACGGTCCAGGCTGATGCCGCCACGGGGGCTGGCGCCAATGGCGATCCAGCGGCCGAGGTCGGCGTCGTAGTCGGCGGGGTGGCGCGTGGCATTGATCAGGTCGATCAGGTAGCGGTCGATGGCCGGGGAAACGTGTACTGCGCTGACTTCCTGGCGCGCGGCGAAGATCACGTCCTGGGCCAGTGCGAACCCCTGTACCGCAGCGGTCTTGGCGCCCAGAGTTTGCTCCTCCTCGCGCAACAGGCGCAGTACCTGGCTTTCGTTCTCGGCGCTCGGGTAATCGAGCAGCACTTTCATCAGGAAGCGGTCCATTTGTGCTTCTGGCAATGGGTAAGTGCCTTCCTGTTCGATCGGGTTCTGCGTGGCGATCACGATGAACAACGGCGGCAACGCATGGCTGTTGCCGGCCACGGTGATCTGCCGTTCTTCCATGGCCTCGAGCAACGCGGCCTGGACCTTGGCCGGGGCGCGGTTGATTTCGTCGGCCAGGATCAGGTTGCCGAACAGGGGACCGGGCTGGAAGCGGATCTCGTTTTTGCCTTCGACCTGATGCAGCACCTCAGCACCGGTGATGTCCGAGGGCAGCAAGTCCGGGGTGAACTGGATGCGGCTCATCTTCGCGTCCAGGTGCTTGGACAGCGCCTTGACCGTGCGGGTCTTGGCCAGCCCCGGCAAGCTCTCCAGCAACAAATGCCCGTTGGCCAGCAGGCCCAGGAGGATTTGCCGAATCACCTGATCCTGACCCAACACGGCTTCGGCGATGCTGGCTTGCAGGGCATTGAGATCATTGAGTACGGTCATGGAAGCTCCTAGAAAAACGCCAGGGTCAGGTTGACGCTGAAACCGTTGCCTTCGGGCCGGTTCTTGGTGTCGAACTCCGGGATCCAGCGGGCGTTGAAATTGGCCTGTGCATCGGCAAACTTGCCTTGCCAGCCAAAGGTCGGCCCGGCACCCACTGAACGCCCGCGAAAGCCACTGCTGGCACCAGACCCGGTGTCGTCGGTGAGCTGCTGGATGTAACCGGCGGCCACACCGGCGTTCCAGCCGTTGCCAAAGCCGTGGGTCCAGAGGGCGTCGAGGGTAAAGAGGTCGCCGTTCTGGTAGTCCGTGGCGTCGTTCTCGGTATAGAACTCAAGCGTTCCGGACAGGGTGAACTCGCCACCCTTGCCATCGAGGTGGGTGAAAGCCACGGTGGGCATGAAGGTGTAGGTGTTCTGCCCGGCATTGGCCAGGCGATCATCGTTGTAGGCGCCGGTCGGCACGTAGATCGGCAGCGAGAGCGAGAGGTGGTTGACCTCGTCGAAGTGGTAACCGGCGGCGATGGGCGTGATCAGCATGTCGGCGAATTGGGTGGCTGTGTCCTCGGTGCCCAGCGTCCTGCCACGCGGTCCGGTGATGCTCGCGGTAATGTCGGTGTACTGAACCGGCACGCCGATGGCCGAAGCGTAGTTCCAGCGCCCTTTGCCGGTGTCCCAGACATGGGTGAAGTCGGCCATGGTGTAGGACACCTTCAGGTCCAGCCCGGTACTCAGGGCGCCAACGATCGGCACTTGTGCATTGCCTTTGAGCTCGCCGTCGTACCAGAAACTGCTCAGCGACATCACCCAGCCGGGTTCCGGCGGAACGATCCCGGCATTGGAAAACACTTGCAGGCCGGTCATCGGCCGACCGCCGCCACCTTCTGCCGCCATCACCAGCGGACTGCCGCCAAGCATGCACAGGGCCAAAAAAGGGTGTACTACAAAAGGCCTGAACATGCAGGGCTCCGCTTATGAGTTTTGTGGGTTTACGGGCATCGGCAACGGCATTTTCCATTGACCGTTGTTGATTTCGAGATTGGGCTGCGTTGTCACATTGCCGGGGTGGGTATCCAGGCTTTGGGCACCCACACCACAGCTGACGAACATGGTCATCAGACTGAAACCGACTGCGCGAATAGCGATGTGCATGGCAATGTCCTCACTTTCCAAAGGTGACGTTGAGGCCGGCGTACAGCGTGAACTGCGGCAGACCATCGCCCTTGTGGTCGACGGTCCACTGCGGCTCGATGAAAACGTTGAGAATATTTGACCCGTCTTTCCAGACTTTCCCACCACCCAAACCGAGTGGGATGTAGTGGGTGTCGTTCTTCAGGTCATAGGTCCAGATGCCGGTGGAACGCAGGTACCAGCCGTGTTCCAGGTTGTGGATGATCAAGGGCTGCACAGTGGCGGTTTCGACGTGTGGGCGGTCGTGATCGCCGGCGAATGAACTCTGATACTGCACGAGCGCGCCCAGCAGGCCACGCGGTGAGGCATCGATCGCCACGGCAGCCAGGCCACCCTGCCACTTGCCGGTGCCCAACTCGTCCTGATCGGCGAAGGGTGCAGTGATCATCGGGCCAACACCCAACTGCACGCCTTCGGTCTTGAGCAGAAAGATATCGAACACATTCAGATCGCCTTCACCGGTGCTATAGCCACCGTTCGGATCGGGGCGAGTGCTGATCGGCGCGGTGGCGCGCAGCAGCTGTGGCACACCGATGAAATCGTTGGGCGCAATCGGCAGCGTGCCGCGTACCAGCAGGTCATTGGTATGGATATTGGAATCGTAGTATTGCGGGGTGTAGTAATCCTGCAGGCTCATCCCCGGCGCGATGTTCAGCGGGTTATTGCTCTTGTTGGCGGTCTCGGCGTTGTCGGCGTGGGCGCAAATGAAAGGCGCAAACGAAACGGCCAAAAGAAAGGCGCGCATCCCCAATGTGTTCGACATCATTCCCCCGGTTCCCTGGTGGCTCACTTGGACGACTCGGCACTTGGCGGCCGTTACGACGTAATCTCTTTGCTATCAAGGCTGTAGGACACGTCACTTGAAGCTAGCAGCTAAATGGGGGTTAGCCAGTCGAAGGGGTTAAATCTTTGATTTTGTGTACACGGTTCTCGATTTTTTTGTGTACTAAAAAGTTAATGTGAATCAGGGGATGGGAAAACAAAAAGCCCGTCATCGGTATCAACGCGATGGCGGGCTTGCCGTTATGTGTGGCTGGATGCTCAGCACTTTTTCCCAAACGCCCGCTCTTCCTGCTCCCGCAACTCCGGTGTTAGCTCAGCACCGAAATCCTCCATCTCAAACACCTGACGAATCTCGATCTCGGCCTCAGTACCCGGCATCGGGTTCGGGCAGCGCTTGACCCATTCGATGGCTTCTTCCCTGGACTTGACCTGCCACAGCCAGTAACCGGCGATCAGTTCCTTGGTTTCGGCGAAAGGGCCGTCGATCACTGTGCGTTGGTCGCCGGAGAAACGCACACGGGCGCCTTTGCTGCTGGGGTGCAGGCCTTCGCCGGCGAGGAGGATGCCGGCCTTGGCCAGTTCTTCGTTGTAGTTGCCCATGGCGGTCAGCAGTTCGGTGCTGGGCATGATGCCGGCTTCGGAGTCCTGGCTGGCTTTTACGATGATCATGAAGCGCATGGTGTTGTCTCCGTTGGATTGGGATGGCTCAGTTATAGTCGAATGAGCATCGGCTGGATCGACAACCTTTCGTCATGAACTCCGGGTGGCAGTGGGTGAGGGGGGTACGATTTTGAGTTGTGATATCAGAGTATGTTGCGATTATTGGCTTGGGCGTGACCCTGTGGGAGCGAGCCTGCTCGCGAAAGCGGTGTGTCAGGCAAATCATGAGTGAATGTCGAACCG
>NZ_JBPKAM010000031.1:0-63063 GCF_051216495.1 Pseudomonas baetica | reverse complement strand
CCCCCCCTCTCCCCCCCCCCCCCCCCCCCCCCCCCCCCCCCCCCCCCCCCCCCCCCCCCCCCCCCCCCCCCCCCCCCCCCCCCCCCCCCCCCCCCCCCCACAGGGGATAAGCGGCTCAGCGCCGCCCGAAGCGCTTGAGGTATCGGTACTGGACGGTAGTGTTGAAATTGCGCAGGGTCAGAACGCGAAATCAGTTTCCGGCATGGCCATCAGGCAACTGGCACCGGCGAGCAACGATTCGCGATGAGCACCAGCCCGTGGCAACACCCGGCGCAAGTAGAAGTCCGCCGATTGCAGCTTGGCCCGGTAGAACGCCGCCTCCCCGGTGCCCGCCGCCAGCGCTTCACTGGCGCGCACGGCCGCTTGCAGCCACAGGGCGGCCAACAACACGTAAGCCGAGTAGGCGAGAAAATCCACCGATACCGCTCCGATTTCCTCCGGATCACGGCGACAGGCTTGCAGCACCGAATTGCTCAGTGCTCGCCACTCTTCCAGGCGTAGCCCTACCCGCTCGGCCATCTCCGGTTGTGACGTGGCCTGATGGACCTGCGCGGCCAACTCATCAATCAATGCAGTGAGCTCGCTGCCGCCGTCACCCAACAACTTGCGGCGAATCAGGTCCAGCGCCTGGATGCCGTTGGTGCCCTCGTAAAGCTGGGTGATGCGACTGTCGCGCATCAATTGCTCCATGCCCCATTCGCGGATAAACCCGTGACCGCCGTACAACTGCACGCCAAGGCTGGCCACCTCCTGACCGCAATCGGTAAAGAACGCCTTGACCATTGGAATCAGCAAGGCGGCGCGACGGGTCGCGGCTTCACGGACCGTCGCATCGCTGGCGCCATGCTCCAGATCCAGTTGCCGGGCGGTATAGGCCGCAAGCATGCGACAGCCTTCGCTGAGGGTCTTCTGGGTCAACAGCATGCGCCGCACATCCGGGTGAACGATAATCGGGTCGGCTGGCTGATCCGGTGCCACGGGCCCCGTGATCGCCCGTGATTGCAAGCGTTCACGGGCATAGGCCAAGCCGCCCTGAAACGCAGCCTCGGCGATGCCCAATCCTTGGAGCCCGACCTGAAAGCGCGCATCGTTCATCATGGTGAACATGCAGGCCAGGCCCTGATTTGGCTGGCCGACCAGCCAACCGGTGGCGCCATCGAAGTTCATCACGCAGGTCGAGGCGCCCTTGATGCCCATCTTGTGCTCCAGCGCACCACAGCTCAGGGTGTTGCGTTCGCCGGGCGAACCATCGGGGTTGAGCAAACGCTTGGGCACCAGGAACAGGCTGATTCCCTTTACACCCTGCGGTGCGTCGGGCAATCGAGCCAGCACCAGATGAATGATGTTGTCACTGAGGTCCTGCTCGCCGCCGCTGATGAAGATCTTGTTGCCGCTGAGTCGATAACTGCCATCGGCGTGGGGTTGGGCGCGAGTGCGTAGCAGCGCCAGGTCGGTCCCCGCCTGAGGTTCGGTCAGGCACATGGTGCCGGTCCACTCGCCGCTGACCAGTCGCGCTAGATAGCGCTGCTTGAGTTCGGCGCTGCCATGGCGATCGAGGGCCAGCACCGTGCCTTCGGTCAGCCCTGAGTAGACGCGAAACGACAACGACGCGCTCATCAGCATTTCGTGGAAGCTCGCCGAGAGCATTTGCGCAAAGCCCTGGCCGCCGAACGCCACCGGCCCGGTCATGCTGGCCCAGCCTTGCTGGACGAATAGTTTGTAGGCTTCGCGAAAGCCATCCGGCGTGGTCACTTCACCGTCCTGCAAGCGACAGCCTTGTTCGTCACTGTTGCGGTTGAGCGGCGCCACGACTTCGGCGGCGAACCGTGCGGCTTCTTCCAGCACGCCGTCGATAGTCTCGCGATCCAGGTCGTTGCCCAGTTGCTGGCAATGGCCGGTCACGTCGAACAGTTCGTGCAGGACAAAACGCATATCGCGCAGGGGAGCCTGATAGTTCATGCCAGGCCCCCCACGTCCGCAAAGCGTTTGCCTGTCGCGGCCAATCGGGCAATCAGCGGTGCCGGATTCCAGTGTTCGCCGTGCATCTGCTGCAAACGCTCCAGACGCTGTTGGATCGAGGCCAGACCTTGGGCGTCGGCCCAGCTCATAGGACCGCCCACTGCCGGCGGGAAGCCATAACCATTGAGGTACACCAGGTCGATGTCATGGCTGTTGTCCGCGATATTTTCCTGAAGAATCTTCGCCCCTTCGTTGACCAGTGCCAGCAGGCCGCGCTCGACTATTTCCGGATCGTTGATTGGCCGGCGGCGATAGCCCAGTCCACTGGCAATGCGCTCGATCAGCACATCGACCTCAGCGTCATGCCCGGCGTCGCGACTGCCCTCGGCATATTGGTAATAGCCCCGGCCGGCCTTCTGGCCAAAGCGGCCGAGGTCACACAGGGCGTTGTCCACTTGCACCAGCGGACTGTCCATGCCCTGCCCGGCCAGTTGCCGGGCGCGCCATTCCAGGTCGACACCGACCACGTCGTACATGCGAAACGGTCCCATGGCAAAACCGAAGGCCTGCAAGGCGCCGTCCACCTGCTGCGGCAGTGCGCCTTCAAGGAGCATCTTGCGCGCCTCGTCGGCGTAGGTCTTGAGCATGCGGTTGCCGATGAAGCCACGGCAGTTACCGGCCACCACTGCGATTTTGCCCAGGCGTTCGCCCAATCGCTTGGCCTGCGCCAGTACGTCTGTCGAGGTGTGCGCGCCACGGACGATTTCCAGCAGCTTCATGATGTGTGCCGGGCTGAAGAAATGCAGGCCCAGCACCTGTTCGGGGCGTCGGGTGACCGAGGCAATGGCGTCGATATCGAGCGCCGAGGTGTTACTGGCCAGGATCGCGCCGGGATTGAGGGTGCTGTCCAGGGTGCGGAAGATTTCCTGCTTCAGCTCAAGGTTCTCGTACACCGCCTCGATCACCAGATCGACGTCGGCCAGCGCGGCATAGCTGTCCACCGCCTGCACGCGGGCCAGGTTCCGCTCAGCCTGCTCTTCACTGATACGGCCCTTGACCACCTGTTGGGCCCAGGTATCGGCAGCCATTTTCAGGCCGGCAGTCACCATCTGCGCATTGGCGTCCAGCCACAACACCGCAATACCGGCACTGGCCAGGCTGATGACAATGCCCCGGCCCATGGTCCCGGCGCCTACGACGGCGGCTTGTTGCACTTCAAATCCGTTGCTCACACGCATGCTCCCAAGTTGAAAAGAAGGATTGCCGACACCCTAAGCAGCTGCCTACTATTTGAGAAATTTCATTTTCATATGCGTGATATTTGCAAATTGAATACAACTAATTTCGATCTCAACCTGCTGCGTATCCTTGACGTATTGCTGCGCGAACAGAACGTCTCGCGCGCCGCTGAACGCCTGGCGCTCAGCCAGCCGACCGTGAGCAACGCGTTGGCGCGCCTGCGCGAGCTGCTTGATGATCCGTTGCTGGTGCGCATCGGCCGGCGTATGCAACCGACGCCCAAGGCCCTGGCGCTGGAAGGTCCGATTCGCTCGGCGCTGCAACAGATCGAACAGACCCTCAACGTCGACGAAAGCTTCGACCCGCGCTCAAGTCGCCAGACGTTCCGCATTGCCATGACCGATTTCGTCGAACAGCTGTGTATGCCGAGCCTGCTGAGGCGCTTGCAGGACTGCGCGCCGAACCTGCGTCTGGACATCGCGCCACTGGCGCCCAGCTTGCCGGTCGATGCCCTGGACCGCGGTCATCTCGATTTGGTGCTGGGCCGCTTCGACGAAATTCCTGCGCGCTTCGTCCGTCATCACTGGCGCAGCGAAACCCTGCAAGTCGCCTTGCGCCGTGACCATCCGCTGGTTACCGGCGCGCTGGACCTGGAGACCTTCCTGCGCCTGCGTCATCTGTGGGTACACGGCGGCCAGACCCGCGGCATGGTCGATCAATGGCTGGGTGAACAAGGACTGTCGCGGCAGATCGTTTACACCACACCCAACTACCTGCAGGCGGCGCATCTGGTGGCGGCATCTGATCTTTGCGTGGTGTTGCCGACCCAACTGGCGCGCAACTTTGCAACGATGCTGCCGTTACAGCTGCACGATTTGCCGTTTGCCCTGGAAGCTTTTGAGCTGGATCTGGTGTACCTGGCCCAGCGCCGACAGGACCCGGCACTGGGCTGGTTGGTGGGGGAAATGTTGCAAATCGGAAAAGTTACATCTCAACCTGCGTGCCAAGCTCTATGACCCTGTTGAGCGGCAAATTGAAGTATTTCAGGTTGCTATTGGCATTCTTGAGCAGAAAGGCGAACAGCCCCTCTCGCCAACGCGCCATGCCGATGCGTTTGGTAGGGATGACCGTCTCACGGCTGAGGAAATAAGTCGTGCGCATCGGGCTGAAGTCAAGCTCGGTCAAATGACAGAGACTCAGGGCAAGCGGGACATCCGGCTCCTCGATAAAACCAAAGTGCAGGCTGACGCGGAAGAAGCCTTCGCCATAGGATTGAACTTCGAACCGCCGCTCGGCTGCCACACGCGGCCTGTCTTCGGACACCACGGTCAGTAACACCACCTGCTCGTGTAACACCTGGTTATGCAGCAAGTTGTGCAGCAGCGCATGGGGCACCGCATCGGCCCTGGCCGTCAGAAACACGGCCGTGCCTTGCACGCGATGGGGAGGCTGTGCACGGAGGCTGCCGATGAACAGGGGTAATGGCAGTGTGGTTTCGTCCAGTCGCTCGACAATGATTTTCCTGCCCCGCTTCCAGGTCGTCATCAATATGAACAGGCCGATACCGGCAATCACCGGGAATGCACCACCCTGAAAAATCTTTGGCGCATTGGCCGCAAAGTACAGGCTGTCGACGATTAAAAAACCGAGCAGCATCGGAATCGCCAACCAGCGTGGGGTTTTCCAAAGGAGCAGGACGACCGCCGAGGACAGGAGGGTTGTGATCAACATGGTCCCAGTCACAGCCACGCCATAAGCGGCGGCCAAGGCACTGGACGACTCGAAACCGATCACCAGCAGCACGACACCGACCATCAATGCCCAGTTGACCGTACCGATGTAGATCTGACCCTGCTCCTGGCTGGAGGTGTGCTGAATGAACATGCGCGGGACGTAGCCCAGCTGAATCGCCTGGCGAGTCAGGGAGAAAGCCCCGGATATCACCGCTTGCGAAGCGATGATGGTGGCCAGGGTGGAAAGCGCGACCATCGGCAACAATGCCCAGTCAGGGGCGAGCAAGTAGAACGGGTTGCGTACCGCCTCCGGGTTCCCCAGGATCAAGGCGCCCTGGCCGAAATAATTGAGCACCAGGCCTGGCAACACCAAAAGAAACCACGCACGCGCGATAGGCTTGCGGCCAAAATGCCCCATGTCGGCATACAGCGCTTCAGCGCCGGTCAATGACAATACGACAGCACCCAGGATCGCCACACCGATGCCCGGATGAACCACGAAAAAATGCACGGCCCATGCCGGATTGAGCGCTTGCAGCACCTCTGGACGCTGCAAAATCCCATAGACGCCCAGCGCACCCAGCACCACAAACCACAACACCATCACCGGGCCGAACAAAATACCGATACGGGCTGTGCCATGTTTCTGAATCAGGAACAATGCCACCAGCACGATCACCGACAGCGGCACGACCCAGTGCTCGATCCCGTCAAAGGCAAGCTGCAAACCTTCAACAGCGGACAACACGGAAATGGCTGGCGTGATCATGCTGTCGCCATAGAAAAGCGCGGCACCGAACAGGCCAAGCAAAACCAATACTTTACTCATGTACGGATAAGGCGCCGACGCGCGACGAGCCAATGCTGTCAACGCCATGATCCCGCCCTCGCCCTGATTGTCGGCGCGAAGGACAAACAACACATACTTGATTGAAACGACCCAGATCAGCGACCAGAAAACCAACGAAAGGATGCCCAGCACGCCGTCGTGGTTAGCCTGAACGCCGTAATGTCCGCCGAAGACTTCCTTGAGCGTGTACAAGGGGCTGGTGCCAATATCGCCATAGACCACGCCGACAGCGGCGACGAGCAAACCGGCGGCTGATGTTTTGGCTTGAGCGTGTTCATGGGTAACGGTGGTGCTTTGACTCACGGCTAGCTTCTCTGTATTGAACAGCAACAGTGCATGGGAGCTTTGAGCGAGACGGGTCATCGACACCGTTCACAAGCCCCGGTGCCCTTTACGCAAACATTCAGACTTATTCAGAAAGCCAACAGTAAAAGGGCAAAACGCGCGGACGATAAAAAACGCCGCCAGTATCGTTTCGCACGAATTGGCCTACTGTAAAAAATGCGTAAAACTTTTACGCGGACGGGAAGACCCGATGCGAGAGGAGACAGCTGCCGAAAGCCCTCTGTGTGAATGCCTTCGGCAGTCTCTTGGTGGTTTGTCCTGGATTTGTCGCCAAGACGTCATTGCAACGGCGAAAACACCGCCGGCAGGTAAATAGTCGAACGCATGTCGCGCAGTTGCGGGCCCGAATTTTCCGGTGGCCACACGCCGTCCGCCACCGCCTGGGTGCGTACTTGCAGGCGCTGCTCCAGGGTTGTCCACGGCCAGATGTGCAGGTAGCGCGGCAGCGCACCATCAGTAGCATAAAAAGCTGCATACACCGGTGAGTACTGTTCGGCGGTGCGCGGCTCGATGGCCTTGGCCCAGCCATCCAGCGTTGGTTGCAGTCCAGCACTGATCAGATCGTAGACGCGCAGTTCATAGAACGGTCCATGCTTGCCGGCGCTCAAAGGCTTGAGGAACGGAAACAGGCTGTAGTTTTCGACCCGCAGGTCGGTGATGAACTCATTGATGCCGAAGGCCTTGCCGTCCAGCAAGAAGCGCTCGCGCTCCGCCTGGCGCGCGCTTTCGTCGGTGAAACCGCGCAGCACCGCGATCTGGTTCAACTGGCCGATTTCCGAGGCCCAGCAGCCGATCAACGTGCCGCCGACATCAGGTTCGGCCAGTGAAGATTCAATGCGCGCCAGCGCTTGTGTGACGGTGCGCACGCGTACCGTAAAGGTGATCAACTCAAACAACCGCATGACGGACTCCCCCATAAGCTGCAAATGCATCAGCCTATGCACACGCCAAACGGCTGGGTATTCGGGCGATCACTCTCCATGACGGTAAAAACCGCAGGCTCATAGGTAGTTTCTTTACGGCCGCGACCTAGTTCGGGTCCAGCAACCCGCCGCTCCAGTTCCGCGACAGACGACGGCCGGTGAACTTGGCCACCGCCATGCCCTGGGCGATCAAACGATCCCGGTAACGGGTGACCAGGCGCCCGGTCTGCTCGGCGTATAACACCACCTCTGATGTCGGATCGCCGGGGCGGCGCAGGATTCGCGCAAAGCGCTGGCCTTCTTCGACGACATCGCCCAGGTCCTTTTCAAAAATCAGCACGCCTGGCTGCGGTGCGAGGATGGTTTCCATGTGGCCCATTTCCACGGCTTCGACGGGCCAGTCAGTCCGCGGCACCGCTTCGTCGATCACACCAGATGCGCAGAGCCACGCATAAAGCCCCTCGGCATCCTGTCTGGCGAATCGATCGTCGACGTCGCCCTGCCCGCGCAACTCCAGGGTCGCGGCCATGCGCTGGTTGGTGCTACCGGCGCGCAGCCAGGGCGCGATGATGGTTTCCTCAAAGGAGCCGTCGTCGCCGTCATCCCAGATGATCGCCACGTCCATCTTCATTGCCGCCGCCAAACCAAGGCCCCGGGGCCAGAAGCTGCGGTGTACGTAGAGGTACGGCAGCGCTTCGTCATCGGTGTGCAGGTCTAACATCACGTCCGCCGGTGCCGCCAGTTGCACCAGTTCTTTTTGCCATTGCTGGACGACGGTGGACGGTCGCGCCATCGCCATCGACTGGTCGAAGCCACGGTTGAAGTTCTGCCCGGTCGCATCGTGGTAACGCCCCAGAATCCGACCCTGGCGAAACTGACCGATGCCCAGGGGATTGGCCTGCGGCACCACGGTCACGCTGCCTTTGAGCCGCCCCTCGGATTCGGCAACCTTGAGGCGCTCGATCAGTCGATGCAGCACCAGCATCCCGGCGATTTCATCGGCGTGCACCCCGGCCTGCAGGTGGACTTTCGGTCCATGGCCCCCCGCCCCGAAACGCCAGGCACTGACCTTTAACGTGTCACCGTTATTGTTGTGAATGCTGAACGAAACATCCTGCGCCATGGGCTTGCCTTCCCTTGAGACTGTTCACTTCATATCAGATGGAAAGTCGGTTTATCGACGTTGCTCGACGGGGTCTGGGTCGAGTGGTGCCTGAACCCCACCATCGGACTCCCTGTCTGTCGTTGCTGGATAAAGCGACTGCGACACGGAACATTCGGCGCCGACGACATCCTGCGCCGGGTGCCGGCCGAAAATCATCGCCAGGGTGCCGCTGACCGCGATCAGGCCGGCACCGATCACCAACGACACATCCATCAGCGTGCCCCAGATCAGGCTCGATAGCAGGAACGCCCAGATCAGCCCGGTGTATTCGAACGGCGCCAGGACGGTCGCGGTGGCGCGCTGGAAACTGGCAAACAACAGGAACTGTCCCATGCCGCCCATCAGTCCTGCGGCGAGCATGCCCAACCACGCCGGCGTCGGCGTCGGGGTGTGGGTCCAGGGCAACGCCACCGCCATGCAGATGACGAACACCACGTTGGTGATCAGCATCTGTTCCAGCACCGAAGTCTGGTCGTCGACCTGACGCAGCTGGATATAGGTGAACGCCCAGCACATCGCCGCCAGCAATGTCAGGACAATCGGCACCGGATCGGCCATGTTGCCGGGGCGACAGGCGATCACCACGCCGATAAAACCAATGATCAGGGCCAACCACTGCCAACTGCTGACACGCTCTTTGAGAATCGTCGTCGCCAGCACCGTGACCATGATCGGTGCCGAAAAATACAGGGTGGTCATTTCCGCCAGGGTCAGGTCCCGTGCCGCCGTGTAATACAGCAACCAGGCGGCAATCGACAGCAGGCCGCGGACCACCAGCAGACGTCGGCTGGAGGAGCGCCAGGCGCGCTGGACCAGTGACCAGCGTCCCACCAGCAGAACCGCGACGACTACGACAAGGGCGCGCCAGAACAGGATGGTAAACACCGAGTAATCGGCCACGAGCCACTTGATTCCGGCGTCTTGCAAGGACAGGAATGCGTAGCCCAAGGTGCACAGGCCAATGCCTTGCAACGAACGATCAACCTGAGTCTTGTTCATCATACGGACCTGCGAACCGGCGTCCCGCGACGCTCGGCAAAGGCGAATAACCCCTCGATCAGGAACGTCAGGCAGACGTACACCCCGGCCACCAGCAACAGCGGCTCATAGACTTGCAGCGTTTGGGCGCGAACGACGTTGGCCGCGCCCAACAGGTCGATCACCGCAATGGTCGAGGCCAGCGCCGTGGACTTGAGCAGCATCACGGTCTCCCCGGCCAGGGTCGGCAACAGCAGGCGCAAGGCCCTTGGCAAGCGCACTCGCAACAACGCCTGGCGCGGCGTCATGCCAAAGGCTGAAGCGGCTTCCATTTCGCCCTTGGGCACGGCCAGCAGGCCGCCACGGATCACTTCGCCGACATACGCGCCCACCGACACCACCAAGGCGAAGACGATGTACCAGTAGCCATCGCGCAGGTACGGCCAGAGAAAGCTGCCACGGATCAGCGGAAACTGCGCAAACAGGCTGCCGAGGCCGTAGTAGAAAATGTAGATCTGGATCAGCAGCGGCGTACCCCGAGTCACGCTGGTATAGAACAGGCTGACCTTGGCGATCAGTTTGTTTTTCGAGATCCGCGCCAGGGCGACCAGGACCGCCAGTACGAAACCGAGCAGGCTGGAAATCACCAGGATGGCAATGGTCGTTTGCAGCCCTCGGAGCAACAACGACGCGTATTCAAGGGTCCACGCTGGAATCATTTCATTGGCTCAGTCGGTTTAGTCAGCAAGAGGCATCCAGCGACGAACGCGTCGCTCCAGCCGTCCCGACAAATAGTTGGACACCAGTGTCACCGCGTAATACAGCGCGGCGGCGGTGAGATAGAACAGCAGGTAATGTCGCGTGGATCCCGCGCCTTGCTTGGCGGTGTACAGCAGTTCGTTGGTGCCGACCACGCTGATCAGCGCGCTGTCCTTGATCAGGTTGATCCACAGGTTGGCCATCCCCGCCATCGCATAGGGCGCCATGATCGGCAGCGTCACACGGCGGAACAGGCCAAAGCCGTGCAGGCCGAAGGCCTTCCCCGCTTCGATCTGGCCAAAGGGAATCGCCTGGATCGCCGCGCGAAAAATTTCCGATGCGTAGGCGCCCTGCACCAGGCCCAACACCACGATCGCGGCCAACGGACCGCTGACATTCACCGCGCCATAACCGAGCGCAGCGGCCAAGGAGTTAAGCAGCATGGAGCCGACATAGAACAGCAGCAAAATCAGCAACAACTCCGGCACTGCACGGAACAGCGTGGTATAGCCACGGGCCAGCGCTGCAATCGGTTTGGGCGCGCCCAGTTTGATGCATGCCACCACCAGACCGATGGCCAGCCCGAGCACAAAGGCCCCGGCCGAAATCTGCAGGGTCATCCAGAGCCCCTTGAGCAGCGCTGCGCCCCATCCTTGTTCGCCGAAACTGATCAAATCGAACATTGCTGGCATTTCAGTCTCCAGTAAGAGCACCACCGTTCCCCTGTAGGAGCGAGCTTGCTCGCGATGAACCAGAGGACACCGCGGGGTATCAGGTATCCCGCGTCATCGTTCACGACCATCGCGAGCAAGCTCGCTCCTACAGGTCAGAGTTTCGGTTTTACGCTGGTACCGAAGTAGTTCTGGGAAAGCTCGTCGTAATCTTTGCTGGCCAGCAGTTCAGTGATGGCCTTGTCGAGCCTGGCCTTGAGTTCGGTGTCATCCTTGCGAATACCGGCACCCACGCCCTTGCCGAACAGCGGGTCATAAGGAACGGTTGCCAGGTACTCCAGGCTGGCCGCATCCGGGGATTTCATGAACGCGGTCATGGCCGTACCGTCCGCCATCATCAGGTCGAGGCGACCGGCCACCATGTCGGCGTTGGCCGAGTCCTGGGTGTCGTAATACTTAACGTCGGCAATCTTTTCGTAATGGGCCTTGAGGAAACTGGCGCTGACCGTCGAGTTCTGCACGCCGATGGTCTTGCCCTTGAGATCATCCGGGTATTTGGCGATGGTCGTGCCCTTGGGCCCGACAATTCCCACCGGCGTGTCGTAGTAGGCCTTGCTGAAGGCGATCTGCTTTTCCCGCTCTTCAGTCACCGACATCGAAGAGAAGATCACGTCGATCTTCTTCGCCAACAGCGACGGGATGATCCCGTCCCAGGCGACTTCCTTGATCTCGCACTCGGCTTTCATTTCGCTGCACAACTTGTGGATCAGGTCGACCTCGAAGCCCTTCCATTCACCGTTCGCCTGCTTCTCGGTGTACGGCGGGTAAGGTTCGGCCGCCACCGCGAAGCGGATCGGTTGCGCCTGCGCCGCACTCATGCCGGCCAGCATCAAGCAGGCCGCGCCGGTGATCCAGTTTGCCAAACGTCGATTTCCCATGGTGTTTGCCCCGTCTTTTTATGTTGTTTTTAGCGAGTCTGATGAGCATTGACGAATTGACGGCAACGCTCGCTGCGTGGGTGTACGAACACTTCGTCCGGCGAACCGGTTTCCTCGATCAGGCCTTGATGAAGAAAGGCGACTTTGGAAGAGACATCGCGTGCGAAGGCCATTTCATGGGTCACCAGGATCATGGTCCGGCCTTCTTCGGCGAGCGAGCGGATCACCCGCAGCACTTCCCCGACCAGTTCCGGGTCGAGTGCCGAGGTGGGTTCATCGAACAGCATGACCTTGGGCCGCATGGCCAGGGCCCGGGCAATGGCCACCCGTTGCTGCTGTCCCCCGGACAGAAACGCCGGGTACTCGTTGCGCTTGGCCGCCAGCCCCACGCGTTCGAGCAAGGCTTCGGCACGCTCGGTGGCCTCCGCCTTGCTTTCACGCAGGACCTGGGTTGGCGCTTCGATCAGGTTTTCCAGCACCGTGCGATGGGGCCAGAGGTTGAAGTTCTGGAACACCATGCCCAGGCTGGAACGAATGCGTACAAGCTGTTTGGCATCGGACACCAGCGGTGCACCGGGACGAGTGTGGTTCAGGTGGATGCTTTCGCCGTCCACCAGAATGCGCCCTTGATCCGGCACTTCGAGCATATTGATGCAGCGCAGCAGCGTGCTTTTGCCCGAACCGCTGGCGCCAATCAGCGAGATCACCTCGCCTTCGCGGGCCGTCAGGGACACACCCTTGAGCACCTCGATATTGCCGAAACGTTTGTGCAGTTGCTCGACCTCGATCATGGTCCGGGCCGCGATCGGTTCGGGTTTCGCTTCACAGGTCACGCGACCGATGACCGGACGCGGCGACTCGCCCTTGAGCACCCGGACAAAATCGCGAATACGCTGGCAGGCTTCGGTCAGCCGCTCCTCACCCAGGGTGAAGGACAACCGCACAAACCCTTGGGACGGTTCACCGAAGGCTGCGGCGTCGAGTACTGACACCCTCGCCTCGCGCAACAGGCGCCAGGCGAATTCCAGCGACGTCAGGCCGGTGGCGCGTACGTCCACCAACACGAACATGCCGGCATCGGGTTTGAGCACGCTAATGCCCGGGCAATCCGCCAGTCCCGCCACCACCAGGTCGCGACGACGGCGATAGATATCGCGCATGCCTTGGCTGACCTCATCGTGAGCCTCCACGGCCTTGAGCGCGGCTTCCATGACAAACCCCGGCAAGCCGTAAAGCATACTCAACACCAGGGTTTCGACATGGGCGACCAGGTCGGGATTGGCCACGACCCAGCCGATTCGCCATCCGGTCATGGCGTGGGATTTCGACAGGCTGCCGATCACCACGCAACGCTCGGCCATGCCCGGCAGGGCGGCCATGCTCAGATGCTCGCGCTCGAACCCCAGGCTTTCATAGACTTCGTCGACCACCACCCATAAATCATGGGCAATGGCCAGTTCGGCGATGGCTTGCAGCTCTTCGCGATTGAGCATCACGCCGGTGGGGTTATTAGGGTTGGACAGGAAAATCGCTCGGGTTCTCGGGGTGATGGCCTTGGCCAACACCGCCGCGTCGAGGCGAAAGTCATCGTCCGCCGAGCACGGCACCCTGACCAGCGTCGCGCCGGAGGCCTTGAGCGTCGCCTCGTACGTCACGTACATCGGGTCAAGGGCAATCTCCTCGTCACCCGCGCTGAGCAGGCACATCGAAGTGGCGAACAAGGCGTTCTGCGCCCCGGCCACGGTAATCACGTTGTCGGCTTGCAGCTCGCGACCGAACAATTTGCCGTAACGGGCAGCGATGGCTTCACGCAAGGCCGGGCGGCCTGCAACTTCGGTGTAGTGGGTGTCACCTTCGCGCAGCGCGTGGATGGCGGCATCGGTGATGAAATCAGGGGTGGGGAAATCCGGATCGCCGACGCTGAGGACGATCACATCCTCGCCCCGGCCTCGCGCTTCATTTGCTGCGTAGTGAATATCCCAAGCGGCCACGCCCTGGCCCGATATCCGCTCAACAAAGGGTGAAAACCGCATGCCAGTGCCTCGTTCAAAATGAAGAAACGCAAGCCCGCAACCAGCCGGGAAGAAAGGTGGAACGAACATAGTCCAGGCTGAACACTCGTTCAATAGAAAACTGAGGAGGGTTCGCGTTCAGCGCAAACAGGTCGTTTTTACGACAGTCACGGCGTTTTTATTCATCTGGTCGTTCAATCAAACTCTGCGTGAGCGGCCTGTGTGGCGAAGGCCTGATCTCCTCGCCACACAGGTGCGCTTGCACAAAGTGGATATCCTCCCGACGCCCAGCCGTCTATGCTGCTGTGATATTCCTTGGTCGGAAACGCACGATGCGTCCAGGTCTCAACCCGTTACTTTTATGCGCTGCACTTGCCCTCGGAGGCTGCGTACGGTTGGGGCCGGATTTCCAACCGCCCGCCGAACCCTGGGTCGATCACTGGAATACGCCGAACCTCGACCACGCCAGTCAACGAGCGCTGCAACCGGACATCCGCCAGTGGTGGGAGATTTTTGCCGATCCGACCCTGGACCAATTGATCGCCGAAGCCGACGCAAATAATTCCAGCCTCAAGATCATTGGCTTGCGGGTCATGGAAGCGCGTGCGCAATTGGGCATTGCCGAAAGCGGCCGCTACCCGCAACTGCAGCAGCTCAGTGCCGACAGCGTATATGTCCATCGCGATCAATCCGGTGGGCGTAATCCGGTAGACAGCCGTTTCTGGCAGCACAGCGCCGGCTTCGATGTGGGCTGGGAACTGGATTTCTGGGGCCGCTTCAGCCGTGCCATCGAGGCGTCCGATGCCGCCTATTTCGCCGCAGAGGCCAACTATGACGATGCCCTTGTCCTGCTTCGTGCGCAGGTGGCCGACAGCTACTTTCTTCTGCGCACCACCCAGGCCCGTTTGCGGGTGGCCGAAGAAAACGCCCGCCAGCAGCAACGCAATTATGAGATCACCGAAAAACTGTTCAAGAGCGGTCAGACCGCCGAACTTGACCTGCAACAAGCCAAGACCCAATACCTTGGCACCCTGAGCAGCATCCCCGTCCTGCAAGATCAGCTGGTGCGTTTGCGTAATGCCCTGGCAGTACTGATCGGTCAGCCACCGGGAGAATTGCCGCTGGTGGTGGAGAACAACAGTTTGATTCCGCTGGTGGATCGCGCCGTGCTGCAGGATGTGCCGGCGCAACTGCTGCTGCGCCGTCCCGACGTGCGCGCCGCCGAGTTGAATGTCGCCGCGCAGTCGGCGCTGGTGGGCGTTGCCGAAACCGACTTCTACCCGTCACTGAGCCTGCTCGGCAGCATCGTCTGGTCCACCGACACCTTGAGCGGCAGCTCCCGCAGCCTCGACCTGGTCGGTGGCCCGAGCCTGCGCTGGAATGTGTTCGACTACGGCCGCATCAGCAACAACGTGCGGGTGCAGGATGCGCGCTTGCAACAGCTGATCGAAGCCTATCGCGACAAGGTGCGCCAGGCCGCGCGCGAGGCGGACGATGCCGCCAACGGTCTGACCCAGGCCTTGCAGCGTGAACGCATCCTGCGTGAAGCCGAAGGCGCGGCGAAACGCTCGCTGGAGCTGGCCAACACGCTGTATCGCGAGGGGTATTCGGACTTTCAGCGGGTGCTCGATGCCCAGCGTGCGCTGCTCGATACCCAAGACAGCTACCTGGTCAGCCGTAGTGACGCGGTGAGTAACGTGATTGCTCTGTACAAGGCCCTCGGCGGTGGCTGGTACAGCGCCCAGGCCAAAGTCGACCCGGCGACACGCCGGCAAATGGAACAACGCACCGACTGGGGCGACCTGCTGTCCGAGCCCCAACCCGCCTCCTCCTATCCTAACCCGGTAAGCCAACATGACTGACGCCGCGCCCTCTTCCTCCGACGCCCCGCCGCCAGCGCAGCCTGCCGCCGACCCGACAAAAAAGGGCATCAAATGGGTGCTGCTGCTGATCGTCCTGAGTCTGGCCTGGTATCTGCTGGCCGACCGTTTCACGCCGTATACGCAACAGGCACGGGTCGGTGCCTTCGTGATTCCGGTGGCGGCGGAAGTGGCCGGGCGGGTGATCCGCGTCAACGTGCGCAACAACCAGGATGTGAAGGCTGGGGACGTCATCTTCGAGGTCGACCCGCAGCCCTATCAAATCGCCGTCGACCGTGCCCGTGCCGACCTTGAATCGACCCGCCGACAGATCGGCGCCAGCACCGCCGGCATCGCGTCGGCGCAAGCCAACCTGCGGGCGGCACAGGCCAACGAACTCAAGGCCCGCCAGGACAATCAGCGGCTCGAAGGACTGTACCGCGAAGACCCCGGCACCATTTCCGTGCGCCTGCTGGAAGTCTCCCGCGCCAACCACGAAGCCGCCGTGAGCAAGGTCGCTGCCGCCCGAGCTGAAGTGCAGCGCGCCCGCGAAACGGAAGGCGGCAGCGAGGAGGACAACGCCAAACTGCGCAGCGCCGCCACCGCCCTGTCCAAGGCCGAACTGGACCTTTCCAACACCCAGGTGCGCGCGCGCTCGGCCGGTCTGATCACGGATTTGCGCACCGACGTCGGTCAGTTCGCGGCAGCGGGCAATCCGGTGATGACCCTGATCGCCATCCACGACGTGTGGATCAGTGCCGACATGACCGAGAACAACCTCGGCCTGGTCCAGGCCGAAACGCCGGTGTCGATCGTGCTGGATGCATTGCCCGGCAAAGTGTTCCAGGGCCGTGTGCGCAGTCTTGGCTATGGGGTCAGCGTGGGCCAACCCGCCCCTCCCGGCACCTTGCCCACGGTGCAAAACAGCCGCGACTGGCTGCGTCCGGCCCAGCGATTCCCGGTGATCATCGAGTTCTCGGCGGAGTCGCTGGTCATGCTGCGCGATAACCGCACCATCCGTGCCGGTGGCCAGGCCGAGGTCATGGCGTTCCCCGACGAAGGCAATCTGCTCAATCCGCTGGGCCGTGGGTTTCTGTGGCTGATGAGTTGGCTGTCCTATGTTTACTAAATCTTATGTTTACTAAATCTTATGTTTACTAAATCCTATGTGTACTAAGTGCCATGGCTATTAAGCCCCAACGCTCGCCAAGGACTCAGCGTGCCTTGCGCCTGGCCACCGGCACGGCCCTGTGCCTGGCCACCAGTTATGGCCTGGCATTACCGATTCCGTTTCTGGCACCGGTGTTGTGCGCGCTGTTGCTGGTATCGCTCAATCGTCCGCTGTCGTTAAAGGCCGCCGTGGTGCTGGGATTGGTGGCGATGCTGACCACCGGCGTCGGCCTGCTGCTGATTCCGCTGCTGCGTCACTACGGGCTCAGCGGTGTGCTGCTGATCGGGCTTTGTCTGTTCGCGGTGTTCGGGTTTGGCTTGAGGGGCGGCAATAGCCTGATCGTCACCTTGCTCGTGATCGGCCTGACCATGATTTCCTCGGCGGGATTTGCCGACTTCGATCTGGCGCTGACGGTCATCAAGGCGCTGGTCGCGGGGCTGCTATTGGCGATCATGGTCGGCGTGGTCAGCCATGGCTTGTTCCCCGAACCGGCCAATGCTCCTACCCCACCCGCCGCCCCGCCTTTGCCCGAGAACGAAGTCCACCGGGTGGCCCTGCGCGCCACACTGATCGTGATACCGGCGTTTCTGCTGGCGCTGATCGACCCGGCCAGTTACCTGCCCATCGTCCTCAAAGCGGTCAACCTGGGGCAACAGAGCTCCACCACCTCGGCGCGCAGCGCCGGCCGCGAGCTGGTCGGCTCGACCCTGCTCGGTGGTCTGCTGGCCATCCTGTTCTGGTCCGCGCTGAGCCTGTTCGTGCACCTGTGGATGTTCTTTTTGTGGATGCTGCTGTTCACCCTGCTACTGGCGCGCAAACTCTACGGCGTGAGTGCGGGGCGATTCAGCCCCGGATTCTGGCTCAACACCCTGATCACGCTGATCATTCTCCTTGGGCAGTCCGTGCAGGACAGCGCGGCGGGCAAAGACGTCTACACCGCGTTCGCGGTGCGCATGGCGCTGTTTATCGCGGTCACGCTGTATGCACTGCTGATGGTGCATGTGCTGGAGCAACACGAGAAAACCAGATCCTTCGGCTAGTGCACCCCTTGTGGGAGCGAGCAGGCTCGCTCCCACAGGTTTTGCATCCAGATTGACCGATATCAGGCTCAGGGATTGACCTGATACCCCTTGCCTTGCAGGCAACTGGTGTAGGCGCTCGAGGTGGTTGCAGCGCTTTCATTGCGTTGCGCCCGCCGGTCCTGACGCTGACGCGACCCTCCGACCACGGCGCCTACCGCGGCTGTCTCCTTGGCACGGTTCTGCCGATAATCCTGCTTGTTATCGTCGTCGACACGATCATAGAACTCGTCATGCTGACGCCCGCGCACTTGCGCCCCGGCAGCACCGGCAGCCGCGCCAACGGCAGCGCCCTTTATCCGGCCGCCGGACGGTGTCGATGTCGTGGAAGACGCCTGACTGGCGGCGATGCTGTTGCATTCGTTGATATCCAACTGCGTCTGTTGTGAACTCTGGCCTTTGAGCGGTGTTACGGTTTGGGCCCAGCCCTGGGCGCTGAAAACCGACAAGACGACGCACAGGCTGATGGGTGACAACCTTTTCATGGTGACCTCCGAAAGGGGTGGTTCACCCCTCAAAAGAGTGTAGATCACCCCTCCTCACCCACTTCCATAACCAGACTGTTTTCGACCCAACGGACCGGTACAGCCTCCAATTGCGCGCCCTTGCAGGGGCCGTCGATGCAATGGCCGTCCTCGAAACGAAACATCGCACTGTGATGCGCGCACATCAGGACTTTGCCGCGATAGGTACAGAACTCTTGCGGACGATAGTCCAGCGGCACCGAAAAATGCGGGCAACGATTGATGTACACCCACACCTGCTCGCCTTGGCGCACGGCAATCAGCCCGGCGGAATGCAGATGCCGATGGTGGGGTAAACCCAAAGCGCCGCCGTCAGCGATGTCTTCGCGTTGGCACAACGTGATCGTCGCCATGATCAGCCACGCATTTCCGGGTTGCCGAGGCTCCAGTGCCACGGGCGGATCTGGATGTTCGCAAACAGTCCGGCCCGTACGTAAGGATCGTCCTGCATGAACGCCTCCACCTCCGGCAGGCTGCCCGCCTCGATCACCAGTAACGTGCCGTTCATCCCGACGCCGGTTTCTTCGAGGGTCGGGCCACCGAACCGAACCACTACACGGTGCGTATCGGCACGTAAATGAGCCTGGTGACTGGGCCGCAATCGCTGACGCAAGGCCAGTGAATCCGGATGATCGGTGGCAAATACCGCAAAAAACTGGCCCATGATTCACACCGCTTCCATGACGAATTCGTAACACGCCCGCTTGAACGGCACCTGGATGTCCAGCTTTTCGGACACATCATCATGGCTGACCCGGTCTTCATAGATGACCTGTAACGACTGTTTGACGCCGAACACCGCATCGGACTCCAGATAGGGATCATCGTGGTTGAACAAGTGGGTCACGAGCTTGCGATAGCCCGGCACATCGATCATGAAATGCAGGTGCGCGGGCCGCCACGGGTGACGATTGGCGGCATCGAGCATACGTCCGACCGGGCCATCGGTGGGAATCGGGTAGCACACCGGGACAATCGTGCGTATGGCGAAATACCCCTCTGCATTGGTGCGATAGCGTCCGCGCAGGTTGCCGTACGGCTGTTCAGTGTCCTGGCCCGAGTACATGCCGTTTTCCGCCGTTTGCCAGACGTCAAGCACCGCGCCGGCCAGAGGGTTACCCGCGGTATCGACCACGCGACCGCGCACCAACGCCGTTTCGCCCGGCGTGAATGCCATGTTTTCGCCGAATTCCCGCTCAGGCATGCCTTCGATGTAGAAAGGCCCGAACACGGTCGTGTCGGTGGCATTGGCACTGTGCCGGTGGTTGATCGCATCGACCAGCATCGAAACGCCTAACGTATCCGATAGCAGGATAAATTCCTGGCGCACCAGGCCATCGCACTTGTGGCCGGTCTCGGTCAGAAAACGGATGCCTTCGAACCACTCCTGCTCGGTGAGTTCGACATCACTGACGAACGCGTGCAGGTGACGCACCAGGCTTTGCATGATCTGCTTGTACCGCGCATTCGGCGCGTCGCTGAAACTGTTCACCGCTTTTTCGGAGATCAGTGATTCGGTGATTCGGTCTTGATCGGTCATTGTTGTTATTCCGACGAGGGTGAGTTCAGGCTGGCGCCAGGCCTTTCATGGCGCGGGTCAATAACACTGCAATCGGGCCTAATTCGAACGGTCTTGGATTGTAGTAAGGGCTGGCGCAGGCAATTTGCGCGGCTTCCGCCGGACCGTTTTCGGGCAGGCCGATGTCCGCCAGCGCCAGTGGGATACCCAGTTTCTGGTTCAGCGCGTACAACAAGGCACCGACTTCACTGGCCTCACTGCCACCCAGAGCCCGCGCGGCTCGTTGCAACGGCCCGGCTGCCGCTTCACGGTTGTAATGGGCAGCGTGGGGCAGAACGATGGCGTGCGCCTGGGCATGGGGCAGATTGAAGGTTCCGCCCAAGGTGTGGCAAAGCTTGTGGTGCAAGGCCATGCCGACCGAGCCCAGGCAAATGCCCGCCAGCCACGCGCCATACAACGCCCGGCTGCGCGCGTCAGGATCATTCGGGTCATTGACCACGCCCGGCAACGCTTGCGCCAGTGAGCGTATCGATTCTTCGGCCATGAAACCGATAATTGGATTTGCGTCCTGGGCGTACAGCGCTTCAACGGCATGGGCCATGGCGTTCATGCCCGAACAGGCTGAAATCTGCACCGGCAAGGTCAGGGTCAATTGCGGATCGTAGATCACGGTTTTGGGCAGTACCTTGGGATCCCGCCCGGTTTTCTTCAGACGGTTTTCGGTCAAGCCGTAGATCGGCGTCATCTCCGAGCCGGCGTAGGTCGTGGGTATGGCGACAATCGGCAACCCGGAATCCATGGCAATCGCCTTGCCCAGGCCAATGGTCGAACCACCGCCGATGGCCACGCAGCAATCGGCATCCAGCCGCGCCGCCTCGACCCGCGCCGCTTGCGCCACTTCCAGTGGCACGTGCATCACGGCGTGCGGGTAGACACCCGCCGCCCGCTCGCCCAGTAACGCCGCCACCTGCTCGCCAAGCCCGTGCTGTTCAGGCGTGGTCAGGATCAGCGCACGACGGGCGCCGAGGCGATCGATCTCTTCGGCCAGCGCAGAGAGCTTGCCCCAGCCGAACACCACGCGGGTTGGCAGGCTTTGGTAAACAAAAGGATTCATGGCAGGCCTCAACGCTGGTAGTAAGGAGCGATTTGAGCATCAACGTTGACCCAGACCGAGCGTGCTTCGGTGTAATCGTGGATCGCCTCGAAACCCATTTCACGGCCATAGCCCGATTGCCCGACACCGCCAAACGGGCTGCCCGGGTTGACCCGTTTGTAGCAGTTGATCCAGCACATGCCGGCGTGAATCGAGTCCGCCATTTTGTGCGCACGGGCCAGGTTCTGTGTCCACAAACCACTGCCCAGACCGTACTCGCTGCCGTTGGCGATGGCCAAGGCCTCCTCGTCGGTGCTGAAGCGTACGACGGTGACGAACGGACCAAAGACCTCTTCCTGGCACACACGATCACTGGGCTTGGCCTCGACAATAGTCGGTTCGACATAGAATCCATTGGCGAGGGCCTTGTCGTCCGGCGCCTTGCCGCCTGCGAGGATCTTGCCGCCCTGCTCGATGGCGATATCGATGTAAGCCATCACGCGATCACGGTGCAGCGCCGAGGTCAACGGCCCCATTTCGGTTTCCGGGTCCAGCGGATCGCCCAAGCGTATGGACTTGGCCAAGGCGATGAAACGTTCGAGGAACCGGTCTGCGATGTCTTTATGCAGGATCAGACGCGAACCCGCGATGCAGGCTTGCCCCTGATTGTGGAAGATCGCCCAGGCCGCGCCGTTGACCGCCGCGTCAAGGTTGGCGTCCTCGAACACAATGTTGGCGCCCTTGCCCCCAAGCTCCAATTGAATACGCTTGAGGTTGCTTTTCGACGCTTCGACGATCCGGCGTCCGGTCGCAGTCGAGCCGGTGAAGGCAATCTTGCCCACATCCAGGTGCTCCGCCAGCGCCTGGCCCGCGGTATGGCCATACCCTGGCACCACGTTGACCACGCCTTTGGGGAAGCCGACTTCAGACATCAGCTCGACAATGCGCAAGGTGGACAACGGCGTGATTTCCGACGGTTTGATGACGATGGTGTTGCCCGCCGCCAGCGCCGGACCCATTTTCCAACTGGTGAACATCAGCGGAAAATTCCAGGGCACGATCTGCCCCACCACGCCGATCGGCTTGCGCTGCACATAGTTGAGAAAACCCGCTTCGACCGGAATCACCGCCCCTTCGATCTTGTCGGCCATGCCACCGAAATAGCGAAAGCAGGCTGCCGTGCGCGGCACGTCGAGGCCACGGGAATCGCGAAGCGGATGCCCGGTGTTCAGCGATTCCAGCTGCGCCAACTCTTCGCTGCATTCCTCGATCCTGTCCGCCAGCTTGAGCAACAGGCGCCCGCGCTCGGCGGCGCCCAAGGCAGACCAGGCCGGGAAAGCGCGTTTGGCGGCGGCAACCGCCAGATCGATGTCAGCCGCTTCCGCCGCAGCGATGCGCGTGATCAACGAACCGTCATGGGGCGAGACCACGTCGATGGTGCCGCCGGCGACCGCATTAACGAAACGGCCATCGATATAGAGCTGATTTTGCATGATATTTTCCTCGCACCGCGCCGCTGGCGCAGTGTCTGACGATTTGATTCTTGAACATATGGCCCGATGCGCACCGGGCCAGACACCCTGTCTTAGAACTCGATCGGGTACGGCTTGAGCTCGCCGCTTTCGTAGCGTTGCGGCAGGTTGGGCGTGGCGTTTTCCCAGACCATCAGCATCGAACGCTTGGTGGAATAGCCCTGATGGCGGATGTCCGCGGGCATGGCGCAAATGTCACCGGCACGCATGGTGATGCGGGCACGCGGGTTGCCGTCGTCCTTGTCGCCGACATCCCAGATGATCTCGTCGGAGAGCTGCAGAAACCACTCGACGCGGTCGTTGCCATGGAACACCGGCAGGATGAATTCTTCAGTGGTCGGGCAGAACAGGCTGGCCCTGCACACCGAGGTCACCGATGGGTTCCAGGTCACGTCGGAGCGCGACAGGTACTTGAACAGATTGAAGGCATGCAACTCGCCTTCGAAGCCTTCGGCGGCATGAACCTCTGGCTCATCCTGGGACACATCGATGAACTGGCGATTGACCGGCAGGTCGTTGCGCAGCGGCGAATCGCCCGGCAGGCCCGGCATGCGCTTGGTGGCGATGCGAAAGCGCTCGATGGCTTCGAGGTTATTGCCGTTCTTGCGACCGAATGCGCTGCCGGTTTCTTCAGGCGCGGCAAACGGATCGAAGGTGGCGTTGGTCCAATCGCGCAGGATCGCCTTGAAGGTAGCCATGATCAGCGGCGTTTCGAAATTTTCGGTGTAGTTGACCCCTGCCTCTTTGAGCGTGCCATTGAAGGTGCCGGCATATAGGTCGACTTTGCCGTAGTAATTGCGGGTGCCAATGACGTGGTCGAAATTGACCCAACCATAGAAAAAGCCCCAGGCCACATCACGCATCAAGGCGCGCAGAAAGGCATCGACCGGGATCAGGTGCGAACGGGTCTGGCCTTTGGCGGGCCAGGTGATACGGGCAAAGTACTCGTCGCGCGACAGTTCGAACGCGCCAAGCTGGAATGAACAGTAACCGGTGACGGCATGAGGCGGGCTGATTTTGACGTCATCGTCGGCAAACAGGGCAGATTCGGCTGGGGTTTCAAGCATGGCCATGACGGGATTCCTTTTGTTTTTGTTGGCTGGGGTTGGCTGGGCTGATCACTTGAAGCAGATGTCTGCCCATTTCTCGACCGACAACGGTCCCTTGATGGTCTGCTGCAAAATCACGCCCGGGCGGCCGGTTTCGAAGCGATAGGCGGTGCCGGCTGGCAGCAGGCACTGATGGCCGCGTTTTAGCAGGACATAGCCCATCGGTTTTCCCCCTGGCACGTCACCGGCCAGCCGAGTGCCTTCGCCGTCTTTCAATGGCTCATCGAGCTTGAGGAAATCCACCCGTACTTCACCGTCCATGACGATGGCGAATTCGTCGTGCGCTGCCGTGTACCAAGGCGATTGGCCTTCGGCGCGCAGGGTTTCAACGACGTAGCCGAGGTTCAGGCCGACCACGACTTTTTCATAAGGACGGGATTGTTGCGCCACTTCGAAAATGTTCGAGAAGGCGTAGTGACTGGCCTGGCCGCTGACGATTTCAACCGACCCTTTGCTGTAATTGTCCAGCGAGCCGAACACCGTTTCGATTACCGCGCTACTCATGGAGTTCACCGTTTTGTTGTTGTAGTAACAGTGAGCCAACAGTACGTCGCACCTGTTCCTCGAACAATTAGAGTGTCGGCGACAACAGTGTTCGCGAAACGCAAACACTGTTGGCGCACAGGTTTCTCTGTAGGAGCGAGCTTGCTCGCGATAAACGCCCGGACAACGCGCCCACTCAGGCAGGACGCGTTATCGTTGACGTCCATCGCGAGCAAGGGGCGGAGATACTCAACGCACCCAACCACGCTCCAGCAAGGGCTTGTCCCAGCACGGTTCGTCGCCGAAGTTTTCCACCAGGAAGTCGATCAGTGTGCGCACTTTCAAGGCCCGGCGCTGGGTGGCGGGATACACCGCGGAAAAGTTGAAGGAGGACAGCGCGAACTCCGGCAGCACCGGAATCAGCCTGCCGCTAAGCAGGTCGTCACTGGCGACCAGCGTCGGCAAACAGACGATACACACCCCGGTATTGGCGTAATCACGCAGCAAATGCACCGAATTCGAACGCACCTGGCCCGGGAGGCTCAGTTCTACCTGTTCGTCGCCGTGGTTAAAGATCCAGCGATTACGCGATGGATAGCCCTCATACAAGGCGATTTTGTGTTGCAGCAGCTCCTGGGGGTGCGTGGGCACGCCGAATGCTTCGGCATAGTCGGGTGACATGCAAAACAGCCGGCGAACACTGAACAATTTGCGCTCGATCAGGGTCTCGGCCATGGGCGGGAACATCTGAAACGCTACATCGAAGCCTTCTTCGATCGGGTCCACCACCCGGTCATTGACGATGACGTCCACCTCGATGTCCGGGTACAGCCGGGTGAACTCGGCCAGCATCCTGCCAAAGTGACCAATGGCAAAGCCTGGCAGCATCTGCACGCGTAACTTGCCGGTGGGTTTGGCGCGCAGTTCGCGCATGTGCTCGGTCAGCGAATTGAAGCTCGCGACCATGTCCGCACATTCCTTGTAGTAGGTCTCGCCCACCTCGGAAAGACGCACGTGGCGTGTACTGCGATGGAACAGTGGCGCGTTGACGAACTGTTCCAGTTGTTGAATGCGGTGGGTGATCACGGAGCGGGTGACGCCCAATTGCTGGGCCGCCTTGGCGAAGTTGCCGGTCTCGGCAACTCGCACGAAGGCTTCGATACTGAGTAAACGATCCATGGGAAGGCTCTTGGAGGCTTTTATTTTTGGTGTATCTCGAGGTTAGCCTGTCGGCAGCCTGCGCTCCAGATCCTTGTAGGAGCGAGCCTGCTCGCGATGGACGTCAACGATAACGCTGGCTGCCTGACACTGCGCAGTGCCTGTACTTCCATCGCGAGCAAGCTCGCTCCTACAGGTTTGTGTGCGCCGTTAGACGCCGTTGCATCGGGAATACCTGCCACCCCAAGCGTTCACTGGTCAAGCCCCACACGCCTTGCGGCGCCTTGAGCATCATCACCACCGCAACCACGCCGAGAATAATCATGTAAACGGCGCCGTACTGAGCCAGGCATCCGCGCAACGCGAAGTAAATCAGCGTGCCGATCAAAGGCCCTTCCAGCGTACCGATGCCGCCGATGATGACGATGAAGATCACCACCGCTGTCCAGTCTTGCAGGTTGAACGCCGCGTCCGGTGAAATCCGCAGCTTTTGCAGGAAGATCAGCGAACCGACCACACCTGTGCAACCGGCCGCCAATACGTACACCATCAACTTGGTCCGGAACGTGTTGACGCCCAGGCTGCCGGATGCCGGTTCGGAATCGCGTATCGACGCCAGCGCCAGGCCCTGTCGCGAACGCAGCAAAAAGAACACCACCGCCACGGCGCCAATGGCGATGGCCAGCGCCGTAAAGTAGATCAGCATCTCGCGCCCGTCCCGGTCAGTGCCGATTTGCCGGACGATGGACGCCGGCAGGCTTTGCCCGGAGCCGCCGCCCAAGCTGCTCATCTGCGCCAGCCCCAGGCGAAAGACCTCGGCCACTACCCAGGTGCCTATCGCAAAGTACGCGCCACGCAGCCGAAACACGATCAGGGCCGTGGGAATCGCCAACAGCGCCACCAGCACACCCGAGAGCAACACGGCTAACAAGGGCGGAACCCCCAGTTGCGTGGACAGCATGAACAACAGATAGCCGCCCAGGCCGACAAACGCTTGCTGCCCCACCGACACCAGGCCGGCGTAACCGGCCAACAGGTTCCACATTTGCGCCAGTGCCAGGTAATAGGCGAACTCCACCACCAGTCGCAGGCTGGAACGGTCGGCCCACCAGGGCGCACTGATCAACAGCAGCACGCACACCCCCAACACTGACAGCCCGATCAGGCTGCTGGTCGTCGTGCGTTGTACGCGATAGGCCAGCGCAGGATTGTTCAAGGCATTCATCAGTCGACACTCCGGGGAAACAGGCCACGCGGACGCACGACCAGGATCAGCAGGAACACAAGATGACCGGCGAGGATTTGCCAGCCGGGATCGATTTTCGCGCCCAGCGCCTGGGCAATGCCGAGAATCACCCCGCCGGCCAGGGTGCCCCACAGGCTGCCCAGGCCGCCAATGATCACCGCTTCGAATCCGTACAACAGGCGGGCCGGCCCTACGGTCGGGTCGAAACTGGTGCGAATCGCCAGGAAGACTCCGGCGATCGACACCACCGCCATCGCCAGCGCCATGGCCAGGCCGAAAATATGGGCGTTGTTCACGCCCATTAGCCGTGCGGTGTGCTGGTCATCGGAGGTCGCGCGAAAAGCCCGGCCCAAAGGGGTTTTGTAGAACAGCAATTGCAGGCCGCCGATGATCAGCAGTGCACTGCCAAACACCATCAGCGGCATGATCCCCACGCTCAGTCCGCCGAAACCGACACTGGCGACTTCCAGGTCACCCTGGGACAGCTTCTGGCTGTCCGCGCTGAAAAACTCCAGCAGGACGTTCTGCACGATGATCGACAGGCCGAAGGTCACCAGCAGCGGCGGCAGGATGTCCTGGCCGAGTGTCCGGTTGAGCAGGCCGCGCTGCAGAACGTAGCCAAAACAGAACATCACGGGCACGACGATCACCAGGCTTGCCAGCGGACTGAAACCCAGGTGGTTGACCACCATCAGCGCCAGGTACGAAGCCAGGACGATGAAGTCGCCATGGGCGATGTTGACCAGGCGCATGATGCCGAACATCAGCGACAGCCCCACCGCGAACATCGCGTACAGGCCGCCGAGCAACATGCCCTGGAGAAGCGTATTGATCCATTCCATCACTAAACCCCAAAGTACGCGGCTTTGATTTGTGCCTTGTCGACGTCTCCAGGGCGGCCGGTCAGGGACACGCGCCCTTCCTGCAAGCAATAGAAACGGTCGCAGACACTCAGCGCCTGATTGATGTCCTGCTCGACGAGAATCACCGTGGTGCCGTCGGCCTTGATCGAAGGCAGTGCTGCATAAATGTCCTTGATCGTGGTGGGTGCCAGTCCCAGGCTGATCTCGTCGCACAGCAGCAAGTGCGGATTGGCCATCAAGCCCCGGCCAATCGCAACCATCTGCTGCTGGCCACCGGACAGCGCGGTACCGGGGCGCTTGCGCAGTTTTTCCAGCACCGGAAACAGCTGGTAGATCCTGGCCAGCGTCCACGGCCCCGGGCGTTTGCTATAGGCGCCGATTTGCAGGTTTTCCTCGACGGTGAGCGATGGAAATAGCTTGCGGCCTTCCGGCACCAGCGCGATGCCGCGCTCGATCACCTGGTTGGCCGCCAAATCACCGATGGCCTGGCCCCTGAACGTGACCGCGCCCGGCTTGTTTTTTATCTGCCCCGCCAGCGAGCGCAGGAAAGTCGATTTGCCCGCACCGTTGGAGCCGATGATCGCTACGGTCTCGCCCTGATCCAACGTCAGGCTGATGTCGAACAGTGCCTGGAAGTCGCCGTAGCCGGCGCAGAGACTGTCGATGGACAGCAGGTTTGCATGCGTCGTCATGTGTCAGCTCCCGATGCCCATATAGATCTCCTGGACCCGCGGATCGGCCATGACGCTGCGCGGCTCGCCTTCGGCCAGTTTGGCGCCGAAGTTGATCACCGTCAGGCGACTGACCACCGCCAGCAAGGCATGGACGATGTGTTCGATCCAAATAATGGCAACGCCGGCTTTGTGGATGCCCTGAATGGTTTCCACCAGTTCGAGGCATTCCGGCTCGGTCAGGCCACCGGCGATCTCATCCAGCAACAACAGGCGCGGCCGGGTCGACAACGCACGGGCCATTTCCAGGCGTTTGCGGTCGAGCAGGGTCAGCGAACCGGCCAGGACATTGGCCTTGCGCATCAGTCCCGTCAGTTCCAGAGTCTGTGCGCACCACTGGCTGGCGTCCTTGTCGGGTAACCCGGCGCCAAAGGTCGCGCCCACCAGCAGGTTCTCGAATACCGTCATTTTCACGAACGGATGTGGGATCTGGTGCGAACGGCCGATGCCTTGTTGGCAACGTTTGAACACCGGCTCTCGGGTGACGTTGCGACCTTCGAAATGGATGCTGCCGCTGTCCGCCGCCACGCCACCGGCGATCAGGTTGAACAGCGTGCTTTTACCCGCACCGTTGGGGCCGATGATGCCCAGGGCTTCGCCTGGCTTCAGGGTCAGGCTCATCGCATCCGTGACCTTCACCGAGCCGTAGCTTTTATGCACATCGTTTAGTTGCAGCAGTGGCTGTTGCATGGTGCACCTGTTTGCTTGAGCGCGATCAATAGGTAATGGCCTGCATCTCGCCGCCCAACGGGATCGCCGGAGCATTGGCATTGCTGGTCACGATCAAGTCGTATTTGTTGTCATTGCCCAGGCGCCATTGACCGCTGACCAGCGGTGTCTTGGCCACGTTCTTCACCGGGCCGCCGTCCCAACTGATTGGCCCGACCACAGTGTTCAGATGGGTCTTGAGCAAGGCATCGCGCACGGCCTGCGGGTTACCGATTTCTTCGGTGCGCTTGAGAATGTCCACCGCCAGTTCGAACAGGGCATGCACGAAGCCCAAAGGTTGCGTCCACTGTTTGCCGGTGGCCTGGGTGAAGCCCTGGGCGAGCTGTCCGGCACTGGCGCCGGTCAGCGAAGAACTGAATGGATGCGTGGGGCTCCACCAGATTTCAGTCGACAGGTTATTGCCGGCCTTGCCCAGTGCTTCGACCGCTGTGGGAAACAGCAACGCCTTGCCCACAGAAACCGCTTTGGGCTTGAAGCCCTGCTGACGGGCCTGGGTCCAGAACGTCGTGAGGTCCGGCGGGATGACCACGCCGGTGACGATGTCGACCTCGGCCTTTTTGAATGCAGCGATCTGCGCCGAGAAGTCATCGGTCAGGCTCTGGAAACGACCGGGATCGACCAACTGGAAACCCTTCTGCGCCAACACCGGTGGGAACCCGAGCTTCGAATCGCCCCAGGCATTGCCGTCGCCATCGTTGGGAAACAGGCCGCCAATCACCTTGTCGGTCTGCATGGCACCCCACATCGAGGTGTAGGTGCCAATCACATCTTCCAAGCCCCAGAAAAAATGGTAGGTCCACTCAAACCCCTGATCGGGCTTGCCGCCACGGGTAAAAAACCATGGCTGCCACGGCGCCACCGTGGAAATGCACGGGATCTCGTTGATTTCACATTGGTCGGACACCGGATTGGTGGTTTCCGGCGTCGACGACACCAACATCAGGTCGACCTGATCCGACAGGATCAGCTCGCTCGCCACCTCCGCCGCGCGGTTGGGGTTGGACTGGCTGTCCTTGACGATGACTTCGAGTCGGTACGCCTTGCCGGCCACATTGAGGGTGTTCTTCAGCGTTTGCTTGAGCGATTCGATGATGTAGTTGTCGGCCGCCGCAAATGGCGCCAACGGCCCGGTCTGCGGGCTGACATAGCCGAGTTTGATCACCCGCTCGCTACCCAGAGCGAAGTTGAACGGCAGGCTCGCCAGAGCGATGCCGCCGGCGGCAACGCCACTGCTGCGCAGGAAATCACGACGTGAGAAGTCGCGACCAAACAGATTTTTATCGTTATTGTCTGTCATGAAATTACTCCAGTGCGGCGACGAGCCGGCAACGTCTGGGCGAACAAGGGCGCAACGTGTGGGTTGAGCCATCACGCCGGGTTAGCGAAAGCGTCGGATTAGAAGAAGAAACTGACGTCGAAGGACGCGACCACTTGCGAGTCCTTTTGCCCATCGGCGTAGGCATCGCGACCAGGGCCGGAATGGATGTCGTAACGCAGTTCCGGGCGCAGGCGCACGTTGGGTGTCGGCGTCCAGGCCAGGTTTGTGGTGACGCCGTAGAAGCTGCCCCAGGTCGGGTCGGGAATCCCTGTGTTCGGGTCGATGTTGGCCATCATCACGTGCACCGGCGCATCGGTGTAGAACCACTCGGCGCGGCTGTTCCACATCAGGTTTTCACTGATTCGGTGATACCAGTTGATGTCCGTGCCGTACCAGGTGCCATCGTTTTTGTTGGCGAACCCGGCGAAAGCGCCCTGCTCCTGCTTGCCGTAGTTCAGCTCCAGCGCCACGCGATTGTTCGGGTCGATCACCTGGGACAAGGTCAGGTAGGACGCCAGGCGCTTGTAGTCGTCATCCTTGGTGCCGGCGGGTATCGGCGAACCACAGCTGCACTCGGCGAAGCTATCGCCGGCACCGTTGCCATAGATGTTTTCCCAGTCGATCCAGGTACTGAAATCCGCCGAACGCCAGCGCACGTTGGCGATGACATCGGGGTCATGGTTGGGGTCCTGCAGGTTGTTCCAGCCCTGCACCACGCCCAGTTCGAAGCCGAGCATGCTTTCGCCCGGCGCCGACGGCAGTTTGAACGAGTACAACGCACCGGCATGCTTGGCCGGACCGTGCATGAATGAATAGGTATGGGAGTAGAAGTCCGTCGGCGCCGGTGACGGCAAGGCAAAGCCGATTTCATTTTCCAGCGGCGTATGAAAGATCCCGATCATCAGGTCCGAGCCACCCAGTACCGGGAAATAAAAATCGACGTAGGCCTGAGCAATGGTGAACGCCGGGTCTTCAGCCTTGTTGTCGCGGTTGACACCCAAGTCTTCGTCCCAGCCGTAGGTCTTGAAGTAGCGTGCATCCTTGCCGTAAAGCGCCGTCACGTTGAAGCCCCAATCTGCTTCCTGTGGCATGGCGCCGGGAAACGGCCCCACGCGCCCGACCACATTGCTCTTGGGCTTCTTTTCCACGGCCAGGGCGAACTGGTTGAGGTTCACGCCTTCATCGGTATTGAAAAAACTCTGCTTGCTGACGTCATCCGTGCCGTTGTTGTTATAGATCACACCCACCTGGCCCCAGCCGTAGACCTTGATGCCGTGTTCACGCTCAAGGCTGTCGCCGAACACATTGCGCACCAGCGAGCCCATCGGGTCGTCCGCTGCACGGGCCATTGAGGGAAACAAAACGTCCACACCCAGAACGGGGGCGAACAGGGTCGCTGCGCAGACCCATGCACGAATACTCATACCTGCCTTCCTTATTTTTATTAGGCACCAACCCCCGAGGGGGCATGAGGCCGAAAGCAAGGTATGACGTTGTAGTGTCTGTCTTGATGAGCCCTGGCCCGGGCTCCACTTGATCGTTGGCAGATCGCTGTGTTCGGCGTAATGGAGGCTACAAGCCCGCCACTACCCCAACAATTCCAATCTCGGCGACTTCAGTGTTTGCGTATTCAGAACAATCCAGGGGTGGATCGCTATATGGAGAAGACATGGTTCTCCTGTGGGAGCTGGCTTGCCAGCGATAGCGTCGGGTCAGTCAACATGGATGTTGCAGCTGATGGCCTCATCGCGGGCAAGCCCGCTCCCACAGGGTTGGGGGTGTTGATCAGGCCTCGGCGGTCGCTGGTTTAAGTAGTGGATAGAGCATTTCATCGAACTGCGACAGTTTCGGAAACACCAGCGGTTGTTCATCGCTCAGGTGTTGCAGGCGCTGGGTGTAATCAACCAAAAATTGCTGGCGCGCCTCGTCGCTGATATACGGCACATGCCAGGCAACGAACGGCTCCAGCACATCAAAACCAACATAAGCCAGGGTGCCGCGCAGGATCGGCCGCAGCATGTCCTGCAATGGGCCATGGATCGCGTCCTCGCCGAACATGTGCTCACGCCCGCCCAGGGTCACGGTCACCAGCGCTTTCTTGCCGGCCAGACCACCCTGATCATAAAACCGCTTGCCGCCGTAGCAGATGCCGGACACCAGCACCCGGTCGATCCAGCCCTTGAGCATGGCCGGGGCGGAGAACCAGAAGATCGGGAAGTTGAGGATCAAAAGGTCGGCCCACAACAGTTTGTCCAGTTCGCCCTGGATGTCTGCCGCCAGTGACTGGCTTTTCACCCCCAAACGTTGTTCAAGCGCGTACACCAGGTACTCGGGGTTTTCCCGGGAGGAAAAGTCGGCGTCGCTGGCCACCGGGTTCCAGTTCATCTTGTACAGGTCGCTGACCTGCACCTCATGGCCTTGGGCTTCAAGGGTGGCGACGGCCTGGTCACGCAGGGCGGCGGTGAAGGATTTCGGCTCGGGATGCGCGTGGACGATCAGTACTTTCATGGTGATTCCTTAGACTTTTTCCAGCGTAGGGTTTGAATTCATTGCGCGACTGGCCAGCAGGCGGTCGAGCCAGTCCGGGTCCATTTGTGGTTCTGACGAGAACAGCAGCCCGGTGTAATCCTGATGCGGCGGAGTGAAAATCTGGCTGCGCGAACCGTGGTCCACCACCCTGCCCCGTTGCATCACCAGTACTTCATCGGCAATCGCGCGCACGGTAGCGACGTCATGGGTAATGAACAGGTAAGCGACACCGAGCTGTTGCTGAATACGATTGAGCAGCTTCAATACGCCTTCGGCCACCAGTTGATCAAGGGCCGAGGTGACTTCGTCGCAGATGATCAACTGCGGATCGGCCGCCAGTGCCCGGGCGATGCAAATCCGTTGTTTCTGCCCACCGGACAATTCACGAGGCTGGCGCTCCATGTACTTGGCCGGGTCCAGTTCGATCATCTCCAGTAACTCGGCGACCCGTGCGCGCATGGCCTTGCCCTTGAGCCCGAGATAAAACGTCAGCGGCCGGCCGATGATGTCGACGATGCGCTGGCGCGGATTGAGCGCCGTGTCCGGGATCTGGTAGATCATCTGGATGCGCCGCAGTTGCTCCTTGCTGCGCTGGCGGTAGTCCGCCGGCAGTGGCTGGCCGTCGTACAGCACTTCGCCGTAGGTCGGCGGCAGCAGACCGGTGATCAACCGCGCCGTCGAGCTTTTGCCGCTACCGGATTCGCCGATCACCGCCAAGGTCTGGCCCTTGTACAGTTTCAACGAGACATCGTGCAGCACCGGTTGATCGCCGTAGCTGGCACAGCTTTGACGCAACTCCAGCAGCGGTTTTTCCTGCTCCGGGCAAGCCTTGGGCTCGGTGCGGAAACTGCGCACCGCCCACAGCGACTTGGTGTAGTCCTCCTGTGGGTCGCCGAGCATCTTGCGGGTCTCGGCCTCCTCCACCAGTTTGCCGTGGCGCAGCACCATGATGCGGTCGGCCATTTGTGCCACCACCGCCAAGTCGTGGCTGATGTAGATCGCGGCGCTGCCATAGGTCTTCACCGCATCGCGAATCGCCGCCAGCACTTCAATCTGGGTGGTGACGTCCAGCGCAGTGGTCGGCTCGTCGAAGATGATCAGGTCCGGGTGGCAGGCCATGGCCATGGCGGTCATGACCCGCTGCAACTGGCCGCCGGACACTTGATGCGGATAACGCTGGCCGATCTTTTCGGGATTAGGCAGGCGCAGTACACGGTACAGCTCCACCGCTTCACGCATCGCTTGCTCGCGGCTCATGCCGCCGTTTTTTACGGCGGTTTCCACGTGCTGGTCAATCAGTCGATGGGCCGGGTTGAACGAGGCCGCCGCGCTCTGGGCGACGTAGGCGATGCGCAAACCGCGCAACTGTCGCAGAGCTTCCGGTTTGGCCTTGAGCAAGTCGATGCCGTCGAAATGCACCGAGCCGCCGGTGATACGGCATCCGTCACGGGTGTAGCCCATGGCCGACAGTCCCAGGGTCGACTTGCCGGCCCCGGATTCACCGATCAGCCCCAGCACCTCGCCCCGTTGCAGGGTCAGGTCGATGCCCTTGATCAGCGGATGCCAGGCGTTTTCGTAGTGACCTTCGATATGCAGATTGCGGATTTCCAGCAAAGGTTTGGATGTCGTCATGTTCAGCACTCCTTGAGGCCGCTGGATTTGTGCAGCATCCAGTCGACGACGAAATTGACGCTGACCGTTATCAATGCCACGGCCAAAGCGGGCAGCAACGGGCTGATGTCGCCAAAGGTGATCAGCACGGCGTTGTCGCGCACCATGCTGCCCCAGTCGGCGGTGGGCGGCTGGATGCCAAGACCGAGGAACGACAGCGCACTGATGAACAGGAACACAAAGCAGAAACGCAGGCCGAACTCGGCAATCAACGGTGCCGCTGCGTTCGGCAGCACTTCCCGGGTCACCAGCCACCACAGCCCTTCACCGCGCAGGCGCGCCGCTTCGACGAAATCCTGCACCACCACGTTCATCGCCACCGCCCTTGAGAGGCGAAACACCCGGGTCGCATCCAGCAGCGCGATCACCAGCACCAGCGACGTGGCGTTGGTGCCGACCACGCTGAGAATCAGCAAGGCGAAGATCAGTTGCGGAATCGCCATCAGGATGTCCACCACCCGTGACAGCCCCTGATCAATCGCACCGCCCTTGATCGCCGCGATCAGCCCGCCGAATCCGCCGAGCAGGAACGCCAGCACCGTGGTCAGGAACGCAATGCCCAGGGTGTTGCGCGCACCGTAGACCAGGCGGCTGAACATGTCGCGTCCCAGGTTATCGGTGCCCAACAGGAATTGCCCGCCCCACGGTGCGAAGCCCTCGCCCACCACCTGGGTTTCGCCAAACGGCGCCAGCACTGGGGCGAACACGGCGACGAGGATGTACAGCACGATCACCAGCAGCCCGAATTGGGCGCTCAGCGGCGCCCGCACTACTTGTTTTAAAAGACCCATGGCTTACCCCTTCGGATGCATCAGGCGCGGGTTGCTGGCAATCGACAGCACGTCGGCGCTGGTATTGAGCAGGATGTAGGTCGCGGCGAAGATCAGGCTGCAGGCCTGCACCACCGGAATGTCGCGCTTGGCCACCGAGTCCACCAGCAACTGGCCGAGGCCCGGATAGACGAACACCACTTCCACGACCACCACCCCCACCACCAGATAGGCCAGGTTCAGCGCCACCACGTTGACGATGGGCGCCAGCGCGTTTGGCAAGGCATGGCAGAAGATGATCCGCGACTGGCTGATGCCCTTGAGCCGGGCCATTTCAATGTAGGGGCTGGCCAGCAGGTTGATCAGCGAAGCGCGGGTCATGCGCATCATCTGCGCGATCACCACCAGGCTCAGGGTCGCCACCGGCAACACCGAGCGCTCCAGCACCTCGCCAAGGGAAGCGTTCGGCGCCAGGTTGGAAATGCTCGGGAACCAGTTGAGCTTCACCGCGAACACCAGGATCAGGATGTAGGCCACGAAAAACTCGGGGAACGACACCGCACTCAAGGCCGAGGTATTGAGCAGGCGGTCGAACCAGCTGTTGCGATACAAGGCCGCAAGCATCCCCAGCAATAGGGCCAAGGGCACCGAAATCAGCGCCGCCAGCAACGCCAGGCTAAAGGTATTGCCAAGGCGCGTGCCGACCAGATCGGCAATGGGCCGCTGGTTGGCCAGCGACATGCCGAGATCACCGTGCAGCAGTTGCCAGATCCAGTGCCCGAAACGGGTCAGCGGCGGCATGTCCAGCCCCAGTTGCGCCCGGTACGCCGCCACGGTTTCCGGGGTGGCGGCCTGGCCGAGCATGGCCTGGGCGATATCGCCCGGCAGCATGCCGACCGCGAGAAAAATGATCACTGACACCGCCAGCAGCGATAACAGCCCCAATGCCAAACGCTGAAGTAGCAGCTTGAAAATACTGTTCACTGCGTAGTTCCTTAAATGGGCACACTCACGAAGACGCACACATAACCTGTGGGAGCTGGCTTGCCAGCGATAGCGGTGTGTCAGTCGACAAAACTATCGACCCTGAGTCCGTCATCGCTGGCAAGCCAGCTCCCACAGGGATCTTCATTGTCCAGAAAACCTCGACCGGCCTTACGCCTGCCACCACCGCTCGATTACGCGCAAGCCATCGAGTTCACCGTATGGCGCGGTCTGGCCGCCATGCACCACGCGGTTGGAACGCGCTGCGACGGAACTGGCAAACAGCGGCACGATCGCCCCGCCGTCATCCCGGCACAGTGCCTGCATTTCGTTGTACATCTCGCGGCGTAGCGGTTCGTTCATTTCGCCGCGAGCGGCGTTGAGCAGTTGGTTGAAACGCGGGTTGTCCCAGTGGGTTTCGTTCCACGCCGCGCCCTTGGCGTAGCCGATGCTGAACATGCGGTCGGCGGTCAGGCTGCTGTACCAGAACGAAGTGGTGAACGGCTGTTTGTTCCAGACGTTGGAGAAGAAACCGTCGGCAGGTTCGCGCACCACGTCGATATCGATACCGGCGGCACGGGCCTGCTCCTTGAACAACACCGAGGCATCAACGGCGCCTGCATAAGCCGCGTCAGAAGCTTGCAGGCGCACCTTGAGCGACTCCAGGCCGGCCTGTTTCAAGTGGAAGCGCGCCTTGTCCGGATCGTAGGTGCGTTGCTCCAGCGCGGTGTTGATGAAGCGGCTACCGGGCTGGATCGGGTGATCGTTACCCACCAGGCCATAGCCATACAGCACCGAGGCCAGCAGGGTTTCGCGGTTGATCGCGTGCTTCATCGCCAAGCGCACGTCGTTGTTCTGGAACACCTGGCTGTCGGTGAGCATCGGGAAGGTGTAGTGCTGCGCCCCCTTGGTTTCCTCGATGACCAGGTTCGGATTGCGCTTGAGCAGTGCCACGGTTTTCAGGTCGACCTTGTTGATCACGTCCACCTGCCCGGTGACCAGCGCGTTGACCCGTGCAGCGCCGTCGGCAATCGCAATCAGCTCGGCGCTGGCAAAGTGAGCCCGGCCAGGTTTCCAGTAATCCGGGCTGCGTTCCAGGGTCATGCGTACGCCCGGCTCGAAGTCCTTGAGGCGATAACCACCGGTGCCGACGCCGGCCTGCCAGTCCGGCACCCCGTCTTTGCTCGGCATGATCACCAGATGGTAATCGGCAACCACGTAAGAGAAATCGGCATTGCCCGAGTGCAATTCGAACACCACGCTGTCGCTGCCGTTGGTGCTGACCTTGGCCACGTCGCCCAAAACGGTCTTGGCCGCCGACGTGGATTTTTCCCCGAGGTGATGCTGGATCGAGGCCACCACATCATTGGCGTCCAGGGTCTTGCCGTTGTGGAAGGTCACGCCCTGGCGCAGTTTGAAGGTCCAGACCCGCGCATCCGGGGTCGAGGTCCAGCTTTCCGCCAGTTCGGGGATTGCGGTGCCGTCGACGGCGATTTCGGTCAGGGTGTTATAGACCGCCGAGAAGCCGACGAAGGTGAAGGTATCGGCCCAGGAGCCCGGGTCTTTGGAGTCGGTGGTGCTGCCACCGGCCAGGCCCAGGCGCAACACACCACCGGGCTTTGGCGTGGTTTCTGCGGCAAAGGCCCCGAACGGCAGGCCCATGGAGAACGCCCCGGCCACCGCAGCCGCCGTTGCGCTGTACTTCAAGAAGTCGCGACGCGGCAGGCTGAATTCGTGGTTCGCTTGAGTAATCTTGTTTTTGTTATCGCTCATTGCATTGCCCCTGATAAAAGCTAATGAAATACCTGATCAAAACCACGCAATGCACCGGGCCTGGGCCCGGTGCGGTTTATCTTTGAATGTCTAACGGTCACACCTGAATCGCCTTCACTTCGACGAACTCGTTGAGCCCCTCTTCCCCCCACTCACGTCCATTACCCGATTGTTTGTAGCCACCGAACGGCGCCTGATAGTTGAACGCCGCGCCATTGAGGAAGCATTGCCCCGCTCGCAGCTGCCGCCCCAATTGCAAGGCGCGCTCGGTGCTGCCGGCCCAGACACCGCTGGACAGGCCGAACGGCGAGTCGTTGGCGATCCGGATCGCTTGAGCCTCGTTTTCATAAGGAATCAGGCACAGCACCGGGCCGAAGATTTCTTCCTGGGCAATGCGCATGTTGTTGTCGACGTCGGCGAACAGCGTCGGGCTGACGTAATAGCCACGCTCGAAGTCCGGCGCAGCGTCGCCACCGCACAGCAGGCGTGCGCCCTCTTCCTGGCCGATCCTGATGTAGTCGAGCACGGTACGGCGTTGCCCGGCGGAGCACATCGGGCCGAGAAAGCTTTGTGGGTCGAGTGGATCGCCCATCTTCAGGCTCAGGGTTTCCTCCAGCGCAATCTCCACCGCTTCGGCATAACGACTGGCCGGCAGCAGCATGCGGGTCAAGGCCGTGCAGGTCTGCCCAGAGTTGATCATCACGTCCTGCACGCCGTAGCGCACGGCGGCATCCAGATCGGCGTCTTCGGCAATCAGCAACGCCGACTTACCGCCCAGTTCCAGGCACACGCGTTTGACCGAAGGCGCCGCTGCCTGGGCGACCCGCACGCCAGCGCCGGTGGAACCGGTGAACGACACCATGTCCACGTCCGGGTGTTTGGCCAGGGCTTCGCCGACTTTCGAACCCGGACCACTGACCAGGTTGAACACCCCGGCAGGCAAGCCGATGTCTTCGATCATCTGTGCCAGCAAAAACGCGTGTAGCGGCGTGTCCTGGCTCGGCTTGACCACCATCGTGCAACCGGCGGCCAGTGCCGGGGCGAGCTTGCCGATCAACTGGTGCAGTGGGTAGTTCCACGGGTTAATGAACGCACAGACGCCCACTGCTTCGCGGACCACCAGCGAGTTGCCGATTTCGCGTACTTCATCCATCAGGCCGGCGAGTTCGACGTATTGCTCCAAACCAACGATTGGCCCGTCCACTTGTACCGAGCGCGACCATTGGACCGGCATGCCCAATTCGGTGGTGATCACCGCGGCCATTTCATCGGCGCGGGCCTTGAGCTGCTCGGCCAGTGCGCGGATGTAACCGGCGCGCACACTGGAAGGCGTACGCGACCATGAAGCGAAGGCCTTGCGCGCTGCCGCCACGGCGTTGTCGACATCGTGCTCATCGCCCAGCGGTACGCTGCCGGCGACTTCTTCGGTGGCCGGGTTGATCACCTCGGCGACGCCCTGGCCGGACGGGGTTTGCCAGCGACCATCGATAAACAGTGACTTGTAATCAAGCATCAACTTCAGCCTCCATCAGTTCTTGGGCGCAACGGGCGATGCGCTGGCAGGCATCGCGCAATGGCGCGGAGCCCACCACCAGACCGAGTCGGATATGTCCGGCAGCGCTCGGACCGAAGGCCTCGCCGGCCAGTACCGAAACACCATGGCGATCGAGCAGTCGGTCGGCAAACGCCTGGGCGCTGAGCCCGGTTTCGCGGATATCGACCATCACGAACATGCCGCCATCGGGTTTCAACGCGCGCACTCCGGGGCAATCGGCCAGGCTTTCGCAGACCAGATCACGACGCTGGCGATAGGCTTCGCGCATGGCGTCCAGTTCCGGCAATTGGGTTTCCAGGGCCACCACGGCGGCGTCCTGAATGAAATCCGGCGAGCCGTAGAGCATGCACAGCGCGAGGTTTTCCAGATGTGCGGACAGTGATGGCGGCGCCACCACCCAGCCGACGCGCCAACCGGTCATGGCGTGGGATTTGGACAGGCTGTTGAGGGTCGCGGTGCGCTCGGCCATGCCCGGCAGGTTCGCCGGGCTGACGTGTTCGCCGTCGAACAGCAGTTCGCTGTAGACCTCGTCGGAAATCAGCCACAGGTCATGGGCGATGCACAGTTCAGCCAGCGCCTGCCAGGTGCTGCGCGGCAGACTGGCACCGGACGGGTTGTGTGGGCTGTTGAGCGCCAGGGCACGGGTACGCGGGGTGATGCGCGCGGCGACGTCTTCGGGCAGTACGCGGAAACCGTTTTCCGAACGCACCGGCACTGGCACCACCACCGCGCCGCAAGCACCAAATACCGCTTCGTAGGTGACGTACATCGGCTCGGCGACAATCACTTCATCGCCGGGATTGAGCACGCACTGGGCCACGCTGAACAGCGCGCACTGGGCGCCAGCGAGCACCGTGACCTCATCTGCCGTCACGTGTTGGCCACTGCGTTGGCGATGGCGCTTGGCGATGGCTTCACGCAAGGCACGCTTGCCGCGCACCTCGGCGTAGTGAGTGTTGCCGGACAACAGGCTGTCGATGGCACCCTGCACGATGGGCTGCGGCGTGTCGAAATCCGGGTCGCCCACCGAAAGCAGCAGGATGTCCTTGCCCTGCTCCATCATGGCCAGCGCGCGGTAGTGAATATCCCAGGCGGCGGCGCCGTCACCGGCGATGCGTTGGGTCAGATCGGAAAAGCGCATGGCCTTCCTCCTATAAAAACGATCCTGTAGGAGCGAGCTCTGCTCGCGAAAAACGTCAGGGCAACCCGGTCATTCAGACAGTGTGCGTTATCGTTGAAGTCCATCGCGAGCGTGCTCGCTCCTACAGTGAAATCAGTGAGCGCAGGCATGCTTGAGCTCGATCAGGGTCACGCCGTTGCGGTTGAAGCCGTGGCGCAGGTCGGTTTGCAGTTCCGCGAGGTTCTGCGGCTGAGTCACGGTGCAACCGAAAGCGCGGCCAAGGGCGGCGAAGTCCGGGTTGCGCGGCAGTACGCCGATGGGCTCGATGTCCAGGCCGAGCATGTCGTCGCGAATCTGCCCCAGGGCATCGTTGTTCCACAGCAACACCACCAGCGGGCTGTCCAGTTCCTCGACCGCCGTCGCCAGTTCCTGCGCGGTGTAGAGGAAACCGCCGTCCCCCACCAGCACGAGGCCCGGGCGTTGCGGCGCGCCAAACTTGGCGCCGATCCCGGCGGGCAAGCCATAGCCGAGGGTGCCGTAGCCGGTTGGGTGCAACCAGCTACGGGTGGCCTGACTGGCAAAGGCGTAGTTGCCGGTGTAGGCCAGTTGGGTCATGTCGGTGCTGATGAAGGCATCCGCGGGTAGCTCGGCGGCGATGCGTTGCAGAATCGCCTGATGGATCGACTGCAACGGACCGTGACCGGCCTGAATCGCTTCACGCAATGCCGCGACCTTGGCGATGGCTGCCTCGGCGTTGCGTACATCCGTCGACAAGCGTTCGAGCAAGGCCTCGAGGGTCTGCCGCGCATCACCTTGCAGCGCCACGGCGCATGGATAGAAGTCGTTGAACTTGCGCGGATCGATGTCCACCCGCAGCACTTCGCCGGTGAGCGGCAAGCGTTCGCGCCAGAAATCGGTGTCGGCCATTTCCGTGCCGACCGCCAACACCACGTCGGCCTCGGCGATCAGGTTCCAACCCGGTTCCACGCACAGCGACGAACCGGCGTTCAATGGCGCGTCCGGTGGCAACAGGCCTTTGCCGGCGACGCTGGTGAACAGCGGCGCGGCCAAGCGGGAGCTGAGCTCCTGCAACTGGGAGGCTGCGTTCAAGGCGCCGCCGCCGGCGATGATCATCGGCCGTTTCGCGCCCTGCAGTTTGGCCACAGCTTCGTCCAGCAAGGTGGCGGCTGGTGTGCCGCGACCCGGACGGCGCACGACTTCGGTGCTCCAGTCTCGGGCCACCGGAGCGGCCAGCACGTCCAGTGGCACGGAGATGTGCACCGGACGCGGACGCTCGCTATCGAACACCGCGTAAGCGCGAGCGATCAGTTCCGGCAGGTCTTCAGCCGTCAGGGCCACCGCCGAAAATGCGGTGATCGGTGCGGTCATGGCACGCTGATCCTGGCATTCGTGGAGGATGCCCCAGCCCTTGCCGAGACTGGCAGTGTGGTTGACGCTGGAAATCACCAGCATCGGAATCGAATCGGCATAAGCCTGGCCGATGCCGGTGGCGGCGTTGGTCACGCCGGGGCCGGTGATGACGAAGCACACGCCAGGCTTGCCGCTGACACGGGCATAGCCGTCGGCCATGAAACTGGCGCCCTGTTCATGGCGGGTCAGCACGTGGCGAATGCCGCTGCCGGGCAAGCCACGATACAGCTCCAACGTGTGGACGCCGGGAATGCCGAACACGGTATCGACGCCGTAGTTGGCCAGCAGGCGCACCAGCGCCTGGCCACCGGTCAAGGTTTTGTTTTGCATGTTCAGGTCCTCATTCATGGCCAAGACGAATCAACGCGTCGACCGCAGTCGTGCCATCGGCGCCGACCAACAATGGGTTCACATCCAGTTCCAGCAGTTGCGCGGCGTTTTCGCAGGCGTAATCGGCCACCGCGCGGATCGCGGTCACCAGCGAGTCCAGATCCGCCACCGGGCGACCACGGAAGCCTTGCAGCAGTGCAGCGCTGCGAAGACTCAGCAACGCCTGGCGAATTGCCCCATCGGTGGTCGGCAACAACAAGCTGCGACTGTCCTTGAGCAACTCCACCAGAATGCCGCCGGCACCGATTACCAGGGCCAGGCCGAAATCGTTCTCGCGCTTGATGCCGACGATCAGCTCGGCCAGCGGCGGCTTGGCCATGGGCTCCAGCAGCAGTTGGTCGAACGGCACGCCTGGTGCGTAGGCTTCGATGCTGGCGCGCATTTTTTCCAGCGCAGCGCTCAGGGCGTTGTCGTCCTTGAGGTTCAAGGCCACCGCACCGGCTTCGGTCTTGTGCGGCAACTGTGCGCTGACCGCCTTGAGGACCAGCGGATAACCGAGCTTTTGCGCGTCGTTCAGTGCATTGGCCGGCGAACTCAACACACCGTTTGGCGTCAGCAGGCCGAATTCGCGCAAGGCTTGCTTGGAGTCCCATTCGTTCAGCAAATGACCTTCGCCTTCCTGCGCCTGCGGGCATAGCGGCACCAACGCCGATTCGCCTAAGGCCAGCAAGGCCTGACGGTTGCGCTGGTAACCGGCAATGCGCCCCCAGGCGGCCAACCCGTCTTCGACACCCTGCAACGCCGCCACGCCCTGGGCATGCAAACGCTCGCGGGCATGGGGTGGCAGTAACTCAGGGAAGGCCGAGGTGACGAAACCGGTCTTGCCATGACGCTCCAGCGCCTTGCAGTACAGGTCGAGCAACAGGTCGCATTCCTTGCGTTCGCCGGTAAATTCCGCCGGGTAGTCGAGCACCAGCATCGCCGCGTCCGCTTCGGTACGCAGGGCGCTGTCGAGCATGCGGTTCAAAGCCTCGCCGTCACCCCAGATCGCCGTGGTGAAATCCAGCGGATTGACCAGGTTGGCGTAGCTCGGCAGGACCTGGGCCAGTTCCGTGACCTGGCCCTGATCGAGTTTGGGCAGCGTCAGTTCATTGCGTTCGGAGTAGTCGGCAATCAGCCCGGCGTCGCCACCGGAGCACGCCAGCGCGATCAGGCTGTCGCCCGCCGGCAGGTTGCCGCAGGCTGCGGCCTTCAGGGTTTCAACGAAGCTCACCGGGCCACTGACCCGGATCACGCCGAGACGGTCGAACAGTGCGTCGTACAGCGCATCGGAGCCGGACAGCGAACTGGTGTGACTCAGGGCCAGTTCGGCGCCGATCTGCGACACGCCGGTTTTCAGGGCGATGATCGGGATGCCCTTTTCCAGTGCCTTGTGCGCGGCGCGGGCGAAACCCGGTACGTTTTTCAGACCTTCCAGGTGCAGGCCGATGGCTGTGACCCGAGGTTCGTCGAGCAGCACGTCCATCAGTTCGGCCACACCCAGTTGCGCTTGGTTACCCACCGAGGCCATGTAGGCCACCGGCAACGAACGGTCGCTCATGGACAGGTTGTAGGCGAAGTTGCCGCTTTGGGTCAGCACCGCCACACCCTTCTCCACCGCCTTGCCGCCATGGGCCACCGGCCACAGCGCGGAGCTGTGCAGGTAGTCGAGCAGGCCGTAGCAGTTGGGGCCGAGCAGCGCCATGTCGCCGGCGACGTCGAGCAGTTGCTGTTGCAGAGCCTGGCCTTCAGCGCCGGTTTCGGCGAATCCCGAGGCGTAGCAGATGGCGCCGCCGGTGCCGATGGCGGCGAGTTCGGCGACGCAGGTCAGGGTCAGATCACGGTTGGTGGCGATGAACACCGCATCCGGCCCGCACGGTAAATCGGCAATGCTGCGCACGCACGGCACGCCTTCGAGGCTGTCGTTTTGCGGATTGACCAGCCACATTTGCCCGGCAAATCCGCCCTCGGCGCAGCGCTTGAGGGCGCGGGCCATGCTACGGCCGCCGACAAATGCCACGTGGCGCGGCGCGAGCATGCGTTTGAGGTTGTCACGAATCGATTGCGACATGGGAATTCTCCGGACGGATCAGCGCAGCAGAGGCCGCAGCAGTTCGCGGGAAATGATGTGACGCTGGATTTCCGAGGTGCCTTCCCAGATCCGTTCGATCCGCGCGTTGCGCCAGATGCGCTCCACCGGACCTTCATCCATCAAGCCCATGCCGCCGAAAATCTGTACCGCCTCATCGGCGGCGCGACCCAGCACTTCACTGGCGAACAGCTTGGCCATGCCGGCCTCGCCATCGGTCATGGTGCCCTGGTCCATCTTCCAGGCAGTGTGCAAGGTCAGCAGTTCGGCGGCGCGAATCTGCGTGGCCATGTCCGCCAACTTGAACGACACCCCTTGATAGGTGCCGATCGGCTGGCCGAATTGTTTGCGATCCGCCGCCCATTGCAACGACACGTCCAGCGCCCGTTGCGCCTGGCCGACGCAGTTGGCGGCGACCATCACCCGGCCTGCGGTGAGCCAGGCATTGGCCACGTCCCAGCCCTTGCCCACTTCGCCCAATACCTTGGAGGCCGGTACGCGGCAGTCGTCGAAGAACATTTCGAAGGTGTGGTAGCCACGGTTGCTCACGCACTTCGGTCCACGGCGAATGGTCATGCCGGGGGTGTTGCGATCCACCAGGAATGAGGTCACGGCGTTGCGTTTCTTGCCATTGTGTTCGTAGGTGTCGGTCACCGCGAAGACGATGGCGAAATCGGCGTGGCCGGCGTGGCTGATGAAGTGCTTGCTGCCATTGAGGATGAAATCGTCGCCATCGCGCACGGCGCGGGTCTTGATTGCGTTGGCATCGGAACCGGCGCCCGGCTCGGTGAGGGCAAAGCAGTCGATCTTCTCACCCTGGATGCAGGGCAACAGGTAGTCGTTGATCTGGTCGCCCTTGCAGGCCATGAGGATCTTCGACGGCCGCGCGACGAACACGTGCAGTGCCCAGGAGACCTTGGACAGCTCACGCTCGATCAGCGCTTGGGACAGGTAGTCCAGACCGCCACCGCCCACTTCTTCCGGCATGTTGAAGGCGTAGAAACCGGCGGCGATGGCCTTGCCGCGAATTTGCGCCGCCAGCTCCGGGGACACTTCGTCGGCGCGGTCGACCTGGTCTTCATAGGGCAACAGTTCCTTCTCGACGAAACTGCGTACCGCGTCCACCAACATTTCTTGTTCTTGGGTCAGTTGGAAATTCATGGTGCTACCTGTTGTTCGTGTACTGAATGAGGGGTGTGCCGGGGCTTATCGACCGATGAAGCGTGGCGCACGCTTTTCCATGGCTGCGCGCAGGGCTTCGTTGCCGTCTTCGCTGCGACCGCACAACAGGCCGGCGGCGAGTTCCGCTTGCAGTTGCTCGGGCAGGCTGCGGTCGGCGCCTTCGCGCATGAGCTTTTTGGTCTGGGCAAAGGCAAAGGTCGGCCCAGCGGCCAGGCGTGCGGCCAGTTCACTGGCGACGGTGTGCAACTGATCGTCAGGGCAGACTTCACCCACCAGACCGGCGGCCAGGGCACGGTCGGCGCCCCACAATTCGTCCAGGAACAGCAGACGCTTGGCTTGCTCGGCGCCGATCAGGCGTGGCAGGTGCCAGCTGGCGCCGGCATCCGGCGAGTAGGCCATGCTGGTGTAACCGGCCTTGAAGCGTGCCGACTGCGCGGCGATACGCAGATCACAGCACAGCGTCAGGTCCATCCCCGCACCGACGGCGGTGCCGTTGATGGCGGCGATGGTCGGTTTCTCCAGGCTGTGCAAACGGGTCATCAGGGCATGGGCGGTTTCGGTCCAGCCATAGGTTTCCAGCGCGCCCCGGGCTTCGGCCTCGGCCCATTCGTCGAGGTCGGCACCGGCGCAGAAGCTTCGGCCACTGCCGGTCAGCACCACAACGCGAACGGCTGGATCGGCGTTGTAAGCGTCGAGCAGTTCGTGGATTTTTTTCAGCGTTGGGATGTCCAGCGCGTTGCGCTGGGCGGTGCGATTGAGGGTGATCCAGGCAACGCCTGCTTCGACCTGACTGAGCAGTGAATCGTGAGTAGTCATGCGAGTCCTCGAATTATTGTGATTGGTCTGAGGTGTTGCGACTTGAGGCCATACTAAACGAGTGTTCAGTAAGGCGGCAATTGGTGACCAAATTTTCTGTAACAAACCTACAAATCAATTAACTAACTGTTTTTAAACGATATTTATGTAGTGAGCAGCGATTGACTGACAGCGTTGTTACAACTTCGAACAACTGCCCACAGGGCGCCGCAAAACAACTGTGGGAGCGAGCCTGCTCGCGAAGACGGCACCCTATTCAACATCGTTGTTGACGGATACACCGCTTTCGCGAGCAGGCTCGCTCCCACAGGGGATTGGCTGATTCAGGGAATCAAGCGCTCGGCAAGCTCGGCGCCAACACCGCTTCGCGCTTGCGATGGAACAGGAAGTACGCGCCATAACACAGCGCAATAAAGCCAAAACCCCAGTACAGCGATGGCCGCTGGGTCTCATCCAGGGCGAGGAACACGAACAGCGAGCAGCACAGGGTGATGCACATCAGCGGCAGCACCGGGAACCACGGGGCGCGGTATTTCAGGTCGCTGAGCTTGCCGCCATCACGCAGGTAGGCCTTGCGGAATTTGTATTGCGCCAGGGCGATGACAATCCAGGTCACGGTGCCGGACATGCCGCTCACCGCCATCAACACCATGAACAAGGTGTCGGCAGCGACGAAACTGGTCATCAGCGACACCAGGGCAAAGCACAAAGTGATGCTCAGGGCACGCAACGGCACCCCGCGTTTGCTCAACGGCGAGAGGCTTTTCGGCGCCATGCCGGTTTTCGACATCGCCCAGAGGATGCGGGTCGAGGCATACAGGCCGGAGTTGCCCACCGACAGAATCGCAGTGAGGATCACGAAGTTCATCAGGTCAGCGGCATAGGGAATGCCGACCATGTCGAACACCTGCACGAACGGACTTTCCATCAAGCCTGCCTGCTGCCACGGCACGATGGCCGACAGCACGACAATTGCCAGTACATAGAAGATCAGTACGCGGAACACCACGTTGCGCACCGCTCGGGGGATGCTTTTTTCCGGCTGGTCGGTTTCACCGGCGGCCACGCCCATGATCTCGCAACCCTGGAAGGCATAGACCACGGTCATCATCACCGCGAACACTGCCGACAAGCCATTGGGGAACAACGAATCGCCGATCAGGTTGCTCGCCATCGGCGCAGGAGCCCCGCTGGTCAGTGGCATCACACCGAAGATCACCAATACGCCGACCACGATGAAGCCGAGAATCGCCGCGACCTTGATCCCGGAGAACCAGTATTCCGCCTCACCGAAAGCGCGGGTCGCCAGAGCATTGATACCGAACAGCACCACCACGAACAACGCCGACCAGTACCAGATTGGCACCGCCGGGAACCAGCGCGTCATCAGCATGCCGGCGGCGGTGAATTCCAGGCCGACCGTGGTGGCCCAGCTCATCCAGTACACCCAGCCGATCATGAAACCGGTGGCCGGGCCGATGAATTTAGTGGCGTGGGTCTGGAACGATCCGGATACCGGCATCTGCACCGACAGTTCGCCCAGGCAGACCATCACCAGGTACATCAGGAAACCCGCGACCAGATAGGCCAGGATTGCCCCCAGCGGACCGCCCTGATTAATCGTCACGCCGGAACCCATGAACAACCCGGTGCCGATCACGCCACCCAGGGACAGCATGAAAATGTGCCGGCTTTTCAGGGCGCGGGTCAGTTGGATGCCTTTGCGATCAGTGATTTCGTTCATGTCGGCCCCTCAGCAGTCAGTGAGGGACGTGGCGCAGGACGGAACGTCATTGCGCAGGGAAGGAGCTTTACGGCCATTCATTATTATTATCTCCAATAAGCTTCGAAGACCGCGCTGTGGCGGTTGCGTCGATTATTGGAAAGCCATGTAAGGCCCTGTTGTACGTCAGGATCAAAGATGTAAAAAGTCGTAACAACCTTGTATTCCCGCCCCACAAACGCATCCCCCTGTAGGAGCGAGCATGCTCGCGATTGCGGTGGGTCAGTCGACATCAATGTTGAATGTTGAGCCGCCATCGCGAGCATGCTCGCTCCTACAGGGAAAAGCAGTGTGCCTGGGATTATCTGGCCAACAGGTCTTCCAGGATTTGCAGCGCCCGCTGCATTTGCACCTGAACGATCGGCGCCAGTCCACGAATGGCCGATTCGTCGTTGCCCAACGCCGCTGCTTCCAATTGGCGCAACACCGTTGCCAATCCGCGAAACCCCAGCGAGTCACTGCTGCCAGCCAAACGATGCGCCAGCTGAGCAACCTCGGTGCAATCATCGGCCCCGATCGCTTCGCGCAGTGCTGAGCGGTGTTGAACAATCGCGTCGCGCAACACCGCCAGCAACCCCTGGACCTTTTGCTCACCGAGCAAGGTGCGATGGGTTTGCAGCAACGGCCAGTCCATCGCGATGTCATCGACGCTGGGCTCGGTCACCGTCACTTGCCCCGCCAGCACTTGGCGCAGGCTTTCCAGCTTCAACGGTTTAGCCAAAATGCCGTCCATGCCCGCATCCAGATAACCGCGCACCAGTGCAGGTTGCACACTGGCGGTCAGGGCGAAAATGCGCGTCTGGCGATTCGGCCCTTCGTTGCTGCGGATCCGGGTACATAACTCGACGCCGCTCATGCCCGGAAGATGCACATCCAGCAAAATCAAATCGAACGCTCGCTCAGTGCACTGCAGCAATGCCTGTTCAGCGTCGTCAGCCAAACACACCCGGTGTCCGTCCCGTTGCAGCAGCCCCTCGGCCACGTCGCGGTTAAGCGCCACATCTTCGACCACCAGGATGTCCAGCGCCGGACCTGCCAAGCCAACCGGCGCGACGCTGACCACATCGGTCACCGGCTGCAACATCAGTTCGAACCAGAAACAACTGCCGCGCCCCACGTCACTGCTGACGCCGATGCGACCGCCCATGTGTTCCACCAAGTGTTTGCAGATCGCCAGCCCCAGCCCGGTGCCGCCGAAGCGCTGTGCCACTTCTTCGCTGGCCTGGGTGAAGCGTTCGAAAATCTTCCCCTGCATCGCCGGAGCAATGCCGATGCCGTTGTCGGTGACACTCACTCGCAAATGCTGTCCGCCTTCCCCTTCACGCTGCGCGAGCAACGCGACCTCGACGCTGACCTCGCCGCCTTCGGTGAACTTGATCGCATTGGCCAGCAGGTTGCTCAACACCTGCCGCAGGAACTGTTCGGCGCCGTGATGATGCCCGGCCACCCGTTTGTCGACCCGGCACAGCAGGACCGTGTCGTTATCCAATGCCTTGGGCTCCAGCAGGGTCAGCACTTCGTCGAGCAACTGGCGAATCGAGAAGTCCACCGGTTCGGGCAGGCTCGCGCCCTCCTCCAGCTTGGCGAAAAACAGCACTTCATTAAGGATGCTCAGCAAGCCTTCGCCAGCCTTGTGCAAGGCATCCAGGCGCTTGCTGTCCTGTGCTCCCAGATTGGCGCCGCGCAGCAACTCGGCCATGCCAAGAATGCCATTGAGCGGTGTGCGCAGTTCATGGCTCATGGTCGCCAGAAACCGCGACTTGGCCAGGTTGGCCGCTTCCGCTTCATCCTTGGCACGCATCAGGCTGGCGGTGCGTCGCTCCACCATGCGCAGCAATTCATCACGATTGTCCTGCAAGGCCAGTCGGTCGGTTTCCCGGCGGTCGATGTCACTGAGGATTGCCCGGCGCATGTCGTCCAGCGCATCGGCCACGGTGTCGATTTCATCTTTTTGCACACTGCGCCGTTTGTGCAGGCGTAGCGGTTCGTGCCACTCACCCGCAGCGATGCGCCGGGCAAACTCGGCCATGACTTGCAGGTGCCGGGTGACCAATCGATAGAACAACCCGGACAGCGCCACGGCCAAACCGCAAAGAAAAGCGCCCATCCACAACAGGCTGGTCAGTCCGCTGGCATACAGACGCTGGTAGACAGCGCCCAGATCGGTGCTGACTTCCAGCTCACCAAGCTGACGCAACGGACCAGAGGGCGGTTGGTAGTCCAGGGCAAACCGTTCGATGCGCAGCGGCCCGACCGGATCAGGATTGCCTTGCAGCAAGTCGTAGTCCGGACTGATCAGATGCACCCTGGCTACGTCGGAAAAATCCACCAGGCCGCGCATCTGCACGTTCAATTGTTCCTGGTTCAAATCCCAAAGGCTGCGCTCCAGGCTCGCCAGATAGCCGGCCCGAATCAGCTCCATGCGCGCATCGATCTCGCGCATTTCCCGGCGGTATTCGATATACAGCTGCACGCTGCTGGCGAGCACGGTGAAGCACAGGCTGAACAACAGGATGAACAGCAGCAGGCGCCGCAACAATCCACCAGGACGGGCGCGGATCATGGCGCGTTCGCCGGCAGGTTGATCATGTCACGGTAGGTGACTTCGCTTTCATTGAGCAGGCGCTCGATATCGCCGGCCTCGACCATGCGCTGCAATTGCGCGTTGATCTGCGGCATGCGGCTGGCCAGTGGCGAACGACGTGATACGGCGACCCGCAGATAGTCGACGCTCAGGGCATTGGGCAAGGCAACGATGTCTTGCGCGCCGGCCAGGTTCTGCACGTACAACTCCCCGGTGCGGCGCTCCTGAGTGATGAAGTCGATGCGCCCGCGAATCAGCTTGCCGAAGTTCTGGCGGCTGTCGGACACCCATTCGATGTTGTTGTTTTGCGCGACCATGCGATCGAACTCCACGCCGTAGCTCTCGCCGAACAGCAGGCCTCCGCGGTAGTTGGCCAGATCCTGCAGCCGCTCGAATTTGACCGGGTGCTGGCGATTGATGAATAACGCCACCTCTTCGCGCAACACCGGCACCGTGGAAAACAGCATGCTCTGTTCCCGCTGCGCAGTGCTGTAGGCGAGCACCACGTCGACCCGGCCTTCGGCGGCGTCGAGCAAGCAACGTTTCCAGTTGCCCAGCACCACGACCTCGACGTCGTAGCCCAATTCACCGAAGAGCCGTTTCACCACGCTGGGGGCCAGGCCCCGGACCTGTTTGCCGTCGCTCCAGGAAATCGGCGGGTACACCGGATAATCGCAATAGCGCACCTTCTCCGCCGCCAGCACATGGCCGGCCATCAGCGCCAGTAGCAGCCAGAGCATTGGCCCCACTTTCATCACGCCGCCAGGCTGGCCGTGAACAGATAACCGGCGCCGTGGATGGTGATGATCAACTGCGGTTCGGCGGGATCATCGTGCAACTTGCGACGCAAGCGGCCCACCAGCACGTCGATGGAACGGTCGTTGGGCACCCATTCGCGGTTGCGGATCTGGTCCATCAGTTGATCGCGGCTTAGGGTGTGGCCGCTGTTGCGCAGAAACACGCTGAGCAACTGATATTCGCCGTGGGTCAGCAGGGTTTCACAGCCGGACGGATCGATCAGGCGCCGGCGGTCGGTGTCCAGTGCCCAATCGGCAAACTGTTTGACAGGTTTTGAGGCTGCCACAGTGGGTTGCGGCGATTGTGCATGGCGCACCCGGCGAATCAGGTTTTTCGCCCGGGACACCAACTCCCGTGGATTGAGGGGTTTGATCACGTAGTCGTCGGCGCCGCATTCAAGGCCGACGATGCGGTCGATTTCATCGTTGCGCCCGGTGATCAGGATGATCCCCACTTCCGAACGCACCCGCAGCTCACGGGTCAGGGTCAGGCCGTCCTTGCCCGGCAGGCGGATGTCGAGCATGACCAGGTCAACGGACTGGCTGGCGAGGAAGGTCTCGGCCTGTTCCGCCGTGTCGGCGCAATGAACGTCGTAGCCTTCCTGGGAAAGATAGGCCTGCAGCAGTTCGCGAATCAGCGGATCGTCATCGACGATCAGTACCCGAGGCGTCATTACTTGATGTCCTGCACGAGCCCGAAGGCGTATTTCTTATTAGAGTGTTTTGTTGCGGTAGCGCCAGAGAGTATCCACTGCTGAACGGGTGATCAACAGCTGCTCGTCTACACGCTGCTTTACTTGATTAAAAACCGCTGGCGACCGCCGGCCTGCAAACCGTCGACCCAGGCTTCGCAGATCTGGATGCCCTGCTCCGGGGTGAAGGTGCCAGGGTTCAGGCCCGACTCCAGCCACAGGCCATCGAGCAAGGCGCTGAGGCTGATCGCCGCCAGGTCTGCGTCGAAGTGCTCCCAACCCTCCTCCTGCGCCAGCTCCCTCAGCACCTTGCCCAGGATGGCACGGTACTCGCCATAGGAATGATCGTGAGCCTGGTTGATCGCCTCGGCGGTCTTCACCGCACCCCAGAACGCCAGCCAGGCGTCGATCAGTTGCGGGTCGAGCAATTCGGCGGAAAACGAGCCGCGGAAAAACGCCGACAAGCGTTCGCGGGCATTGGGCGCGGCCTGCTCCATGGCGTCGCGCAACAGGGTCATGACCCGGCTGGTGATCGACATATAGGCTTCGGCCACCAGTTCGTCCTTGCCGGAGTAATGATGGCTGATCAGCCCTACCGACACACCGGCCTCGGCGGAAATCTTGCGGATCGAAGCGCCCTGGAAACCGTGGCGCTTGAGGCACACCAGTGTCGCCTCGATCAGATTGGCCTTGCGCAACTCCGGTTCCATGCGGGAAAAACGGGCTTCCTGATTCATGGCGACATGCTCCTGGATTCAGTCGTGGGGCTCGCGTTTACGTGGCGAGCTGAACGACTGTACAGCAAGAATGTGCACGACTGAAAGACCGCTTTCGCGAGCAGGCTCGCTCCCACAGGGCAACCCGGATCAACTGTGGGAGCGAGCCTGCTCGCGAAGGCGTCGGCAGATTCAACACAGAATCCGGATCAATCTCGATACCCTGGCGCCACCCGCTCCAGCATTCGCAACAGTGCAGCCCAGGCCAGTTGCATCGCATCAGGGTCAGTCAGTTCCCCCTTTTCCAGCGGTCGGCCCGGATCATTGAACTGGCGCTCCGTGTGTTCACACACCTCAGCCGGTGGCAGCACCAACTCCCCGGCAGCCTGCGCCGCCAGCTGGATTTCGCAGGCTTTCTCCAGGTAATACATGCGCAAAAACGCTTGGCTGACGGTTTCGCCGACAGTCAGCAGCCCATGGTTGCGCAACATCAACACTGGTTTGTCGCCCATGTCCGCCACCAGGCGCCGCTGCTCGCTCATGTCCAGCGCCACGCCTTCGTAGTCGTGGTAAGCGACCTTGCCGTAGAACTCCATGGATATCTGATTGACCGGCAACAATCCGCATTTCAACGCGGCGACCGCGCAACCGGATTTGGTGTGGGTGTGCAGCACGCACTGTGCATCTTCCCGGGCACCGTGAATCGCACTGTGGATCACGAAACCGGCTGGGTTCACCGGATAGGGTGATGGTTCGACAGCGCGTCCATTGAGATCGATTTTCACCAGATTCGACGCCGTGATCTCATCGAACATCAGCCCATACGGATTGATCAGAAAATGATGCTCCGGCCCCGGTAAACGCACCGAGATGTGAGTGAAGATCAGGTCGGTCATACGAAAATGCGCAATCAGGCGATAACAGGCCGCCAGCTCTTCACGCAGGCGCTGTTCGGTGGTGCTGCGGGCAGGTACGGCAGTCAGGTCATTCATTGTTGTTCTCCAGGCAGATCAGCTGGCAGACAGTACGGCTGGACGTACACCGACGTCCAGCCACCGTCGTTTACTTGCTGGCCCAGGCGTTGAAACGTTCCTCCAGCTCCTCGCCATGATCGACCCAGAAACCGACGTCCATCGACAGCGCGCCCTTGAGGTTCTGCGGCGCGGTCGGCACCCATTGCGCCAGCTTGTCGTCCAGTTGCGCGGCGGCCTGGGTGTTGGTCGGGCCGTAGGGGATCTGTTTCACGTAATTGACCTGAGCCTCAGGCTGGTTGGCAAAGGCAATGAAGCGCTTGGCCTGATCGACGTGTTTGGAGCCCTTGATGATCGCCCAGTAATCCATGCCGTACAGGCTGCCTGGCCACACCAGTCCGAGGTGACTGCCGTTTTGCGCCGCCGAAGCGATACGTCCGCTGTAGGTCGAGGTCATCACTACGTCGCCCGCGGTCAGCCATTGCGGTGGTTGCGCGCCGGCTTCCCACCACTGGATGTAAGGCTTGAGTTGATCGAGCTTCGCAAACGCCCGGTCCACGCCTTTTGGGGTATTGAGTACCTTGTAAACGTCTTCGACCTTCACGCCGTCAGCGAGCAAGGCGAACTCCAGGTTGTACACCGCGCGTTTGCGCAATCCGCGTTTGCCGGGGGTTTTCTGCACGTCCCAGAAGTCAGCCCACGAAGTCGGGGCCTGGGCCAGTTTGTCCGTGTCATAAGCAATCGCCACGCTCCACACCAGCGCCGCCGAGCCACATTCCTGCGCTGCCTCAGGGATCAACTGATCGGCGTGCCCCAGGCGGGTCCAGTCCAGCCGTTCGTACATGCCCTCTTCGCACCCGCGCATCAGGTCCGGACCTTCGATCTGCACCACATCCCAATCGACGTTACCGGTGTCGACCATGACTTTGATCTTGGCCATCTCGCCGTTGTATTCGCTCTGGATCACCTTGCTTTGATCCACCGCGCTGAAGGGCTGGAAGAACGCCACGTCCTGGGCTTTTTGACCGGCGCCGCCGTAACCGACCACCACCATGTCCGATGCGGCCTGTGCGCCGCCCATGGTCAGGGTCAACGCCAGGGGGAAGAAACCGTGCTTGAGCAATTTCATCAGTGGATCCTCGTGCAGGTGCCAGCCGACATCGGTCGGCATGGCCCTTTTTTATTGTTGGTGAGGTGCGGCCCTGGAGCGGGCTCGAAACGAAGCTACTGCAAGCCGCAGTAAAAAAACAAGTTGATTTTTTACTGGCGGTAAATTTCTATAGCGCAATAATAACAACGCCGAAACCCTGCGACCTCTGTAGGAGCGAGCATGCTCGCGATGGACATTAACGAAAACGCGGGCCGTCTGATTCCCCTCGGTGCCCGGACCACCATCGCGAGCATGCTCGCTCCTACAGGGGGCAGCCTGCCTGGAGTACCCGCACCATGCCGACCTCGACACCTGCCTTTGCGCACCTGTTCGAACCCTTGCAGATCCGTGGCAAGCGCTTGAAAAACCGCATCATGTCCAGCGGTCACGACACCTCGATGCCCACCGATAACCTGGTCAATGAACAACTGATCGCCTACCACCGTGCGCGTGCCGAAGGCGGTGCCGGGCTGATCGTGTTGCAAGTGGCCGGCGTGCATGACAGTGCGCGGTACACCTCCCATGTGCTGATGGCCACCGATGACGCCTGTATCGACGGTTACCGCAAGATCGCCCAGACCTGCCATGCCCACGGAACGGTGGTGCTGTCCCAGGTGTTCCATCCGGGACGGGAAATCATGGAATCCAGCGATGGCTTGCTGGCGGTGGCCTACTCCGCCTCGGCGGTGCCCAACGAGCGATTCCGGGTAATGCCTCGAGCGCTGGATCAGGCGATGATCGACGAGATCGTCGCTGGCTATGCCGCCGCTGCCCGTCGCTTGCACCAGGCTGGAATCGACGGCGTGGAAGTGGTGGCCAGCCACGGTTATCTGCCGGCGCAATTCATCAACCCTCGGGTCAACCGTCGCACCGATGGATACAACGGTGAACTGGAACAACGCCTGCGTTTCCTGCGCGAAGTCATCGCGGCGATACGCGCCAACACTGACGAAGACTTCATCGTCGGCCTGCGCATTTCCGCCGACGAGCGCGATCCCGAAGGCCTGACTGAAGACGAATCCCTGGCCGCCGTGCAGTCGCTGCAGGCGCAACTGGATTACGTGCACATCGTCGCCGGCACCTCGGCTTCGCTGGGCGGCGCGGTGCACATCGTGCCTCCGATGGCGATCGAAGCGGCGTACCTGGCTAAGGAAGGCGGCACGTTCAAGGCGAGTTTGAACATTCCATTGTTCGTCACCGGGCGCATCAACCAGCCCCAGGAAGCCGAGCTGATGATCGCCCGTGGCCAGGCCGACGTCTGTGGCATGACCCGGGCGCTGATCTGCGACCCGCAGATGCCCAACAAGACCGACAGCGGCCACGTCGAGGACGTGCGCGCCTGCATTGCCTGCAATCAGGCATGCATCGGCCACTTCCACAAGGGCCTGCCGATTTCCTGCATCCAGCACCCGGAAACGGGGCGGGAGTTGATCTTCAGTCAGCGACAAGCGACGAAGACCCGTAAACGCATCATGATCGCCGGTGGTGGTCCGGCCGGCATGAAAGCCGCCGCTGTCGCCGCTCAGCGCGGGCATGACGTGACGCTGTACGAAGCCAGTTCGCAACTCGGCGGTCAGGTGCTGTTGGCGCAACTGCTGCCACGGCGCAGCGAGTTCGGCGGAGCCAGCACCAACCTGCAGCGGGAAATGGAACTGGCCGGGGTGCACGTGGTGCGCAACACCCGGGTCGACCGCGCCTTGGTAGAGCAGGAAAAACCCGACATGGTGATCGTTGCCACCGGCGCCGAGCCCTACTGGCCGCACTTCGAGCGCGGCGGTGAATTACAGGTGGTGGATGCCTGGCAGGTGCTGCGTGACGAGGTGAAGATCGGCCGTTCGGTGGTGGTCGTGGACTGGCGCTGCGACTGGATCGGCCCCGGCATCGCCGAACGCCTGACCCGTGCCGGGCATCAGGTTCAACTGGCGGTCAATGGCACCCACTGCGGGGAGAACCTGCCGTTGTATGTACGCGATCACCTGGCCGGCGAGCTGCATAAACTCGGTGTGCCGATCACGCCCTATGCGCGACTGTACGGCTGCGACGACAACACGGTGTACCTGCAACACACCGCCAGTGGTGAACCGATGCTGCTGGAAAATATCGATACGCTGGTGTTATGCCAGGGCCACCAGCCGGTGGATACCCTCGCAGATGAACTGCAAGGCCTGGTGGAGTTCCGGCGCATCGGCGACTGCCTGGCGCCGCGCACCGCTGAAGAAGCGATTTATGAAGGGCTGAAAGTCGCGTGGGAGCTTTGAGGCTGTTTATACTCCGGGGCTTCAGATGATCGCCCCCCTGTAGGAGCGAGCATGCTCGCGATGGAGGCACAGGCACCGCGGGGTGTCTGGCCGCCAACGTTATCGTTGACCACCATCGCGAGCATGCTCGCTCCTACAGACGATGCAGGTTCGCAACTATGAGCAACAGCACTATCCCATCACCGGCCACCGGCACCGCCGAACAACACTTCCTCGGCACGCGTATTCGCGGCCTGCGCAAGCGCCGGGGCATGACCCTGGCGGAACTGGCGCAACAAAGTGAACTCACCGCCGGCTACATCAGCCAACTTGAACGCAACCTCGCCTACCCGTCGATCCCGGCGCTGTTTAACATCGCCCGCAGCCTGGGGGTGACCATCCAATGGTTCTTCGCCAGCGAAGCCAACACCAATCCCGAAGACGACGGCGTGGTGGTGCGCAAGAACAGCCGCTTGAGCGTGCATTACGAGGACGGCATCGTCGACCAGTTACTGACTCCGCAGCCCAGTCAGCAACTGGAAATGCTCCACTCGCGTTTTCCGCCGGGCACCTACAGCCAGCAAAGCTACAGCCACGAAGGCGAAGAAGCCGGCTATCTGCTGTCGGGCTGTTTCGAGTTGTGGGTCGGCGAGCGCTACTTCCAGCTCAACGAAGGGGACAGTTTCAGCTTTTCGAGCCAGGAACCACACCGGTATGGCAACCCCGGTGAGGTGGATGCGGTGGTGATCTGGGTCATCACCCCGCCGACCTTCTAACGACGTCCGCGCCTGGCTTCAGTGACACTCACGCGCTTGAGGGTGTCGCTCGGCAACTCCTTGAACAACGCGCGATAACTGCTGGAAAACCGCCCCAAATGCCAGAACGACCAGTGCATCGCCACTTCGGCCACGGTGGTTTGCGTCGGCGTGCTGTTGAGCAATTCGCGACGTGCGCTGTTGAGTCGGCGCAGACGCAACCATTGGGTCGGCGCCATGCCGGTGTAGGTCTTGAATGCATGCTGCAACTGACGCAATGACACCCCGGCGACCTGGGACAGTTCCAGCAGGTTGAGGTGTTCCTCCGGCGTATCCGCCGCCCATTCCCCGACCCGCTTCATGATCGCCCTCTCCCCAGCCCGGCGCTGCAATGCGCCTTGATCCAGACAGACGCAAGCGTTGTCGAGGATGAACAGGCAATCGTCCAGCAGTTGCTCGGTCAGGGCTTCACGGCTCGGCGGATCGAAGGTCTGTGACAGCCGCGTCAGCGTGCCGCTGAGCCAGCGGCTGAACAAAGCATTCTGCTGCGAATTGAGTGGCGCCATGAACAGCCCTTCGAGACGGGCCACATCCAATGCATGTCGCTGAACGAACTCCGGACCGAACACCACGGCGATTTCCTGGTAGTTCTCCGGGGTGATCCAGATGTTGCGGCTCTCACCATTCAACACATACAGCGCGTTGTCGCTGCGGTCGAAACAGAACGCCAGCGAGCCCTGGGGCGCGCTGAAATTCTGCTCGACCCGGGTGTTCATCGACTCTTCGTAAATCTCCACGCCCTGCAAATCCAGATAACGCACCAGGCCTGCGAAATGCCCCGGCGACATCTGTTGGTAATGCTGGACCCAACCCGGTGTGGCGCGGATTTGCTCGGCGACATCGGCGGTGTTGAAGGCTTGGACCTGTAGTGAATTGCACTCGTTCGTAGAGGCTGTCATGGGTGACCTTACGCACTCTTTTGGTGCGCTTTGTCCTGCTTAAAGTGGATAGATGGAACCGCAAGGCTCGCCCAAGATAGTCGTCAACGCGCCACAGGGGAAGACTCCCGAAGATGAAAACGGCCTTCCCCCGCGTTACCAAAACCAATAACGAGGTCTTTATGAATGCCCCTTTCGATCAGCTGTTCACGTGGCTGAAAGATCACAAGATTACCGAAGTCGAGTGTGTCGTCAGCGACCTGACCGGCATTGCACGCGGCAAAATCGCACCCACCAACAAGTTCCTGCATGAGCGAGGCATGCGCCTGCCGGAAAGTGTGCTGTTGCAAACGGTAACCGGGGACTTTGTCGACGACGACATCTACTACGACCTGCTGGACCCTGCCGATATCGACATGGTCTGCAAGCCCGATGCCGACGCGGTTTACGTGGTGCCCTGGGCCATCGAGCCGACCGCCATCGTGATTCACGACACCTTCGACAAGTTCGGCAACCCCATCGAACTGTCGCCACGCAACGTGCTGAAAAAAGTCCTGCAGCTGTACACGGACAAGGGCTGGAAGCCAATCGTCGCGCCGGAAATGGAGTTCTACCTGACCCAGCGCTGCGAAGATCCGGACTTGCCGTTGAAGGCGCCGTTGGGCCGTTCAGGTCGCGCGGAAAGTGGTCGTCAGTCGTTTTCCATCGACGCCGCCAACGAATTCGATCCGCTGTTCGAGGACGTCTACGACTGGTGTGAACTGCAAGGCCTGGACCTCGATACGCTGATCCACGAAGACGGCCCGGCGCAGATGGAAATCAACTTCCGTCATGGCGATGCGCTGGACCTGGCCGACCAGATCACCGTGTTTAAACGCACCCTGCGTGAAGCGGCGCTCAAGCACAACGTCACCGCGACCTTCATGGCCAAACCGATTGGCGACGAGCCCGGCAGCGCCATGCACATTCATCAGAGCGTGGTGGAGATCGCCACCGGCAAGCCGATCTTCGCCGATGACAACGGGCAAATGAGCGACCTGTTCCGCCAGCACATCGGCGGCCTGCAAAAGTACATCCCCAAAGTGCTGCCGATGTTCGCCCCCAACGTCAACTCGTTCCGCCGTTTCCTGCCGGACACCTCGGCACCGGTCAACGTCGAATGGGGCGAAGAAAACCGCACCGTCGGCCTGCGCGTACCGACCTCGGGCCCCGAGGCGATGCGCGTGGAAAACCGCCTGCCGGGTGCCGACGCCAACCCGTACCTGGCCATCGCCGCCAGCCTGTTGTGTGGCTACATCGGCATGGTCGAAGGCATCGAACCGAGCGCCGCGGTCGAGGGCCGGGCCTATGAACGCCGCAACCTGCGCCTGCCGATCACCATCGAGGACGCCCTGACCCAGATGGAAGAATGCGACGCCATCGGCCGCTACCTGGGCAGCAAGTTCGTGCGTGGCTACGTGGCGGTCAAACGCGCCGAACACGAGAACTTCAAGCGGGTGATCAGTTCTTGGGAGCGCGAGTTCCTGTTGCTGAGCGTCTGACCTGAAGGGCCTCTTCGCGAGCAGGCTCGCTCCCACATTGAAATCCATTCCCCTGTGGGAGCGAGCCTGCTCGCGAAACCGATCGCCAGAACACTACAGAAACACCTGAAAAATCCAACAATCGAAGAGGTGTCGCTATGCGTCTATTGAAATCCATGGTTCCGCTCACGCTGGCCACGTTGTGCAGCGCCGTTGCCCAAGCCCAGCCACAGGTCAGCGTCTACAACTGGACCGACTACATCGGCGAAACCACCCTCGCCGACTTCCAGGCCAAGACCGGAATCAAGGTGATCTACGACGTCTTCGACTCCAACGAAACCCTGGAAGGCAAGCTGCTCGCCGGGCGCACCGGCTATGACGTGGTCGTGCCGTCCAACCACTTCCTGGCCCGTCAGGTAAAGGCCGGTGCGTTCCTCAAGCTGGACCGCACCGAACTGCCGAACTTCAAGAATCTCGACCCGAAACTGCTGACGTTGCTTCAGAAGAACGATCCCGGCAATGAACACTCGGTGCCGTACTTGTGGGGCACCAACGGCATCGGCTACAACGTCGACAAGGTCAAGCAAGTGCTGGGCATCGACCACATCGACTCCTGGGCCGTGCTGTTCGAGCCGGAAAACATCAAGAAACTCAGCCAATGCGGCGTATCGATCATGGATTCGGCGGATGAGGTGTTCCCGGCAGTGCTCAACTACATGGGCATGGACCCGCGCAGTGAGAACCCGGAGGACTTCAAAAAAGCCGAAGCCAAGTTGCTGAGCATCCGTCCTTACGTCACTTACTTCCATTCCTCCAAATACGTCTCGGACCTGGCCAACGGCGACATCTGCGTCGCCTTCGGCTACTCCGGCGATGTATTCCAGGCCGCCAATCGCGCCAAGGAAGCCAAAAACAACGTGAACATCGCCTATGCGATCCCCAAGGAAGGCAGCAACCTGTGGTTCGACCTGCTGGCGATTCCCGCCGATGCCAGCAACGCGAAGGAAGCTCACGCGTTCATCAATGACCTGCTCGATCCGCAAGTGATCGCCAAGGTCAGTGCCTCGGTTGGCTACGCCAACCCGAACCCGGCCGCCAAACAATTCATGGACGCTGAACTGGTCAACAATCCTGAGGTTTATCCCTCCCAGGAAGTTCTCGACAAGCTCTACATCTCCACCACGCCACCGCAGTCGATCATGCGCCTGATGACCCGCTCCTGGAGCAAAGTGAAGTCCAACCAATGAACCAGTACACCCAGGAACATACGCACTCTTATTACGCCGCGTCGGCCCATGGCATGGCGCCCTTCCCCACACTGGGTGAAGACCTGGTGGCCGATGTCTGCGTGATCGGCGGCGGTTTTACCGGCGTCAACACGGCCATCGAACTGGCCCAACGCGGGCTCTCGGTAATTTTGCTGGAGGCACGACGGATTGGCTGGGGGGCCAGCGGGCGCAACGGCGGGCAACTGATTCGTGGCATCGGTCATGATGTCAGCGGTTTTGCCCGATATGTCGGCTCCGAAGGCGTGCGCTACATGGAGCGCGCGGGCGTCGAATCGGTGGAGCTGGTGGGTCGGCGCATCCGTGAGCACGGCATCGATTGCGACCTGCGCTGGGGCTTTTGCGAGTTGGCCAACACCCCGGCGCAGTTCGCCGGACTGAAAGCCGAGCATGCCGAACTGGTCGACTCAGGCTATGCGCATGACATTCGCCTTGTCGAACCCGGACAGATCAGCCAGCAGGTGGTGAACTCGGACGTTTATGCCGGCGGACTGATCGACATGGGCTCGGGCCATCTGCACCCGTTGAACCTGGTGCTCGGCGAAGCAAAAGTCGCGCAGTCCCTTGGCGTGCGGGTCTTCGAGCAGAGCCCGGTGCTGGAAATCGATCATGGCAGCACAGTGCGCGTCCGCTGTGCCGCCGGCACGGTGCGCGCCGGCAGCCTGGTATTGGGCTGCAATGCCCACCTAGAAGAGCTGGAGCCGAAGCTCAGCGGCAAAGTACTCCCGGCTGGCAGCTACATCATCGCCACCGAACCCTTGTCGAAGGAGCTCGCGGCACAACTGATACCGCAAAACCTGGCCCTGTGCGACCAGAAAGTCGGCCTGGATTACTACCGGCTCTCGGCGGACCGCCGCCTGCTGTTCGGCGGTGCCTGCCACTATTCCGGGCGTGACCCCAAGGACATCGCGGCCTACATGCGCCCGCAGATGCTCAAGGTCTTCCCGCAACTGGCGAGCGTGCGCATCGATTACCAATGGGGCGGCAAGATCGGCATCACTGCCAATCGTTTCCCCCAGGTCGGACGCCTGAGCCAGCACCCCAACGTATTCTACGCCCAGGGTTACTCCGGTCATGGCCTGAACGTGACGCACTGGTGCGCCAAACTGCTGGGCGAGGTGATCCATGCCGGCCACAGCCAGGGTTTCGACGTGTTCAGCGCCGTGCCACACATGACCTTCCCCGGCGGCCGCGCCCTGCGCTCGCCACTGCTGGCCCTTGGCATGTTGTGGTATCGCCTGCGTGAAGTGCTGGGCTAAAAAATCAGAAACTACCCTCCTGTGGGAGCGAGCCTGCTCGCGAAGACGGATTGGCAATCAGCGAATCGATTGCCTGACACACCGCCTTCGCGAGCAGGCT